>NZ_JBFAVD010000024.1:24629-154113 GCF_040679615.1 Streptomyces sp. NPDC052225 | reverse complement strand
CCTAGACGCGCCCCTGAGATGCCGCACCGAAGGTGCGCATCTCAGGGGCGCGGGGAACTGCGCGACCAGCCACGACGAAACCCGCACCCCGCAACAAACCGCACCACCCCCACACGCCCCCGGGGGCACCCAACCCCCGACCAGCCAAAGGACCCGCCATGCAAAGACGCACCCTGCTCAAGGCCGCCGCAGCCGGCATGGCCACCCCCGCCCTCCTCACCGCCGCCGGAACCCCCGCCTCCGCCGCAACGTCCCTCTCCATCCGCGGCATCGACTTCTCCTCCGTGGCCAAAGCGGAAGCGCTCGGCGCTGTCTGGCACCAGTCCGACGGCGCCCGGATCAACCCGGTCCAACTGCTGAGCCGCGCCGGCATCACCCATGCCCGTCTCAAGGTCTGGGTCAACCCGGCCGACGGCTACAACAACAAGGCGCGCATCCTCCCGATGGCGCTGCGCCTCAGCCGCTGGGGCATCAAGACGATCATCGACTTCCACTACTCGGACACCTGGGCCGACCCGGGCGCCCAGACCAAGCCGGCCGCGTGGGCGGGCTACTCCGTCTCGCAGCTCAGCACCGCCGTCCACGACCACACCGCCGACGTGCTCGGGGCCCTCGCAGCCCAGGGCACCCCCGCCGACCTCGTCCAGATCGGCAACGAGATCAACGGCGGCATGCTCTGGGACACCGGGAACTGGAACAACCTCGACAACCTCGCCCTGTTCCTGACCTCCGGCATCAACGCCGCCCGCGCCACCACGCCCGGCGTCCGCACGATCCTGCACCTCGCCAACGGCGGTACGCAGAGCCTCTACACGTGGTTCTTCGACGCCATGAAGGCGCGCGGAGTCCACTGGGACGTCATCGGCATGTCCTTCTACCCGTACTGGCACGGCACGCTGACCGAGCTGGCCGCCAACCTCTCGTACGTGACCGGCCGGTACGGCACGCCGGCGTTCGTCGCCGAGACCGCCTATCCGTGGACGCTGACCGACAAGGACGGCACCGCCAACCTGGTCAACTCCAGCAGCCAGCTCACCTCCGGCTACCCGGCCAGCTCGACGGGCCAGAACGCCTGGGTGAAGGCCGTCGCGGACACCGTCGCCGCCACCCCGAACAGCATGGGCCTCGGCTACTGCTACTGGGAGGGCTTCTGGACGGCCACCACCGGCAACGGCTGGGACCCGGCGAACCCCTCCTCCGGCAACAACTGGGAGAACCAGGCGCTGTTCGACCACAACAGCGTGGCCCTTCCGGCGCTCTACACCATCGGCTCGTACCGGGCCTGACGCCGGTCTGTGACCGGTTACAGCACGAAACGGTCACTGTACTTGCCAACCATCAATCACATGGGATTACGTAGGCGCATACCCGCGCAACCGCATGTGTGCACGCTCCCAGCCAAGCAGTGCTGTGAACCTCAGGAGAAGACCCGCATGACGCACCACCGGCTCGCCTTCGGAGGCGACTACAACCCCGAGCAGTGGCCGGAGGCCGTCTGGCACGAAGATGTCCGGCTGATGCGCGAGGCCGGCGTCACGATGGTGAGCGTCGGGATCTTCTCCTGGGCACTGCTCGAACCGGCCCCCGGCACCTACGACTTCGGCTGGCTGGACCGCGTCATCGACCTGCTGCACGAGAACGGCATCGCGGTCGACCTCGGCACGCCCACCGTGGTCCCGCCCAAGTGGTTCTACACGGCGCACCCCGACGCCCTGCCCGTCACGGCCGACGGCACCCGGCTCGCCTTCGGTTCGCGCGGCGCCATCTGCCACAGCAACCAGGCCTACCGCGAC
Organism: Streptomyces sp. NPDC052225; assembly: GCF_040679615.1. NCBI lineage: Bacteria > Bacillati > Actinomycetota > Actinomycetes > Kitasatosporales > Streptomycetaceae > Streptomyces > Streptomyces sp. NPDC052225. Next base: position 152,320 of record NZ_JBFAVD010000024.1, on the reverse strand, counting down.
GCGGCCGCCCGCATCACCGAGCAACTCGCCCGCCGCTACGGCAGGCACGAGGCCGTCGCCCTGTGGCACGTCCACAACGAGTACGGCGTCCCGGTCAGCGCCTGCTACTGCGAGAGCTGCGCCGCCCACTTCCGCCGCTGGCTCACCGCCGAGTACGGGACCGTGGACAGCGTCAACCACGTCTGGGGCACCGCCTTCTGGGGCCAGCGCTACGCCTCCTTCGAGGAGATCGACCCGCCGCGCACCACGCCGACCGTCGGCAACCCGGCCCAGCAGCTCGACTACAAGCGCTTCGCCGACGCCACCCTGCGCGAGAACTTCCTGCGCGAGCGCGACATCCTGCACCGCCTCGCCCCCGGCATCCCCGTCACCACCAACTTCATGACGGCGCTCAGCCAGTGCGACTCCATCGACTACTGGGCCTGGGGCCGCGAGGTCGACCTCGTCACCAACGACCACTACCTGATCACCGACGGCCGCCGCACCCAGGTGAACCTGGCGATGGCCGCCGACCTCACCCGCTCGGTGGCCGGCGGCGCCCCGTGGCTCCTCCTTGAGCACTCCACCTCCGGGGTCAACTGGCAGCCCCGCAACCCGGCCAAGGCCCCCGGCGAGATGGCCCGCAACTCCCTCGCGCACGTGGCGCGCGGCTCCGAGGGCGCCATGTTCTTCCAGTGGCGGCAGTCGCGGCGCGGCGCCGAGAAGTTCCACTCGTCGATGCTCCCGCACGGCGGCACGGACACCAAGGTGTGGCGCGAGGTCTGCGAACTCGGCGCCTGGATCGGCGAGTTGGCCCCCTTGAAGGGCACCCGGACCGTCGCCGACGCCGCCGTCTTGTGGGACTGGCACTCCTGGTGGGCGCAGAACCTCGCATGGCGGCCGAGCGAGGACCACGACGCCCGCGAGCGCGCCGACACCTTCTACGAGGCGATGTACGACCGCCATCTCACCGTCGACTTCGCCCACCCGGAGGCCGACCTGTCGGCGTATCCGCTGGTCGTCGTCCCGGCGCTGTACCTGGCGACGGAAGCCGCCGCCCTCAACGTCCGCGAGTACGTGGAGAACGGCGGCACCCTCGTCGTCTCGTACTTCTCCGGCATCGTCGACGAACACGACGCCGTCCACGAGGGCCCCTACCCGGGCGCCTTCCGTGACGTACTCGGCCTGACCGTCGAGGAGTTCAGCCCGCTGCTCGCCGGTGAGACGGTCTCGCTCGCCGGCCCCGAAGGGGCCCGGCTCACCGGTGACGTCTGGACGGAGTTCGTCGTTCCGCGCGGCGCCGAACCGGTCTGGTCGTACGAGGACGGGCTCGCCGCCGGACGTCCCGCCGTCACCCGGCACACGTACGGGCAAGGCACCGCCTGGTACGTCTCGACGCGGCTGTCCGCGACCGGCCTCGACCCGGTCCTCGCGGCCGCGGCGGCCGACGCCGGGATCGTGCCGCGCCCCGAACTCCCGCGCGACGTCGAGCTGGTGACGCGTACGGGGGAGACCGGCACGTACCTCTTCGCGATCAACCACACCGGCGACGAGGCCAAGGTGCCGCTGCCCGCCCCCGGCACCGAACTCCTCACCGGCCACCCCGCGACGGGCGCGGTGGCCGTCCCCGCCGGCGCGGTGCGGGTCGTGCGCCTCGACGTCTGACCGAGGGGCGTCGTACCAGGACTCCGGCCGGGGTCCGTGGGGGAAGTCCGGCCGGTACGAGGCGGCGTCGCATCCGGCCTTCGGTGCGGCGCCGCCACCCCCTGCCCAACTCCCCGGAGATCACCCGGGAGTACTGTTCCGCCGCATGACGCACACGGAACTGTCACGCACTCTCGCGCCCACCGAGCGCACCCGCCTGCGCCGCATGAAGGAGAAGGCGAGTTTCGAGCGCTCCGATCTCGAAGCGATCCTCGACGCCGGCTTCGTCTGCCACCTGGGCGTGATGGTCGACGGTGCCCCCATGGTCGTACCGACGGTCTACGGACGCGACGAGCGGTATCTGTACGTGCACGGTTCCGTGGCCAGCCGCAGCCTCGCCGCCGACCCCGACGCGACGATATGCGTCACCGTCACCCACATCGACGGCCTCGTCCTCGCCCGCTCCGTCTTCGAGCACGGCGTGAACTACCGCTGCGCGATGATCTACGGCATCCCGCGCCGGCTCACCGACGACGCCGAGAAGACCGAGGGTCTGCGCATCCTCACCGAGCACTCCACGCCGGGACAGTGGGACTACGCGCGCCGCCCCAGCCGCAAGGAACTCGCCGCCACCACCGTCCTCGCCCTGCCCCTCGACGAGGCCTCGGTCAAGATCCGCACCGGCGCCCCGGACGACGGCGACTCGCCGGACGCGGAGCTCGGCCTGTGGGCCGGCACCCTCCCGCTGACCTCCCGCTGGGGCGCGCCCACCGCCGACCCGGCGCTCCCGTCCGGCATCACGGCGCCCGCCCACGTCGTGGCCCGAGCGGGGACCCGGCAGGGCTGAGGGACAACCGGGGGCATAACGTGAGTCCCGTAGGACCGTCGTAGATACAAGGAGTAACGGGATGCAGAGCCGCACGGCACTCGTCGAGGACCTGATGGAGCGCTTCCCGCACGTTCCGAAAGAAGCGGTCTTCAAGGAGGACCTGCTGCGGGGCGGCGTCGCCTTCGACGCCTCGGCGCTCAGCGACAACGAGGACGGCGAGGTCAAGCCGAAGTCGTACTTCATCTTCTCCTTCGACCACGGCACCCTCCCCGAACTCGGCGAGGCCGCGCTGCGCCGTCCGCCCGAGGAGATCGTCCTCACCGGCGGCCCCTACGACCTGCGCCGCACGGTCGTCTCGGTGCGCGTGAACCCGAGCTCTCCCTACCGGGTGGCGGCCGACGACTCCGGCATGCTCGGCCTCTACCTCGACGGCAAGCGGATCTCGGACGTCGGCGTCCCGCCGATGCCCGAGTACTACCGCCACAAGCTCTCCAACGGGAAGTCGGTCATGGAGGTGGCCCCCACGATCCAGTGGGGCTACCTGATCTACCTGACGGCCTTCCGTGTGTGCCAGTACTTCGGCGCCAAGGAGGAGTGCCAGTACTGCGACATCAACCACAACTGGCGCCAGCACAAGGCGGCAGGACGCCCCTACACGGGCGTCAAGGACGTCGACGAGGTGCTTGAGGCCCTCTCGATCATCGACCAGTACGACACCGCGAAGGCGTCGACCGCGTACACGCTCACCGGCGGCGCGATCACGTCGAAGGTCCAGGGCCTGGACGAGGCGGACTTCTATGGTCGCTACGCCAAGGCCATCGAGGAGCACTTCCCGGGCCGCTGGATCGGCAAGGTCGTCGCCCAGGCGCTCCCCAAGGACGACGTCCAGCGGTTCAAGGACTACGGCGTCCAGATCTACCACCCCAACTACGAGGTGTGGGACGAGTACCTCTTCAAGATGTACTGCCCGGGCAAGGAGCGCTACGTCGGCCGCGACGAGTGGCACAAGCGCATCCTCGACTCGACCGAGGTCTTCGGCGCCCGCAACGTGATCCCGAACTTCGTCGCGGGTGTGGAGATGGCCGAGCCGTTCGGCTTCAAGACCGTTGATGAGGCCATCGCGTCGACGACGGAGGGCCTGCGCTTCTTCATGTCGCACGGGATCACCCCGCGCTTCACGACCTGGTGCCCCGAGCCGACGACCCCGCTCGGCAAGGCGAACCCCGCGGGGGCGCCGCTGGAGTACCACATCCGCCTGCTCGACGCGTACCGCTCGACGATGGACGAGTTCGGCCTCTCGTCCCCGCCCGGCTACGGCCCGGCGGGCGCGGGCCGCGCCGTGTTCTCGGTCAGCTCCTTCATGGACAGCCTGGCCCCGAACTCGGAGGCGGTGGAGACGCCGCAGGCCTGACGTCAGGCCGCGGCCCGCTCCCCGTCCGTCGCCCCGGTGGCCGGCGCCGGTGTCGTCGGTGCCGGCGCCGCGATCAGGCGGCGCAGCAGGTCCGTGCGGGACGCGGGTGCCGTGTCCGACAGGAGCGTGGCCAGGACGGCGATGCGGGCCTGGCCCGCGCGCAGGGTGCCGGTGAGCACGGCGCCCGCCGCGACCAGGTCCACGGCCCCGCCGCCGGTGTAGAGCTCGGCGAGGGGTCCGGCCGGGACGCGGGTCGAGACGGCGACCAGGACGCCGCGGCGCACGGCCGCGGCCACCGCGTCGACCAGCTCGGGCGTCGCGTTGCCCGCGCCGGTCGCGACGAGCACGATGCCCTGCGCGCCCGCGGCGAGCGCGGCCTCGAAGAGGGTGGCGTCGGCGTCGCTGTGGTGCATGACGACGTCGACGCGCGGTATCGCGGCGCCGGCCTCCGGTGCCGGAAGCGGCGCCGGACGCTCCGGCTTGTGCCGGATGTCGACGCGGCCGAAGCCGAGGCGGCCGAGCGGCTCCGCGGCGGACGGGTCGGCGAACGCGTTGGCCGCCAGGGTCTGCGTCTTCACCGTGCCGCGTGCCGCGTGCACCGTACCGTCGAAGACCACCAGGACGCCCAAGTCCCGTACGGACGCGGCGACTTGCAGCGCGTCGTACATGTTGCCGGGACCGTCGCCGTCGGTCGCGCCGAGCGGCTTCTGGGCGCCGGTGAAGACCACCGGGCGCGGGTCGTCGTGGAACAGGTCGAGCAGGAACGCGGACTCCTCCAGGGTGTCCGTGCCGTGCGTGACGACGATGCCGTCCACGCCCGGGTCCGCGAGCACCTCGCGCACGGTGCGCAGCAGCGTCAGTTGCAGCTCGCTGGTCATCCGCGAGCTGTTGACGTTGAACAGGTCGACGACCTCGACCGTCACCCCGTCCGGCGTGGCGGCGCTGGCGAGCACGGTGTCCCCGCCGGCGTCGGCGGCGTAACCGGTGCCCTGCCAGCGGCTGGCGATGGTGCCGCCGGTGCTGATGAGGGTGATGCGCCGAGGCGCCTCGTTCCGGATGCGTTCCATGGTGCTTGCCTCGCGGTCACGTCGGGCCGGGCCGGGTGGGGCCGGGTGGTCTCAGTGTCGCGCGTGCGACGGGCGGACGCGCGTTCGATCACCCGCAAGGATAAATCGGGGAGTGCGCAATCGGATTGCGAATCCTGGCCGATGATCGCGGATTGTGTAGCGCATAATTGCGCCATGGACCGGATTGATCTACATATCTTGCGCGAGCTCCAGGTCGACGGCCGGCTCAGCAACCAGGAGCTCGCCCATCGCGTCGGCCTCAGCCCCTCGCCCTGCATGCGCCGCGTACGGCAGCTCGAACAGGACGGGGTCATCCAGGGCTACCGCGCGATCGTCGACCCGGAGGCCGTCGGCCGCGGCTTCGAGGTCCTCGTCTCCATCGAGGTGCGCCGCGACCGCGAGTCCGTCGAGGCGTTCGAGCGCGCGCTCCAGGACATCCCCGACGTCATCGAGGCCTACCGCCTCTTCGGCAGCCCCGGCTGCCTCCTGCGCATCGCGGTCGCGGACCTGGCGGCGTACGAGCGCCTGTGGATCGAGCGGCTCACGACGCTCGACGGCGTCACCGAGGTCAACTCCCAGATCATCATGAAGCGCGTGAAGGAGCCGAAGGGGCTGCCGGTGTGACGAGGCGTCCGCCTACTCCGGACGCAGGCCGCGCACCAACTCCCGCGGCAGGCCGTGGGTGTCGTGCAGATAATGCAGGTCCTCCTCGTCCAGCGGCCCCCGGAAGCGGGGGCGGTCCAGGATCGTGCGGCCGCGCTCCAGGAGACGGTCGAAGCGCCGCTCCTCGTCGAGGAGGACCTGGCGCACCTGTCCCGGGTCCATGTCCTGGCGGAAGTGGTCCAGGGTGTGCCGGATCAGCTCGTCCGGCAGGTCGCCCGGACCGCCGCAGCCCTCGCGGCGCAGCACCGTGAGCACGCGCCGGATCAGGCGGCGCAGTACGTATCCGCGGCCGGTGTTCGACGGCCGCACCCCGTCGCCGACGACCACGACCGACGAGCGCAGATGGTCCGAGACCAGGCGCAGCGACGGCTCGTCGGGGCCGAGCGACGGCCACAGGCGGGGGACGAGCCGGCGCCACGGCTCGAAGACGTCGCACTCGAAGACCGACGAACGCCCTTGGAGGAGCGAGGTCAGACGCTCCAGGCCCAGGCCGGTGTCGACGTTGCGCTGCGGCAGCGGCACGAGCGAACCGTCGTCGAGGCGGCGGTAGCGCATCGTCACGTGGTTCCACACCTCCACCCAGCGCTCGTCCCGCGTCGGCGACGACTCGGGCGGGGTGTCGCCGGTCCACAGGAAGATCTCCGAGTCGGGACCGCACGGGCCCGTCGGCCCGTTGGACCACCAGTTGTCCTCGACGGTCAGCTCCACCGGCACCCCGAGCCGTTCCCACAGCTCCAGCGAAGGGGTGTCGGGGCCGGTGCGGTCGTCGCCGCCGAACACCGTGCCGTACAGCCGCCGCGGGTCGATCCCGAAACCGTCGGTGAGCAGCTCGTACCCCCACTCCAGACTCCGCGGCCCCTCGTAGTCGCCGAGCGACCACGTGCCGAGCATCTCGAAGACCGTCAGATGCGTCGGATCGCCGATCTCCTCCAGATCCGTGGTGCGCAGGCACCGCTGTACGTTGACGAGCCGCCGGCCGAGCGGATGCGGGCGCCCTTCCAGGTACGGGGTGAGCGGATGCATGCCGGACGTGGTGAACAGGACCGGGTCGCCGGGCGGCGGCAGCAGGGTCGAGCCGGTGAGCGGGCGATGCCCGCGTTCCTCGTAGAACTCGGTGAAGGTGCGGACGACGTCGTCGGTACGCAGGTCGGTACGCATGGGGTGACTCCTTCTGTGGGAGAGGAGGCACCGGAAGCGGCCGGTACGGGAACGTCGCTGAACGCGGAACACCGGCGGCCGTTTCCGGTCGCCGGTGGGAAGGGGGGTGACGTGGGACGTCAGTCGGCGGCAACCGGCGAGCTGGTCGCTCGCGCGGTCGCGGTGACGGTGGTGCGGCCGATGACGTTCATGGCATCGACGCTAACGCGACCGCCCCGCCGGGGCCAGGGATTTTTGACGGCTCCCTGACGCCCACCGGCATGCAGGAGCCGCCGAACATTGCAGGGATCCGGCAATGCGCGGGCGCGCTCACGGCGACAGGATGGAGCACGGGGGAGCACTGAGGATGATCCCGGTGCCGGACACCGGCAGTCGGCGTACGCCGATCGCGCCGTCCGGCACCGGGACCGGTGTGTCGTGAGCCTCCGTCGCCACTGCTCCGCACCCGTCCCGCCGTCGTCACCGAGGACTTCACATGGATGCCACCACCGTGGGCATCGGCGTGTCCGTCGCCGCTGTCCTGTTCGTCGCAGCGCTCCTGTTCGCCTTCACCCGGCTGTTCCGCAAGGTCGAGCAGGGCAAGGCGCTGATCGTCTCGCGGATGCGCAGGGTCGATGTGACGTTCACCGGGCAGGTCGTGCTGCCCGTGCTGCACAAGGCCGAGGTCATGGACATCTCGGTGAAGGCCATCGAGATCACCCGCACCGGCCGCGACGGTCTCATCTGCAAGGACAACATCCGTGCCGACATCCGGATCTCGTTCTTCGTGAAGGTCAACAAGACCGTCGACGACGTCATCAAGGTCGCCCAGGCGGTCGGCACCCAGCGGGCCAGCGACCAGAAGACGTTGCAGGAGCTGTTCCACGCGAAGTTCTCCGAGGCGCTCAAGACCGTCGGCAAGCAGCTCGACTTCACCGACCTGTACACCAAGCGCGAGGAACTGCGGTACCGGATCATCGAGGTCATCGGCGTCGACCTGAACGGCTACCACCTGGAGGACGCGGCGATCGACCACCTGGAGCAGACGCCGCTCTCCCAGCTCGACCCGCACAACGTCCTGGACGCCCAAGGCATCCGGAAAATCACCGAGTTGACGACCATCGAGCACGTGCGCACCAACGAGTTCCAGCGCACGGAGGAGAAGGAGATCACCCGGCAGAACGTCGACGCCCGCGAGACCATCCTGGAGCTTGAGCGCCGCCAGGCCGACGCCGAGATCAAGCAGCAGCGGGAGATCGACACCGTACGGGCCCGCGAGGCGGCCGAGACGGCACGGGTGGTGGAGGAGGAACGGCTGCGCTCGCAGGGCGCGTTCCTCACCACCGAGGAGAAGCTCGGCGTGCAGCGCGAGAACCAGCAGCGCGAGGTCGCCGTCGCGCAGAAGAACCGTGAGCGCGTCATCGCCGTCGAGAACGAGCGCATCGAGAAGGACCGCCTCCTCGAAGTCATCGCACGGGAACGCGAGACCCAGCTGACGAAGATCGCCGCCGACAAGGAGGTCGAGGCCGAGAAGCGGGAGATCGCCGAAGTCGTACGGGAACGCGTCGCCGTCGACCGGACGGTCGCCGAGCAGGAGGAGTCCATCAAGAAGCTGCGCGCCGTCGAGGAGGCGGAGCGCGGACGCCAGGCCGTCATCATCGCCGCGGAGGCCCAGGCGCAGGAGCGGCTCGTCAAGGACATCAAGGCCGCGGAGGCCGCCGAGCAGGCCGCCACCCACCGCGCCGCCGAGCAACTGACCCTGGCCGAAGCCGAGTTGAGGTCCGCCGACCTGCACGCGCAGGCCAAGCTGAAGCTCGCCGCCGGCATCCAGGCCGAGCAGGCCGCGCCGGGCCTCGCCGACGTCCAGGTCCGCGACAAGGAAGCCGACATCATCGAGAAGTCCGGGCGCGCCGAGGCCGAGGCCACCGAGGCACGGCTGCGCGCGGAGGCGGAGGGTGCCCGCGCCAAGGCCCTCGCCGAGGCGACCGCGATCGGCGAGAAGCTGAAGGCTGAGGCCGAGGGCATCAACCAGAAGGCCGTCGCCATGGCCGCCCTGGACGAGGCGTCGCGCGGCCACGAGGAGTACCGGCTGCGGCTCCAGGCCGAGAAGGAGATCCGGCTCGCCGGGCTCGACGTGCAGCGGCAGGTCGCCGAGGCGCAGGCCACCGTCCTCGCCACCGGCCTGGAGAACGCGGACATCGACATCGTCGGCGGCGACTCCGTCTTCTTCGACCGGCTCGTGAACTCCATCGCGCTGGGCAAGGGCCTCGACGGCTTCGTCCAGAACTCTCGGACGGCGCAGGCGCTCGCGGGGCCGTGGCTCGACGGCTCGGCGAACTTCACCGAGGACCTGACGAAGATCCTCGGCTCCGTCTCCACGGCTGACGTCCAGAGCCTCACCGTCTCCGCGCTCCTGCTGAAGCTCATGAACGGCGGCGCCGGTGAGCAGGCCGGGCCGCTCCGCGAACTCCTCGACAAGGCAGGGCAGTTGGGTCTCGCCGATCTCCCGCTGACGCAGCTCAACGGCACCGCCGCGCGCAACTGACCCGCCACCAAGGACCGGCCGGGGCCGCCGCACGGGGGTCGGCGACCCCGGCCGCACACCACCAGCGCACGAGAGGTATCCGCCCATGCACACGGGTCCGGACGCGAGCACCTACGACGTCCTGCGCGACCGGCTCGCCGCACAGGCCGCCCAACTCGCCGCGCGCGCCGCCGAGTTGAATGAGCGGCGAGTCGCCGCCTTCGGCTCCGCCGGGCTCGCTCTCGCCGCCACCCGGCACCTGCGCACCGAACGGCCCGCCGTGGCCAGGGACGTCGTCGCGATCGGCGACGTCCTCCTGTCCGGCCGTACGACACCGCTCGGCGCCGGCGACGAGACGGCCGTCGCCGACGTGTTCACCCTGCACGACCGGCACAGCCTGGAACCGCTCCCCGGCACGGCGGTCCCCGGACTGCTCGACGACCCCGGTTTCGTACGGGAATGCGCGGCGCTGCACCGGTACTACCGGGCCGCGACCCTCCTGCGACTGCGCCTGACCGACGGCAAGCTGCTCGCCGTCTTCCGTACCGGCGAGAGCGCCGACGACATCCGCGTCCTGCGCTGGACGCTCCGCGCGGACGGCCGCGCCGAGTTCCTCGACGCGCGCGGCGACCGCGACCACGTCCTGCCGCCCGCGCACGACCTCGTCTGGACCGCCGCCACCCGCGACGACCACGTCCCAGGACGCCACCCGCACATCGCGATCCCCGGCGGCGAGGTCTACGTCGGCACGCTCGGCGGCACCCTCACCCTCAAGACCGAGAACGACACCGAGACCGCCGAGGGCAGCTACAGCGAACCCGTCGACGAACCGCTCCAGTCGCTCGCCGACGCCGACGTCGCGCACGCCCGGATCGGCCCGCTCATCCTGCTGCGCGTGCGCCCGTACAAGGAGAGCGCGGACCGCTACCTCGTCTTCGACACCCTCACCGCGCGCACCACCCGGCTCGACGGCATCGGGCAGGCATGCCGCACCCTGCCCGAGGAGCAGGGCATCGTCTTCCCGGGCGGATACGTCCTGGCCACGGGGGAGTCCAAGGCCTTCGACGCCCTGGACACGACCGGCCTCGCCCACGAGCGCACCGTGCGCTCACCCAACGGCGAGGACGTCCTGTTCGTCTTCCACGGGCCGGGCCCGTGCCGCACCCTGCTGCTCGCCTACAACGTCCTGCGCAAGGAGTTCGCCACCCCGATCGCCTGCGAGGGGTACGCCCTGTTCGACGACGGCTCCCTGCTCGTCCTGCGGGCCGGCGACGGCGAAGCCGCGCGCGTACACCCGCTCCAGGTGTGGGAAACCCCGTACGTGTCCGACGCGCACGCCGCCGCGCGGCCCGCCGGCGCGGGACCGCTGGCCCGCGTCGGCAACGCCGACCTGGTGCGGGGCATCGCCGACTGCCTGACGGTGGCCCGCACGGCCGCGGGCACCTCCCAGACGCCCACGACCGCCGCGTACCGGGAGCTGGCCGCGCGCTGCACCCGCGCCGCCGACCGCCACCACTGGCTCGCCGACCCCGAACTCGGCTCCCTGCGCGAGCCGTTGGACGCCGTGCGGGCCACGGCCGAGCAGACGCTCACCGAGTTCGAGACGGTCCGCGACCTGACCCGGCAGGCGGCCGACGCGGTCGCCGACGCCGCGGAGCGCGCCGCGGGCCTCGTCCGCCGGATCCGCGGCGAGGTGCCCCGCACCGCCCCCGAATGGGTCGAGCGGATCACCGAACTGCGCCAGGCCCAGGGCAAATTGCTGTCGCTGAAGGAGCTGCGGTACGTCGACGCCGAGCGGATCGACGCGCTCGCCGCGGACCTCGCGGGCGACATCGCCGCGGCCGGACAGCGCGCCGTCGCGTTCCTCGCGCGGCCCGATGGATTCGCCGCCCAGCACCGGCACATCGAGGAACTGGCCGCAGGCGCCGACACCCTCACCACCGTCGCCGAGTTCGCCGGCCCGTTCGGGAAACTGGGTACTCTGGCCGCCCAGTTGAGCGCCACCGCCGATGTCGTCGCCGGGCTCGACATCGCCGACGCCACCGTCCGCGCGACCGTCCTGGAACACCTCGCCGAGACCCTGGCCGGCGTCAACCGCGCCCGCGCCACGCTCGACGCGCGCCGCCGCGAACTCGCCGAGCGCGAGGGGCGCGCCGAGTTCGCCGCCGAGTTCGCCCTCCTCGGCCAGTCCGTCACCGGCGCCCTCGCCGCCGCGGAAACCCCGCAGGCCTGCGACGACCAGCTCGCCCGGCTCCTGCTCCACCTGGAGGAACTCCAGGGCAGGTTCGCCGAGTCCGACGCCTTCCTCGACGATCTCGACACCCGCCGCACCGAGATCCACGAGGCCTTCGCCGCCCGCAAACAGGCCCTCACCGACGAGCGGGCCCGGCGCACCGACCGTCTCGCCCGCTCCGCAGGCCGCGTCCTCGCCTCCGTCGCCCGCCGCGCCGCGGCCCTCGCATCGACCGAGGACGTCCACGCCTACTTCGCCTCCGACCCGCTCGTCACCAAGGTCGCCGCCACCATCGCCGAACTGCGCGAACTCGGCGACCAGGTACGGGCGGACGAACTCGCGGGCCGCGTCGACGCCGCCCGCCGGGAAGCCGCCCGCGCCCTGCGCGACCGCGCCGACCTGTACGCGGACGGCGGCGACACCCTGCGCCTGGGCCGCCACCGCTTCGCCGTCAACACCCAGCCGCTCGACCTGACCCTGGTCCCGCACGACGACGGCATGGCCTTCGCGCTGACCGGCACCGACTACCGCGCCCCCGTCACCGACCCGGACCTCGCCGCCACGCGCCCCTACTGGGACCAGCACCTCGCCTCCGAGAACCCCGCCGTCTACCGCGCCGAACACCTCGCCGCCCGCCTCCTCGCCGAGCGCGGCGCCGACGCGCTGCTCGCCGCCGACGACCTGCCCGCGCTGGTACGGGCCGCGGCCGAGAGCGCGTACGACGAGGGCTACGAGCGCGGCGTCCACGACCACGACACCGCTCTGATCCTCACCGCCCTCCTGCGCCTGCACACCGCGGCCGGACTGCTGCGCCACACCCCGAAGGCGCGCGCCGCCGCCCAGCTCTTCTGGGCGCATGAAGTGCCGGACGCGGAACGGAAGGTGCTCACCCGGCGCGCCGCCTCCCTCGCCCGCGCGCGGGACACCTTCGGACTCGCGCCCGCCCTCGACGACTTCCGTGCCGAACTCGCGGCGCGCATGGACGGCGACCAGGAGGCCGCCGAGTACCTCTTCGCCGAACTGAGCTGCGCGCCCGCGGGCTTCGTCGTCGCGTCGCGGACCCGCGATCTCCTCGACAAGTTCCGCCGCACGGTGGACAGTTCGGCCTACGAGGACGACGTCACGGCCGTCACCGACCTGGCCGCCCGCCGCCAGCTGGTGGAGGCGTGGCTGACCGCGTACGCCACGGCGGCCGGCGAGGACCCCACCGACCTGCCCGAGGCCGTGGCCGTGGAGCTCTGCCCGGACCTGGAGCGGTACGAGAACGCCACGGACCTGACCGCCACGGTCGACGGGCTCCTCGGCGCCCACCCGCGGATCGAGAGCCGCCGCCTCGCCTTCCGCATCGACGAACTCCTCGCCCGCACCGAGGAGTTCAGGACCAGGACGGTGCCCGGGTTCCGCGCCTACCAGCGGCTGCGCACCCGTGTCGCCGCCACCGAACGCGCCCGGCTGCGCCTCGACGACCACCGTCCCCGCGTCCTGTCCACGTTCGTGCGCGGCCGCCTCGTCGACGAGGTGTACCTGCCGCTCGTCGGCGACAGCCTCAGCAGGCAACTCGGCAGCGCGGGCGGCCTGTTGCTGCTCATCTCGCCGCCCGGCTACGGCAAGACGACCCTCATGGAGTACGTCGCCGACCGGCTCGGCATGATCCTCGTCAAGGTCGACGGGCCCGCCCTCGGCCGCACCGTCACCTCCCTCGACCCCGCCGACGCCCCGAACGCGACCGCCCGCCAGGAGATCGACAAGGTCAACTTCGCCCTGGAAGCGGGCAACAACGTCCTCCTCTATCTGGACGACATCCAGCACACCTCGCCGGAACTCCTCCAGAAGTTCATCGCCCTGTGCGACGCCCAGCGCCGCATGGACGGGGTGTGGAACGGCGCCCCGCGCACGTACGACCTGCGGGGCAAGCGGTTCGCCGTCTGCATGGCGGGCAACCCGTACACCGAGTCGGGCGCCCGCTTCCGCGTCCCCGACATGCTCGCCAACCGCGCCGACGTGTGGAACCTCGGCGACGTCCTGACCGGCAAGGAGGACGCCTTCGCCGCCTCCTTCATCGAGAACGCGCTCACCGCCAACCCGCACCTGGCGCCGCTCGCCGCCCGCGACCGCGCCGACCTCGACCTCCTCCTCGGGCTCGCCGAGGGCGACCCGGCCGCCCGCGCCGACCGGCTTCTCCATCCGTACGCACCCGCCGAGCGCGACCGCGTCGTCGCCGTCCTGCGTCACCTCGTCGCGGCCCGCGCCACGGTCCTCGCCGTCAACGCGGCCTACATCGCGTCGGCGGCCCAGGACCCGGCCACCCGCACCGAACCGCCGTTCCGGCTCCAGGGCTCGTACCGCGACATGAACAAGATCGCCGCCCGGATCGACCCGGCCATGAACGACGCCGAGCGGGACGCCGTCGTCGACGACCACTACACGAGCGAGGCCCACACCCTGACCAGCGGTGCCGAGGCCAACCTGCTCAAACTCGCCGAGCTGCGGGGCCGGTTGACGGAGGGTCAGGCCGCGCGCTGGGCCGAGGTGAAGGCGGGCCACGTACGCGCCCAGAGCGACCCCGGCGTGCGGGCCGTCACCGCCCTCGGCCTGCTCGCCGACCGTCTGGCCGCCGTCGAAGCGGCGATCACCGGCCGTGGTCGCTGAGGGCGCCCCGCCGGACCCGGCCGGCACCCCTTTCGCCACGGTCGGCGCGGGCCGCCCGGCGCACCCCCATCGCCCCGCCGTGCACGCCCGTGCGCTAAGAATGCGTCAGCGAGGCACCGGAACGGCGGGGGCGACCATGACGACGACGGCACAGGACATACCCGAGGAGTATCTGGCGGGCTGCGCCGACATCGTCGGCAGGGCGTCCTCGACCGGCCGCCGGCTGACCCGTGACGAACTGGAGTCGCGCCGCGCCCTCGGCGCGCGCGCCGCCGAGGCCGGGCTTCCCCTGCGGGCGCTGATCGGCGCCCACCTGGCGACGGCCTCCGGCTCCCTCGTCACCGGCGCCGCCACGGAGGCCGTCCTCGCCGCGAGCGCCCAGGCCGTCGACGCGCTCATCGAGGGGTACGAGCGGGCCCAGCGCCACACCATGCGGCAGGAGGAGGCGGCCCGCCGCGAGTTCATCGACGACCTCCTCTACGGCCGCAGCGATCTCGGCCGACTCGCCGAGCGCGCCGAGCGGTTCGGCCTGCGCCTGTCCTTCGCGCACGCGGTCGCGGTGGCCGAGGGGGAGTCCGCCCACGACGAGGGCGACCCCGTGCTCCGCGCGGTCGAGCAGGCCCTGATCGCCCGCTTCGCCGACCGCAGCATCCTGCTCACCACCAAGGACGGGCGCCTCGTCTGCGTCGCGCCCGGCGACCAGGACGAGGTCCTCGCCTTCTTTGCCAAGCAGGCCTACGCCGCCACCGACGGCGGCCGGGTCGCCATCGGCCGCCCGCACTCGGGCCCCGGTGGCGTCGTCCAGTCCTACGAGGAGGCGCTGAGCGCCCTCGACCTCGCCGCCCGCCTGGATCTCGACGCGCCCGTGCTGCGCTCGGCGGACCTGCTCGTCTACCCCGTCCTCACCCGCGACCGGCAGGCCATGGCCGAACTCGTGGGCAGTGTCCTCGGCCCCCTCCGGCAGGCGCGGGGCGGCGCCCGGCCCCTGCTCGACACCCTCACCGCGTACTTCGACGCGGGCTGTGTCGCGGCCGAGGCGGCCCGTCGCCTGTCCCTGAGCGTGCGCGCGTTCACGTACCGCCTGGCCCGCATCCACCAGCTGACCGGCGCGGATCCCTCCGACCCCGTCCACCGCTACACGCTCCAGACGGCGGTGATCGGCGCGCGCCTGCTCGACTGGCCGACGCGCAGGCTCTGACCCGGCGGGGCGCCCGCCAGAAATTTATACGCTCGTATTAGACGAACGTATTGAACAACCGTATAGATCCGGGCTACGGTACAGCCATGGACATCGACGAGAACACCCACCGCTCCGCGCTGACCATCGACGGCCGCACGCTCTCCTACGTCGATTTCGGCGGCGCGGGACGCCCGCTGCTCGCCCTGCACGGGCACATGTCCGAGGGCGCCTCGTACGCGGACCTCGCCGCCCGCCTCGGCCCCGAGTGGCGGGTCATCGCGCCCGACCAGCGCGGCCACGGCGCCTCGGACCGCGCCGCCGACTACACCCGCGAGGGCTACCTCGCCGACATCGAAGCCCTCCTCGACCATCTGCACCTGGACAGCGTCGTCCTGCTCGGCCACTCGCTGGGCGCCATCAACGCCTACCAGTTCGCTGCCCGCCACCCGCACCGCGTCACGGCGCTGATCAACGCAGAAGGCTGCGCCGAACTCGGCCTCGACGGCACCAACCCCCTCGCCTTCGTCCTGAACCTGCCCACCGCGGGCGCCCCCACCAAGGAGGCGTACGTGTCCCAACTGGGCCCGTTCGCCCCGCACTTCGAGTCCGTCGTCCGTGAACTGCCGGACGGCACCTGGGGTCTGCCCTTCGACCCCCAGGACATCTACGACTCCGAGGAGCGGGTCCACGGCGATCACTGGGCGGACTGGACCGCCGTCACCTGCCCCGCCCTCCTGGTGCGCGGCACCAAGGGCGTGCTCCCCGCCGAACAGGCGCGGCAGATGGTGGACCGGTGCCCCGGCACGCGCCTGGCCGAACTGGAGACGGACCACTTCGTCCACGCGGCCGACCCCGCCGGCTTCGCGGACGCGGTCCGCGGCTTCCTGGCCACGGTCTGACGCCGGGAGCTCGGGCGAGGGCGCTCACATCCGGGCTTTGAGCACGTCGACCTCGGCGCCCGGCATGAACGGGTCGAAGCCGTGCTCGGCCAGCCAGCGCACCACCAGCAGACTGCGCAGCGACCACCACGCCCGGATCACGTCGAGGTCGACGTCCGCGTCGGTGCCGTAACCGGCGAGGAGGTCCGCGAGGTGCTCCTCGTGGCCGAGCGTGAAGGTGGCGAGGTCGTGGAGCGCGTCACCGCTGCCCGCCTCGGACCAGTCGATGACGCCGGTGACCTCGTCGTCCCCGTCGAGGAACACATGGGCGATCTGGAGATCCCCGTGGGTGAACGCCGGGGTCCACGGGCGCAGCGCGGCCTCGGCGACCCGGCGGTTGCGCGCGACCAGGGAGGCGGGCAGGACACCGCTCGCCACCAGCCGCGCGCACTCGTCGTCGAGCTCGGCCGCCAGCGCGGCGGGTTCGCGTCCGGCCTGTCCCCGCCGGGCCGGAACCGGAGCCTCGTGCAGCGTGCGGATGGCGGCGCCGGCCGCGGCCCACGCCCTCGGCGAAGCGGTCGACGGTTCGCCGAAGCGGCCGAGTGGCGCCCCGGGAAGCGCCGCGAGCGCGAGCGCCGGCGGCCTGTGCCACAGCACGCGCGGGGTCGGCACCGGGGCCAGCGCCATCAGCTCGACCTCGGCGTTCATCCGCGCCCGGTCGGCGTCCACCTTCAGGAACACGTCACCGACGCGCAGCGTCGCGCGCTCGGAGTGGGCGACGACGACCTCGACCTCATCCATGCATCGGGATATTAGGAGGGGGCCTGAACGGGGGGACGGTAATTCGGTGGAAGAGGACGGGGGAGGCGGCTAGGGTCGTGTCCGTTCCGGCGGCTCCTGCCGCCGACTCTGTGAGACATGGGAGGTGTCGACCGATGGCTGTCGTCGAGATGGGCGTTGCCCGCATCCGGAAGTCCGTCAAGTCCACCTCTCTGGCCACCGGCTGATCACACCTCTTCCTTCTTCGCCGGGGCCACCCTTCGAAGGGTCACCCCTTGTCTCACGGCATGTCTCACCGCCGCACCACCACTACCTCTCCCTCCACGTCCTTCTCCGCATCCCTCGCCCCGTACGGCTGGGACGAGGAGTGGGCCGCCGCGTTCGCGCCGTACGGTGAGCGCGGGCTCGTGCCCGGCCGCGTCCTGCGCGTCGACCGCGGGCAGTGCGATCTCGTCACGCCCGAAGGCGTCGTGCGCGCCGACACCGAGTTCGTCGTCCCCCGCGACCCGATGCGGGTCATCTGCACCGGCGACTGGGCCGCCGTCGACCCCGAGGGCGGCGACCCCCGCTATGTGCAGGCGTTCCTGCCGCGCCGGACCGCGTTCGTGCGGTCCACCTCCTCCAAGCGGTCCGAGGGGCAGATCCTCGCCGCGAACGTCGACCACGCCATCATCGCGGTCTCGCTCGCCGCCGAGCTCGACCTCGGGCGCATCGAACGGTTCCTGGCGCTGGCCTGGGAATCCGGGGCGCAGCCGCTGGTCGTCCTCACCAAGGCCGACCTCGTGCCCGACGCGACCGGCCTGTCGTACCTGGTCTCCGACGTCGAGACCAGCGCGCCCGGCGTCCAGGTGCTGCCCGTCAGCGCGCTCGACGGAGCCGGCACGGATGTGCTGCGGGCCGTCGTCTCGGGCGGTACGTCCGTGCTGCTCGGGCAGTCCGGAGCAGGCAAGTCCACCCTGGCGAACGCGCTGCTCGGCGCCGACGTCATGGAGGTCCAGGCCGTACGCGACATGGACGGCAAGGGCCGCCACACCACCACGACCCGGAACCTGTTCGTGCTGCCCGAGGGCGGCGTCCTCATCGATACGCCCGGGCTGCGCGGCGTCGGTCTCTACGACGCCGAGTCGGGCGTCGAGCAGGTCTTCGCCGAGATCGCGGCGCTCGCGCAGGAGTGCCGGTTCCATGACTGCGCGCACACGGTGGAGCCCGGCTGTGCGGTGATCGCCGCGCTGGACTCCGGGGTGCTGCATCAGCGGCGGCTCGACAGTTACCGGAAGCTGCTGCGGGAGAATCAGCGGCTCGCGGCGCGGACGGATGCGCGGGTTCGGGACGAGTTGCGGCGGGTCTGGAAGCAGCGGGGGCGCCAGGGGCGGGACGCGATGGAGGCCAAGCGGGGGCGTCTCGGCTAGGAGCGCCCAGGCGTCTGCCGGGTTCTCGTGATCCGGCGGGTGCGGCTTTCGTCGTGGCTGCTCGCGCAGTTCCCCGCGCCCCTGAGATGCGCACCTCCGGTGCGGCATCTCCCCTATGAAGGCTGCGCGCAGCGCATGCCTTCCAGGGGCGCGGGGAACTGCGCGAGCGACCCCCACCGGCCCGCAGCCCGCGACGAGAGCCGAAGCCGCACCGCCATGTCCGATTCCCGCCAGCCCGAGCGGCGCGAACCCGTGACACTGGAAGCGTGATGATCGATGAGGACACGCGGTACGAAGCCGTGCGCAGCCGCGACGCCCGGTTCGACGGGGAGTTCTTCTTCGCCGTCGAGACGACCGGGATCTACTGCCGCCCGAGCTGCCCCGCGGTCACCCCGAAGCGGCAGAACGTGCGGTACTACGCGACGGCCGCCGCCGCGCAGTGCTCCGGGTTCCGGGCCTGCCGGCGGTGCCGCCCGGACGCCGTACCGGGCTCTGCCGCATGGAACGTACGGGCCGACGTCGTCGGGCGTGCGATGCGGCTCATCGGCGACGGCGTCGTCGACCGCGAGGGCGTCGGCGGGCTCGCCACCCGGCTGGGCTACAGCGCACGCCAGGTCCAGCGGCAGCTGACCGCCGAGGTGGGCGCGGGACCCGTCGCGCTCGCCCGCGCCCAGCGCGCCCACACCGCCCGCGTGCTGCTCCAGACCACCCCGCTCCCGGTCACGGAGATCGCCTTCGCGGCCGGATTCGCGAGCGTCCGCCAGTTCAACGACACCGTCCGCGAGGTGTACGCCCGCACGCCCACGCAGCTGCGCGCCGACGCCCCGGGGCGCGCCGCCGAACGCCGCGCCATCGCCTCCGCCGCCGGGATCCCGCTCCGGCTCGCCCACCGCGGCGCCTACCGGTCGGCCCCGGTCTTCGACCTGCTCGGGCGTGAACTCGTCGCGGGGATCGAGGAGTTGAGCGGTGACGTCGGCGCCCGCGTCTTCCGGCGCACGCTGCGGCTGCCGTACGGGACCGGCATCGTCTCCGTCGACGAGGCCGGGCACGAGCAGCCCGGCGCGCAGGCCGAGCACCGCGGCGGCTGGCTCGACGCCCGCATCCATCTGACCGACCTGCGGGACCTGACCACCGCCGTCGGACGGCTGCGGCGCCTGTTCGACCTGGACTCCGATCCGTACGCCGTCGACGAGCGGCTCGGCGCCGACCCGCGGCTCGCCCCGCTGGTCGCCGCCCGGCCCGGACTGCGCTCACCCGGCGCCGCCGACCCCGACGAGCTGGCCCTCAGGATCCTCGCGGGACCCGCGGAGTCCGCACGGCTCGTCGACCGGTACGGCAAGCGGCTCGACGCGCCCTGCGGCGGCCTCGCCCTGCTCTTCCCCGCGCCCGAAGCCCTCGTCGACGAACCCGGCACGCTGGGCGCCCTCGCCCGCGCGCTCGCCGACGGCGCGCTGCGCCTCGACCCGGGCGCCGACCGCGACGACGCCGAGGAGGCGCTGCGCGCCCTGCCCGGCATGGACCCGCGGACCGCCGCCCTGATCCGGCTGCGCGCCCTCGGCGACCCCGACGTGGCCGTGCCCGGCGACGACGTCCCCGCCGCCGACGCCTGGCGCCCCTGGCGCTCGTACGCCCGCCACCACCTGATCGTCGAACACCTGGCACGAGAGCAGAAGGACTGATGCCGCGATGACCACGACCCACCCGATCTGCTTCGACACCGTCGACAGCCCGCTCGGCGAGCTGCTGCTCACCTGCGACGCCACCGGCGCCCTCACCTCCCTTTCCGTCCCCGGGCAGAAGGGCGGCCGGACCGTCCAGGAAGGGTGGGTGCGCGCGCCCGACCGGTTCACCGAGGCGGCGCGGCAGCTCGACGCCTACTTCGCCGGTGAACTCAAGGAATTCCACCTGGAGTTGAGGCCGGAGGGGACCGAGTTCCGACGCCGTGTGTGGGACGCCCTCGACGACGTTCCGTACGGCGCCACCACCACGTACGGTGCCGTCGCCGCCCGCATCGGTGCCTCCCGCCCGGCCGTCCGCGCCGTCGGCGGAGCGGTCGGCGCCAACCCGCTCCTGATCGTGCGCCCCTGTCACCGAGTGATCGGCGCCGACGGCACCCTCACCGGCTACGCGGGCGGCCTGGACCGCAAGGTGCGACTGCTGACCCTGGAAGGCTCCCTGTGAGCGCCGTCGCACAGCCGTCCGGGACCGGCACGCCGCGGATCGCCTGACCCGCCGGGTGCGAGGCGACGCACTCAGGCCTCCAGGTAGCGCAGGACCGCCAGGATGCGCCGGTTGTGCTCGGTGGTGCGGGGGAGGTCCAGCTTGTCGAAGACGGCGTTGAGGTGTTTCTCCACCGCGCTGAGCGAGAGGTGCAGCCGCGCGGAGATCCCTGCGTTCGTGTGGCCCTGCGCGAGCACCTCGAGGACGTCGCGCTCGCGCGGGGTCAGCCGTGCGAGGGGGTCGGTGCGGGTGGTGCGGCCCACCAACTGCCGTACGACCTCGGGGTCGATGACCGCCTGCCCCGCCCGGATCCGCTCCAGCGCGTCCAGGAACTCCTCGACCTGCGCCACCCGGTCCTTGAGGAGATAGCCGACGCCCTCGGCGCCGCCCGCCAGCAACTGCGCCGCGTACGTGCGCTCCACATGCTGGGAGAGGACCAGCACGCCGGTGTGCGGGCGGCGTTCGCGGATGGCCAGCGCCGCCCGCAGCCCTTCGTCGGTGTGCGTCGGCGGCATCCGGATGTCGACGACCACGACATCGGGGCCGTGGGTGTCGACGGCCTCGGGCAGCCCGTCCGCGTCGCCGAGCGCGGCGACGACCTCGTGCCCCTCCTCGGCGAGCAGCCGTACCAGGCCCTCGCGCAGCAGGGTCGAGTCCTCGGCGATGATCACGCGCACGGCAGCTCCGCGGTGACGGTGGTGGGTCCCCCTGCGGGGCTGTCGATCCTCAGGCGGCCGTCGAGCGCCTCGACGCGGCCGCGCAGTCCGCCGAGCCCGGTGCCCGCCGGGTCGGCGCCGCCGCTGCCGTCGTCCCGTACACGGACGGTCAACACGCCCGCCGCGACGGAGAGCTGAACGGTGATCTCCGACGCCGACGCGTGTTTGGCCGCATTCGTCACGGCCTCCGACACCATGAAGTACGCGGCCGTCTCGACCGGACCCGGCAGGGCCTGCGGCACGTCGTACGACAGTCGCAGCGGTACGGGGCTGCGCTCCGCGACCCCGCCCAGCGCTTCCCGCAGGCCGAGCCCGTCGAGCGCCGACGGATAGACCCGCCAGGCCACTTCGCGCAGCTCGGTGAGGACGGCCTGCGACTCCTCGTGGGCCTGGCGCAGCAGCGCCTCGGCCTGGTCGGGGGTGCGGCCCGGGCGCCGGGCCCGGCCGAGCAGCATCGCGAGCGCGACGAGGCGCTGTTGCAGGCCGTCGTGGAGATCGCGCTCGATGCGGCGGCGCTCCGCGTCGACGGCGTGCACGACGGCCGCGCGGCTGGTGGCGAGTTCGTCGATGCGGCGGCGCAGCAGCTCGCCTTCCGAGGGGCCGAACGTGTCGCGGGCCAGGCGCGCGTCGAGGACGTACAGGGAGCGCAGGCCCTGGACGCCGAGGAAGAGCAGGACGCCGCCGAGCAGGACCGGCCACGCGAGTTCGGAGGCCCCGACCCGGCCCGTGACGACGGCCGCCGCGAACACCGCCGCCAGGACGGCCCCGAAGCCGAGCAGCGCGAGCGTGAACCCGGTGACCGTCCCCGAGTACGCCCGCTGGGCGACGTACCGCAGCACCTGGCCGCCCTGCGGCGTGTAGTGCAGCGGGAAGCGGTCCCCGAAGAGGGCGGTGCGGCGGCGCCGGTCGAGCGCGGCGATGCGACGGGCGCCCGCGCTCAGCGCGGCCCCGGCCCGCGCGCGGGTGCGCGGCCACAGCAGGAAGGGGCCCAGGACGGTGCCGGCGACGGCGAGATACAGCAGCCCGGCGAGCGCGGTGAGACACCCGAGGAGCACGCCCACTCCCTTGCGCCCCGCACTCTTCCCCCGCACGTGGACCGACCCTACCGGCTCTGCTTCTCGCGCGGCCGGGACTCCCGGTGCCGCCCCCGACCCCGCAGCCGTACGACGAGGTACGCCACCACGGCCACCGCCGCCGCGCCGAGCACGACCTTGGAGACGACGCCGACATACGTCTCGACCAGGTCCCACTGGTCGCCCAGCCAGTAACCGGCGAGCACCAGAACGGAGTTCCAGATCAGCGAGCCGACCGCCGTCAGGGCGAGGAACACCGGCAGCCGCACCCGCTCCACGCCTGCCGGGATCGAGATCAGGCTGCGGAAGATCGGCACCATCCGGCCGAGCAGCACCGCCTTCGTGCCGTGCCGCTGGAACCAGGCCTCCGTCCGCTCCAGGTCGGAGATCTTCACCAGCGGGATCCGCGCCCACACCGCGTACATGCGCTCGCGGCCGATGAGCCTGCCGATCCCGTACAGGGCGGCCGCGCCGACGACGGAGCCGAGTGTCGTCCAGAACAGGGCCGAGGCGAGCGAGATCACGCCCTGCCCAGCGGCGAAGCCGGTCAGCGGCAGGATGACCTCGCTGGGCAGCGGCGGGAACAGGTTCTCCAGGGCGATGGCCAGGCCCGCGCCGGGGCCGCCGAGCACATCGACGAGGTGAGCGGCCCACCCCGCGATGCCACTGGTCGGCTCGGCGGCGGCGGCCAAAGTCACGAGATGCACAACGGGTCTCCAGGCGTGGGCGGTCCGGTCCGTCCGCGCTGCTGCCCGGACTTCGCTGGCAAAGCCAGGCTAAAAACCACAGATCAGCGCCACTACGAGGGTAACCGTTTGGCAAAGTGCGGCGATCCGCGCCGGGCACCCCGCGGGAAACCGCGGGGCGCCCGGCCCCGCACCCCAGCGGGATGCCGCTGCCCCGGCCGTGACCAGCGCGGACACGCCCGTACCGGACAGGATCCCGATGGCGCCGTCGCCGGCATCCTCGTAGGGCGGTGTCCGGCCGTGTCCGTCGCGGGCCTCGATCCGGCCCGCGACGCCATGACGAACGACACACGCCGCACCCACGCTCCGCGGCAGGGCTCAGCCCCAGAGCACGGCCCCGAGCCACGCCCCCACGATCAGCAGGCACGCGAACAGTTCGGCCAGCACGCTGGAACCCCCGGCCCGCATCGCCGTCCGGGTCGACGCCACCGCGTCCCCGTGCCCGCCGAGCCGCAGCCGCTCGGACACGTAGATGCCGCCGATGAAGCCGGGGATCGCGCCGATCACCGGGATCACGCAGAACCCGACGACCGCGCCGAGCCCCATCCAGACGGCGAGTCTGCGGGTGGCTCCCGCCTGGCGCAGGCGGCGCGGGGGCAGTTGCCAGCGCAGGACCTGGGAGGCGAGCAGGACGGCGGTGGCGCCGACGAGGACGCCCCACGCCAGGCCGTCCGGTTCGCGCAGCGCCCAGACGGCGACCGCGGCCCAGACCAGCCACGAGCCGGGCACACCCGGCACCAAGACTCCGCACACGCCGAGCGCCATCACGGCCCCGACCAGCAGGAGTTCCCACGCTCCCATCTGCCCAGGGTCCCCCAGACGCGGCGAACGCGCAGGTCAGCTTAGGCCGAGGCCGGGTGCGCGGGGTCTGAGCGGGTCGGGGGAGCAGCGGCGCTCTTCCCGGCCGCCCCGCTCAGCGGGCGACCCAGCCGCGCTCGTACGCGTGCCACCCCAGTTGCAGCCGGGTCGTCACCCCGGCCAGCTCCATCAGCCGCTTCACCCGGCGCTGCACCGTCCGCAGCCCGAGGTCCAGCTGCTTGGCGACGCTCGCGTCCGTGAGCCCCGCGAGCAGCAGCGAGAGGACCTCCAGGTCCGTGTCGTCGGGCCCGTCCGCGCCGACCGTCTCCGCGTGCCCGCTCTCGCCGAGCCGCAGCGGCAGCGCCTCGCGCCACACCGCCTCGAACAGGCCGGTCAGCGACTCCAGGAGACCGCTCGCATGGACGACGAGCGCGGCGGGTTCGGCGGTGCGCGAGGTCAGCGGCACCATCGCGAGGGTGCCGTCCGCGATGACGAGCTTCGTCGGCACCTGGTCCACCACCCGCACCTGCTCGTCGCGGCCGATCGCCGCGGACAGGTCGGTCAGCCCCTCCGGCTGCGAGAGCACCGCGCGCTCGATCACCACGCGGTAGTCGACGCCGCGGCCGACGGCCTGGGCCTCCGCGGCGTTGTCGGGAGCGGGGACCACGACCGGGTTGCCCGTCACCAGGGCGCACACCTCCGTGGTCGCGCCCAGCTGGATCTGGAGGAACCGCTGCGACACCGCGGCCGCCCCGGTCACCACCTCGACGAGGTCGTGCACCTCCGGCTCGACGGCCTGGGAGCGGTACTCCTCGGCGAGCAGCGCGGCCGCCAGCTCCGCCTTCTCCAGCTCGTGGCGCTGCTGGGTGAGCAGGGCGCCGAGCGCGACGCCGGGCGGCGCCGCCACCCAGCGGCCGGGGCGCGCGGAGGACTGGGCGGCCAGGCCGTGGTGTTCGAGGCGGCGCAGCGTGCGCTCGGTCTCGTGCTCGGCGAGCGTCAGCCGCCGCGCGAGGTCGCTCACGTCGGCCGCCCCCACCGACACCAGGGCGCGATACGCCGACTCGTGCACCTCGTCCAGACCTATCGCACCCAGCATGCGGCGATACCCCTCCCGGCCGTCCGTTCCGTCACCCCCGTGGCGGGAAAGAGCCACGGCACATTCCCGCCGCCCCCCATCTTCCCTGTACCGCCCGTCACTCTGCCAATGTGGCGCCACCGCAGCATCAACACCCGCCGGGAATACGGGCTTTGCCCCGTATTCACCTGCGCATTCACTTGGGGAGAGCGATGCGCCCGATAGCGCGTACGGCCCTCGGGGCGGCGACCGCCGCCACCCTGGCCGTCACGGCGGCCGTGCCGTCCGGAGCCGTGGAGGGGACGGCTCCGGAGGCCCGCCGCCCACTCGTCGGCTCGGCCGCCGACGCCGCGAGGACGACCACCGCGACGGTGACGCTGGTGACCGGCGACCGCGTCCTGGTCACGACCGACGCCGACGGGAGGAGCGCCGCGACGGCCCTGCCCGCCGAGGACGGCAGCACGTCGCTGCTCCAGACCCGGCAGTCCGGCAAGGACCTGTACGTGTACCCGGCCGGCGCCGCACGGGCCCTCGCCGCCGGCCGCGTCGACGAGGAACTCTTCAACGTCACCGGGCTGATCCGGCAGGGCTACGACGACGCGCACAGCGCCACCCTGCCGCTCATCGCCACCTACGACTCCTCGGTCGACGTCACCCGGGGCGTGCCCGTCACCCCGCGCGGGGCCGAGCGCGGCCCGGTCCTCGACCCGGTCGGCGGCGTCGCGCTCACCGCCGACAAGAAGAAGGCCGCCGATCTCTGGGCCGATGTGTCGGCCCCGCGCTCGCGCGCGGCCGGTGACCTCAAGAAGCTGTGGCTCGACGCCAAGGTGAAGGCGCTGCTCGACCGGTCGACGAAGCAGGTGCACGCCGACGCGGCGTGGGCCGCGGGCTACGACGGCAAGGGCACCAAGGTCGCCGTCCTCGACACCGGCGTCGACACCGAACACCCCGACCTCAAGGGCCGCGTCGCCGAGTCGAAGAACTTCACCGACTCCGACACCGCCGACGACCACCAGGGCCACGGCACCCACACCACGTCCACGGTCGGCGGCACCGGCGCGGCGAGCGACGGAAAGAAGAAGGGCGTCGCGCCCGGCACGACCCTGCTCAACGGCAAGGTCCTCAACGACAACGGCGAGGGCGCCACTTCGTGGATCATCGCCGGCATGCAGTGGGCCGTCGACGAGGGCGCCGACGTCGTCTCCATGAGCCTCGGCAACCCGTCCGAACTCGACTGCTCCGACCCGATGGCGCAGGCCACGCAGGAACTCGCGCGCTCCGCGAAGAACACGCTCTTCGTGATCGCCGCGGGCAACTCGGGACCGCACAACAACACCGTCTCGTCGCCGGGCTGCGTCCCCGAGGTGCTCACCGTCGGCGCCGTCGACCGGGACGACTCCACCGCGAGCTTCTCCAGCCGCGGCCCGATCCAGCGCACCCACACCCTCAAGCCGGAGATCGCCGCGCCCGGCGTCGCCATCTCCGCCGCAGCCGCGGGTGGCCGGGGCGTGTACGCGTACCAGTCCATGAGCGGTACGTCGATGGCGACCCCGCACGTCGCCGGTGCCGCCGCCATCGTCAAGCAGCGCCACCCCGACTGGAGCGCACAGCGGATCAAGCAGGCACTCGTCGCCTCCGCCGACGCCGGCATCCCCGGCGACGTGCGCCAGACCGGCGCGGGCCGGCTCGACGTGAAGGCCGCGATCGACCAGACGGTCCTGGGCGCCGACGCCGTCCAGGCCGGCACCTACACCTGGCCGCAGGACAGCAGCGACCGCACCACGGTGCAGGTCCCGTACACCAACACCACCGACAAGCCGGTCACGTTGAGCCTGTCCGTCGACGGCGTCACCGGCAACAACGGCTCCGCCGTCCGCTCCTCGGTCGCGCGCCTCGACCGCCGTACGGTCACGGTCCCGGCGGGCGGCACCGTGCAGGTCCCGCTGCGGATCGACCCCACCGCGCACCTGACCCCCGCCCAGTACGGCGACGTCACCGGCCGCGTCCTGGCGACCGGCGCGGGCGGCACGCACCTGAGCACCCCGTTCTCGCTGTACGTGCAGCCCGAGACGGTCACCCTGCGCGTCAAGGTCGTCGACCGTCACGGCGACCCGGCCGGCGGCGCGTCCTCGCTCGACCTCATCGGCACCGACGACGTCTCCGGCGAGCGCCGGGTGAACGACGGCGCCGCGGACCAGACGTACCAGGTCCGCCCCGGCGCGTACTTCCTCTCCGCGTTCGTCGCGACGCCCGCGGCCCAGGGCACACTTGTCGACTCGGCGACGTTCCTGGCGCGGCCGCAACTCGACCTCACCAAGGACACCACCGTCGTCCTCGACGCCCGCAAGGCCCACAAGCTGAGCATCAGGACGGACCGGGCGAGCGAGGTGCGCGGCGCCACCCTCGGGTTCGCGCGCACCTTCGGCGAGGACGGGTGGCTGCACGCCGCGAGCATCCAGGGCTCACGTACCGTCGCCGGCTACTACGCCGACGTCCAGGGGCGCGCCCGCGACGGGGAGTTCGAGTTCGACAGCTTCTGGCGGGCCGCGGCGCCGCAGATCAGCGCGTTCGGTGTGGTGGGCGGCCCCGCGCTGCACCCGGTCACCGGCTCCACGAACTCCTCGAACCTCGACGGCACCGGTACGGCCGAGATCGTCGACGGCAAGACCGGTACGGCCGACGAACTAGCAGCCGCCAAGGGGAAGTTGGCGCTGGTGAAGCTGCCCGAGGGCGGCAGCGCGAGCGCCGTCGCCTCCGCCGGGATCAAGGCCGGCGTCAAGGGCCTCGTCCTCTACCGGGAGGCCGCGGGCCGCTGGTACCCGGCGGTCGGCTTCGTCGGCGCGCCGCTGCCGATGCTCACCCTGGAGACGGCGGAGGGCACGGCCCTCGCCGAGCGGGTCGCCGCGGGCGCGACGACGCTGCGCTGGAAGGCCACGGCGAAGAGCCCGTACATCTACAACCTGGCGTTCCCCGAGGCCGGCGAGGTGCGCTCCGGCCGCACCTACCGCGTCGACGACGCCGACCTCGCCACCGATCGCGCCACGTACAAGGCGATGGGCACCGCGGCGGACTACATCGACCTGCCGTCGGTGACCCGCCCGAACGGACTCGCCACGTACTTCGGCGACATCAACACCGTCCCGGCGCCCTCGACCCGCACCGAGCTGTACTCCGCCGGCACCACCGGCTTCGGACACCAGGTGTCCAGCAGCTTCCCGTGGGGCGAGTTCATGATCGACCCGGTGCGGACGTACGAGAAGGGGGAGCGGCGCACCGAGCAGTGGTACGGCGGCGTCGTCGCCCCCACGGCACCGCTCGACGAAGCGGGGGAGCAGACCCTCGCCGCCGAACGGCAGGGCAACCTGATCGGTGTCGCGCCCGGCTTCTGGGGCGACGGCGAACACCTGGGGATCCAGGGCGGTTTCGGCGACATCGGCAGCGTCACCCTCGCCCGCGACGGTGAGGAACTCGGCCACAACGGCTGGCCGTTCGGCGTCTTCACGGTCCCGGCCGACGACGCGGCCTACGACCTCACCCTGGAGACGCTGAAGATCGGGTCCAAGGTCTGGAACCGCTCCCCGCACACCCTCACCACGTGGTCGTTCCGCTCGCACCTCGACGAGAACGTCTCCTCGCAGGGCATCCCGCTGCTCTTCCCGCGCCTCACGCTGCCGGAGGACGGTCTCAAGACCGTGGCGGCCCGGGACGGCGAGCGCATCGGGATCACGGCGACGGGCCACGCGGGCTACACCGCGGGCGCGTTGACCAAGGTCGCGCTCTCCTACTCGTACGACGACGGGACGACCTGGTCCGAGGCGCGGACGGCCGAGGCGGACGGCCGGTGGACGGCGACCGTGGACCACGCGGGCGCCTCCGGCAAGCAGGTCACGCTCAAGGTCCGGCTCACCGACGCGAAGGGGAACTCGGTGGCGCAGACGGTGTATCGCGCCTACGACGTGCGCTGACCGCGAGGCGGTGCGAGACCGGTCCGCCGGGTGGATCCTCCTGTGGGGGGTGGGGCCACCCGGCGGACCCTTTTTTCCGCGTAGCCCGTTTTCGTACGCGTCCAGCGGTGGACAATAAGGACATGAGCCAACAGGGGGAGAGGCCCACCCGTCACCCGGCCCAAGAGGACGACTGGTGGGGGCAGTTGTACGAGGACGACGCCGCCGAGGCCGACACGGGGCCCGCCCCGGCACCGGACACCCTGGACGACCGCTTCGCCTCGGCCGGAGCGGTGGCCTCCCCGCCCCCGGAGGCGAGGGGGCTCGGGGAAGCGGCGGGGCCGTGGGTCGACACCCCGCAGCCGGCGCCGGTCCCGGCACCCGCGAAACCCACCGAGCCGCCGGTCGTCGCGCAGGCCCCCACCCCGCTCACCGTCCCGTACGTCGGTGACGGTCCGCCCACCTACGACGCCGAGCCCACCGCGCTGCCCGCCGCCGACCCCGAGGACCTGGACGACCTCGTCGCCGACACGGTGCTCGACGGGGCCCGGTACGGGACCAGCACGCTGCGCGCCGCCTCCGTCCGAGGGGACTCCGCGCGGTTCCGCGGCGAGCCGCGCCGCGACAGCCTGCTCACCGCCCGGTTCGGCAGCGGCGCCGACGCGCTGGTGCTCGTCGCCATGGCCACCGGCGCCCGCGCGACACCGGGCGCCCACCGGGCCGCCGCCGAGGCGTGCGGCTGGATCGGCCGCGCCGTCGGGCTCAGCTACGCGCGGCTCGCCGAGGACATCAGGGCCGGGCGGCGCGGCGACCTCAAGTCCGGCCTTCACCGGCTCACCGACCGCAGCCTCGGCAAGCTGCGGGCCGGCGCCGCAGAGCAGGGCCTCGACCCCGAGGAGTACGCGGCCACGCTCCGCTGCCTGCTCGTCCCGGCCGACCCGAAGTGCCGCACCCGGGTGTTCTTCGGGGTCGGCGGAGGGGGCCTGTTCCGGCTCAGGGACGGCGAGTGGCAGGACATCGAGCCGAGCGCCGCCGAGCAGAGCGGGGCGCCCGTTGTGGGGTACGGGTCGCTGCCCGAGGCCGAGATGACGCCCGAGGGCG
The DNA here is from genome assembly GCF_040679615.1 of Streptomyces sp. NPDC052225. Lineage (NCBI taxonomy): Bacteria > Bacillati > Actinomycetota > Actinomycetes > Kitasatosporales > Streptomycetaceae > Streptomyces > Streptomyces sp. NPDC052225. Next base: position 122,264 of record NZ_JBFAVD010000024.1, on the reverse strand, counting down.
ACCGGCTGACGATGGATCTCGGGATCACGACACCGCCGAGCCCGTACGAGCCTGCTCCGCAGCCGGTGCGGGACCCGTTCCGGTTCCGGGCGTCCGTGGCCCGGCCGGGGGACACGCTGCTGCTCTGCACGGCCGGTCTGGCGGAACCCTTGCGCGGGGAGCCCGAGCTGTCGTCCCACCTTGCCGCGCGGTGGGCGGCGGGGGATCCTCCGGGGCTTGCGGCGTTTCTGGCGGATACGCAGGTGCGCGTCAAGGGCTACGCGGACGATCGCACGGCGGCGGCGGTCTGGGAGGCGTGACGCGCCCCGGCGCCGTAGGGGTTGGCCGCCGTTTGCGAGTGCCGCGCCGTCGTGGCTGGTCGCGCAGTTCCCCGCGCCCCTGAGATGCGCACCTTTGGTGCGGCATCTCCCCTATGAAGGCTGCGCGGAGCGCATGCCTTCAGGGGCGCGGGGAACTGCGCGACCAGCCCCCACGCACCCGCAGCCGCCCGACAATCCGGATGCCCCCGCCCCAGAGGCGCCCCCACTCCGCCTGTGACTACATGGAGGGACCACCACAGGCGAAGGGGCGAGAAGTCATGGCCAAGCAGAACGTCGCGGAGCAGTTCGTGGACATCCTGGTCCGCGCAGGCGTCCAGCGCATGTACGGCGTCGTCGGCGACAGCCTGAACCCGGTCGTCGACGCCATCCGCCGCAACAGCGCCATCGACTGGATCCACGTACGCCACGAGGAGACCGCCGCGTTCGCCGCCGGCGCCGAGGCGCAGATCACCGGGAAGATGACCGCCTGCGCGGGCTCCTGCGGCCCCGGCAACCTGCACCTCATCAACGGCCTCTACGACGCGCACCGCTCCATGGCCCCGGTCCTCGCCCTCGCCTCCCACATCCCCTCCAGCGAGATCGGCCTCGGTTACTTCCAGGAGACCCACCCCGACCGGCTCTTCGCGGAGTGCTCGCACTACAGCGAGATGATCTCCAGCCCGCAGCAGATGCCCCGCGTGCTCCAGACCGCCATCCAGCACGCCGTCGGCCGCAGCGGCGTGAGCGTCGTGACGCTGCCCGGTGACGTCGCCGACCAGGCGGCGCCGGAGAAGTCCGTCGAGACCGCGATCGTCACGTCCCGGCCGACCATCCGCCCGGGCGACGCCGAGATCGACAAACTCGTCGAGATGATCGACGAGGCCGACAAGGTCACGCTGTTCTGCGGCAGCGGCACCGCGGGCGCGCACGCCGAGGTCATGGAGTTCGCGGAGAAGGTCAAGTCCCCGGTCGGGCACGCGCTGCGCGGCAAGGAGTGGATTCAGTACGACAACCCGTTCGACGTGGGCATGAGCGGCCTGCTCGGCTACGGCGCCGCGTACGAGGCCACCCACGAGTGCGACCTGCTCATCCTGCTCGGCACCGACTTCCCGTACAACGCCTTCCTGCCGCAGAAGGACGTCAAGATCGTGCAGGTCGACATGCGGCCCGAGAACCTCGGCAGGCGCTCGAAGCTGGACCTCGCCGTGTGGGGCGACGTACGCGAGACCCTCAAGTGCCTCACCCCGCGTGTGAAGCCGAAGTCGAACCGCCGCTTCCTCGACAAGATGCTGAAGAAGCACGCCGACCAGCTCGAGGGCGTCGTGAAGGCGTACACGCGCAAGGTCGAGAAGCACACCCCGATCCACCCCGAGTACGTCGCCTCCGTCCTCGACGAACTCGCCGCGGAGGACGCGGTGTTCACCGTCGACACGGGCATGTGCAACGTGTGGGCCGCCCGCTACATCTCGCCCAACGGGCGGCGCCGCGTCATCGGGTCGTTCTCGCACGGCTCGATGGCGAACGCGCTGCCGATGGCGATCGGCGCGCAGTTCACCGACCGGGAGCGGCAGGTCATCTCCATGTCGGGCGACGGCGGTTTCTCGATGCTGATGGGAGACTTCCTGACGCTGGTCCAGTACGACCTGCCCGTGAAGGTCGTCCTGTTCAACAACTCCTCTTTGGGAATGGTGGAGTTGGAGATGCTGGTCGCCGGTCTGCCGTCGTACGGGACGACGAACAAGAACCCCGACTTCGCCGCCGTCGCGCGGGCCGCGGGCGCGTACGGGGTCCGCGTCGAGAAGCCCAAGCAGCTCGCGGGCGCGCTGAAGGACGCCTTCAAGCACAAGGGGCCGGCGCTCGTCGACATCGTCACCGACCCGAACGCCCTGTCCATCCCGCCGAAGATCAGCGCCGACATGGTGACCGGATTCGCGCTGTCCGCGTCGAAGATCGTGCTCGACGGCGGCGTGGGACGGATGGTGCAGATGGCGCGCTCCAACCTGCGCAACGTGCCGCGCCCCTGACCTGTCGGGCGGGGCGGGGCACCGGCGTGCGCGCGCCTGCTCACACGGGACGCAGCCGCAGCGTCAGGATCTGGAACGGCCGCAGGGCGAGCGCGAGCCCCGCGTCCGACGTGGCCGCGGGCCGCAGCGGACGCTCCAGCAGATCCGTCTCGTCGGCTGCCGCCACCGGGAAGCCCGTGGTCAGCGTCGCCGCCGCGCGCCCGCCGCGCGACTCGTAGAGCCGCACCACCACGTCGCCGCTGCGGTCCTCGGCGAGCTTCACCGACTCGACCGTCACCGCCGGGTGGTCGACCGAGACGAGCGGGGTGACGTCGGGCGCCTGCGCGATCCGCAGCGGCAGGTTGAGCGCGAGTCCCTCGGCCACCGCGTCACCGGTCGTCGCCCCCGGCACCAGCGCGTACGTGAAGCGGTGCGTGCCGAGATCGGTCTCCGGGTCGGGGGAGTGCGGGGCCCGCAGCAGCGTCAATCGCACGGTGGTGCCGAGGACGTCACCGTCGTGCCGGGTGCGGGTCACGTCGTGGCCGTACGTCGAGTCGTTGACCAGGGCGACCCCGTACGCCTCCTCGGCCACCCGCAGCCAGCGGTGCGCGCAGATCTCGTAACGCGCCGCGTCCCAGCCGGTGTTGGCGTGCGTGGGCCGGTGCACGTGCCCGAACTGGATCTCGGCCGTCGACCGCTCCGCGTGCACGTCCAGCGGGAAGGCCGCCTTGAGGACCTTCTCCGACTCCTGCCAGTCGACGTCCGTGATCACGTCGAGACGGCGGCTGCCCGCCGCGAGCCGGTACTCCTGCGTGACCCGGGACTTCCCGAAGGACCGGATCACCCGCACCGCCACGCGCAGCGGCCCGTCCTCCACCAACTGCACCGACTCGGCCTGCGTGAGGTCCGTGCGGGTGTGCCGGTAGTGCGCGTCCAGGTCCCAGGCGTCGTACTGGGTGGGGTGGTCGGGGTGCAGCTGGAGGAGGTTGCCGCGCGCCCCGGGTGCGAGGACCTCGCGGCCGCCGCCGCGCACGTCCCGTACGGAGGCCAGGAGCCCGTCGCTGTCGACGGTCACGCTCAGGTGCTCGTTCGCCAGGACGATCGCGCCCGCGTCGACGGTCGCGGCGGCGCGTGCGCCGGGGCCCCGCGGGTGCGCGGCGGCCTCGCCGAGGTCACGGGCCCCGAGCCCGCCGACGTTCACCTGCACCAACTGCCCGTCGTGCGCGACGACTTCGCTGCGCGGATACGGGGAGGAGTTGAGCGCCGAAGGGGTGCCCGGGCCGAGCCGGCGTACGGCCTCGCCCGTGATCTCGTCCAGCTCCGCGAGGACGCGCGCGTACGTCTCGCGGGCCTCCCGGTGCACCCACGCGATCGAAGAACCCGGCAGGATGTCGTGGAACTGGTGCAGCAGCACCGTCTTCCAGATCCGGTCGAGCTCCTCGTACGGGTACGCGTACGAGGGATCGCGCAGCGCGGCGGCCGTGCACCACAACTCGGCCTCGCGCAGAGCGTGTTCGGACCTGCGGTTGCCCTGCTTCGTCTTCGCCTGCGTCGTGTAGGTCGCCCGGTGCATCTCCAGGTACAGCTCGCCCGACCACACCGGCGCCTTCGCCGCGTACTCCTCGTGCGCCGCCTCGAAGAACGCCGACGGCTTCTCGATCTCGACGCGCGGCGAGCCCTCCAGGGACTTCAGGCGGCGCGCCTTCTCCAGCATCTCCCGGGTCGGACCGCCGCCCCCGTCGCCCCAGCCGAACGGCACCAGGGACCGGGAGGCGCCGCCCTTCTCCGCGAAGTTCCGCTCCGCATGGGCGAGTTCACGGGCGTGGAACTGGGAGTTGTACGTGTCCACGGGCGGGAAGTGCGTGAAGACGCGCGTCCCGTCGATGCCCTCCCACCAGAACGTGTGGTGCGGCATCTTGTTCGTCTGGTTCCAGCTCAGCTTCTGCGTCAGGAACCACTTGGCGCCCGCCAGCTTCGCCAACTGCGGGAAGGCGGCGGTGTATCCGAAGGAGTCCGGCAGCCAGATCTCCTCCGTGTCGACGCCCAGCTCGTCGAGGAAGAACCGCTTGCCGTGCACGATCTGCCGGGCGAGGGCCTCACCGCCCGGCATGTTGGCGTCCGACTCCACCCACATCGAGCCGACCGGCGCCCAATTGCCGTCCGCGACCGCCTTCTTGATGCGCTCCCAGATGTGCGGCTGGTGCTCCTTGACCCACGCGTACTGCTGCGCCTGCGAGCACGCGAAGACCAATTCCGGGTAGTCCTGCGCCAGCGCCGTGACGTTCGCGAACGTGCGCGACGCCTTGCGGACCGTCTCGCGCAGCGGCCACAGCCACGCCGAGTCGATGTGCGCGTGGCCGGCCGCCGAGACGCGGTGCGCGCTCGCGTGCGCGGGCCGGGCGAGGACCTCGGCCAGTTCCGCGCGCGCCGCCTGCGCCGTGCCCGACACGTCGTGCAGATCGAGCGCGTCCAGCATCCGCTCCAGGGCCCGCAGGATGTCATGGCGCCGGCCGCGCTCCGCGTCCAGCTCGTGCATCAGCTCGGACAGCACTTCCACGTCGAGCGCAAGATGCCAGACGGCCTCGTCGAGTACGGCCAAGTCGGCAGCGCGGAATCGGTAGATGGGCCGATCTCCGGCCGTCAGGACGTCACCCATCGTGGTGGGTTCGAAGTCGCGCAGCACCGTCGGATTGGCCGCCGCCTCCAGCAGCAGATGCACCGGTTCGCCTCCGACGGCCGGGGCGCCGACCGTCAGGTGCCGGTTGCGCGGATGGATGCCCTTCAGCGGGACACCGGAGGCGTCGTACAGCAGCCCCTCCGCCTGGAACCCGGGGCCCTGCCCGCTGAACCCGGGGTCCACCACGACTTCCACACGCCGCCCTGCCCACTCCTCCGGCACCTGCCCTGTCAGGCGGAACCAGGTGGTCGACCACGGTTTTCCCCACACGGTGCCCGGATCGAAAGGCGTGTACTCCCCGGCGAGAGCCTCCGCGACGGGCACCGGCTCGCCCGGCGCGTGCCAGGCGCCGATCGTCAGCGGCACCCGCTGCGCGTACTGCGCGGGCCGCACGAACTGACGCATCGCGCGCTCAAGTCGGCCCTCCACGAGCTGTCGGTCGTCGTGCACAGCGGCTCCTTCCGGTGCGGGTCCCCACCCCTCCTTCCCCGAGTGGTGGACGAATCAACAAGAGTGCCGACATGCGCACGGGGCATGCATCCCCGTGTACGCGTTCGAGAGAGCAGCCGAGCAGCACATATCCGTAGTGAGAAGGGCATCGGGATCGCTGTGTGGGCGGGGGTCATGAAACGGCAGGCACGAGGGGGCGGCCCGGTGAGCATCGGGAGCCCTCCGACCACGAGTACGACTACGACTACGACTACGACTACGACTACGACGAGCACGAGTACGCAGGAAGTACTGGCCGACCGCGCGGATCCGGGGGACGGGACGCCACGACAACTCACGCGCACGCTGGGCAGGGCGGACCTCAGGGCCGTGCCCGAGACCCGGCGAGCGCTGCGCGAGCTGCTCCACCACTGGGGCAGGCCGGAAAGATCGGAGATAGCCGAGCTGCTCACCAGCGAGCTCGTCACCAACGCGCTGGTGCACACCGACCGCGAGGCGGAGCTGACGGCGACCGTGGGGCCACGCGGCCTGCGGGTGGAAGTCAGGGACTTCGTGGGACACCGGCCCAAGCTGCGGGTACCGAACGCCGACGACGGTACGCACGGCACGAGCGGGCGCGGTCTGATCCTGGTGCAGTCCCTTGCCGACGCCTGGGGCGTCGCGGCGCCCGGCGCGGGGAGCACGGGGAAGGTGGTGTGGTTCGAACTGGACGGCGACGCCGTGTGAGTCCACGGCGCCGCCGTGTCCGGAGGCCCTGACGCCCGGACGGGGCGTCAGCCGAACTGCTGCTCAAGGTCCTTGAGCTTCCGCTCCAGCGTGTCCAGGCGCGGCAGCGCCTGTGTGTCGTCCTCCGCCGTCAGATCGACGACGGGGGACGGCTGCTGCTCACTGCCGCTCCTGACGGCCTGGAGAGAGGGCCGCGCGCGCAGCGGAAGCTGGTCCTGAGAGGGCGGGGTTCCCGGCGATATGGCGGGGTCCGAGACCTGCGCGGACCCCGCGGCCGGAGCCACCGCGGGCACGTCCACCTGCCGTCCGCCGCGCCCCGTGAACGAACGCTGGCCACGGCTGAGCGCCCGCAGCTGCGCCCGCTCCAGCTTCTGGTGCTCGCGCTGCCGCAGCCGGTTCTGCACCTTCTGCCGCTTGTCCTCGCGCACCTCGTCCACGGCCTCGTCCAGGGTCCGTACGCCTTCCAGGAGCATCAGCGACCAGGCGCTGTACGTCTCCCGGGGCGCGCGCATCCACCGCACCATCCGGATCTGCGGCAACGGCCGCGGCACCAGGCCCTGTTCGCGCAGCGCCGCGCGGCGCGTCTGCTTCAGGGCGCGGTCGAAGAGCACCGCCGCCGACAGGGACATCCCCGCGAAGAAGTGCGGCGCACCCGCGTGGTCCATCCCGCGCGGCGCGTGCACCCAGTTGAACCAGGCGGCGGCACCGGCGAACGTCCACACCAGTATCCGGGAGCCGAGCGCGGCGTCGCCGTGGCTGGCCTCGCGCACGGCGAGCACGGAGCAGAACATCGCCGCACCGTCGAGCCCGAACGGGACGAGGTACTCCCAGCCCCCGGTCAGGCTCAGGTTCTGCCGGCCGAAGCCGACCAGGCCGTGGAAGGAGAGAGCGGCGGCGACGGCGGCGCAGCAGAACAGCAACACGTAGGAAGCGGTGCCGTAGACGGCCTCTTTGCGTCTGCGGCGCTCCTCGCTGCGCTCCCACGACTCGTCGGTCGACGATGTCGCGGCCTTCTCCCCGGCGCGCTTGCCGCGCGCGAGCACCGCCACCGCCGCAAGGCCGCCCAGGAGCAGCACGGCGCCCGGAAGCAGCCAGTCCAGCGATATCTCGGTCAGTCTCATCTGGGTCCCTTGCAGAGCGATAAGGCGGAACGGGCGCCATATTGGCGCAGCCGTCCGAGCTCGCAGGGGGTTTCGGGACAAGAGAACGCCATTGGAGTGCAAGGGGGCGTGCAAACCGGTCGTACGCTCGAACTCCCGCCGCAGAAAGAGCAGTTGAGTTCGAATTACGTCACTCGTATGAGTGGTTCAGGCTGCCGTGGTTGCGGTGAGCTTCGCGATGCGGTCCGCGTCGCAGGTGCGCGGGCAGGTCACGCAGGTGTCCTCGGGGCGCAGCGTGTAGAAGAGGCAGCAGCTCGCGCGGTCGCGGGTCGGCAGCGACTCGCCCTCCGGACCCGTGAGTTCACGGAACGCGGCCTTGCCGACGTACGGCTTCGTCGTGCCCGGCAGGAGTGCTTCGAGCTCGGTCATCGCGCGCCGCTCCTCGCCGAGCAGATGGCCGACGTACCAGAGGCCCTCGACGATCTCGTCCGTCGCCATGCCCCACAGGGCGCGCGGCCCGCGCCGCATCCGCGGGCCGAAGCCGGTGAGGACCGGCTGGAGGTGTTCGGCCACGGCCGCCCGCACCTCGGCGCGCAGCGCCTCCTCGTCCGGGACGACGTGCGCGCCGGGCAGGGAGGCGGCCGGGTCGCCGGGCAGGCATGCGAAATCCGTCACACGTACGGCCATCCGGCCGAGCGCGCGCTGGAAGGAGACGTGCGCCGCGGGGAAGCGGGGCACGCGACGGTGCAGGAACCAGGGGACCGTGATCAGCAGGCAGGCGGGCCAGGCGTAGCGGTGCAGGCCGAAGCTGGCGATCACGTCGGGGCGGGCCTGCTGCCCGTAGTCCTTGAGCACCTGCGCGTTGTCCCAGGCCAGGAACGCGTCCAGCGCGGCACCGCCCTCGGCGAGCTGCCGGGTGGAGACCCAGCCGGCCCCTTCCGGCAGCCGTTCATCGGCCGCGAGCTCGGCGATGCGCAGGCTGGGGAACACCTCGGTGAGGCGGGCGTACGCGGCCGTGGCGGGACCGGCCGGGCGTGGCATCGCGGCGGGCGCCGGGGTGACGAGGGTCATGCAGGGACCACCGAATCACGATCGTTGCAGGTAAGCCTTACCTTACCCGAAGGATTCGGGGTTTGAACTGCGGGCCCAGGGCTTCGTACCGGACGCGCTTGGGCCTGCGCCCGGTGCGCCGGGAGCGGGTGCGAGGCGTCGCGAGACGGGCGGGGGTTTGACGACAGGCCCTGGCGGCCTATCGTTCTTCGTTGAGCTTCGGACAAACAGCCAGGAACGGCTGGGAACGGCGGCGAAGGGGATGACCGGGGTGGAGCAGGCCAGACCGCGCACGGCGGCTTTCGGGGTGCCCGAGCAGCGGTCCGCCACGACGTGGGCCGCCGCGGCGCCGCCGCCCGTCGAGCGCAGCCGGGGCGACCACACCCACAGTGAGCCGCCCGCACCGGCCGTCGCCGTGCGCGGGACGGTGGAGCGGCCGTCCGTGCGCGGGCAGGTCCTCGACGCGCTGCGCGCCGCGCTCGTCTCCGGCGATCTGGCGCCCGGCGAGGTGTACTCGGCGCCCGCGCTCGGCGAGCGGCTCGGCGTCTCGGCCACGCCCGTGCGCGAGGCGATGCAGGAGCTGGCCCGGGAGGGCGCCGTCGAGGTCGTGCCGAACCGGGGCTTCCGGGTGACCGAGCGGACGGCGCGCGAGCGTGCCGAGCTGGCCGAGGTGCGGGCGCTCATCGAGGCGCCGGTGGTGTTGCGGCTCGCCCGTACGGTGGGGGCTCCGCGGTGGCGGGAGTTGCGGCCGGCCGCGCTGGAGACGGTCGCGGCGGCGTCCTCCGGGGATCTCGCGCGGTACGCCGAGGCGGACCGGGCGTTCCATCGGGCCGTGTTGTCGTTGGGCGGGAACGAGCAACTGGTGCGGGTCGCTGACGACTTGCGGCGGCGGATCGTGTGGGCCGGGTGTGATCTTTCGCGGGACGCGGCGGAGCATGTCGCTCTGCTGGACGCGCTGGAGGCCGAGGATCCGGGGGCGGTCGGGGTCGTGGTGCGGGAGCACTTCGGGGGTTGAGTGTCTGCCCCGCTCGGGTTGTGTTGCCGGGTGAGGGTTTCGATGTGGCTGGGCGCGCAGTTCCCCGCGCCCCTGACCGGGCGCTACCCTCCCCGTCCGAAAAAGTCACGCCGCCGCCGGCAGCGCTCCCGCCAGCCACGTCGGGACTCCGCCCAGGAGGCGGAAGAGGCGGGCCGCTTCCGCTCGGAGGCGGGCCTTTGTCTCCGGTTCGGGTTCGGCTTCCGCCAGGGAGACCAGGGCCGGGGCCGTGCCCACCAGGTAGCCGAGTTCCTCCCGCAGGCGGAGGGACTCCGCGAAGCCGTGCCGGGCCTCCGCCAACTCGCCCTCGCGCAGGGCCAGTCCGGCCAGATGGCGCCAGGTGAAGGAGAGCAGCAGGATGTCTCCGTGGGCGGTGGCGCCCGCGTGGGCCCTGCGGTACGCGGCGCGCGCCGCCTGTGGGGAGTCCGCCAGGTTCTCCGCCATCAGGCCGCGCCGGAAGTCCAGGATCGCCCGGCCCGCCGCGCCCGGCGCGATCAGGGCAGCCGCCCGGCCGAACGCCGAACGGGCCTCGTCGACCCGGTCCCGTACCTTCAACAACGTGGCGGCGTAAGCGAGTTGGCCCCGCTCGCAGGCCGCCGCGCCCCGCTCGTCGTCGGTGTGGGCGAGGGCCTCGGCGGCGCGCAGCGCGTCCTCCGCCTCGGGCCAGCCCTGCTCCGTGTACAGGCACCGCTCGACGAGCAGCGCCGCCCGCTGGAGGGCGGCGCCCGGGTCCGTCGCCGCGTGGTGGTCGAGGAGTGCTGCCGCGTCGACCCAGCAGCCGCGTGAGCGCAGCCGCCATACCGCGGTCTGGAGTGGATCGTCCCCTGCGTTCGTTCCGGAACCAGACATGGCGGTATGCGCCACGTTGCCCTCCCCGAGCACGCCGTCGAGCCGAGTTGCTGTGGGGCATCTCAGCACGGATCACCGGGCCCGGCCAAGGGGGTGGGTGAAAGATTTCACAAAGGGATGGGGTTCCGGCCGCGGGCCGGAGCGGGTAACGGGTCAGCTCATGCGCAGGGCCAGGAAGAAGTCCAACTTGTCCTCCAGGCGCGAGAGATCACGGTTCGTCAGCTGTTCGATGCGGCCGACGCGGTAGCGCAGCGTGTTGACGTGGAGGTGGAGCCGCGACGCGCAGCGGGTCCACGAGCCGTCGCAGTCGAGGAACGCCTCCAGCGTCGGGATCAGCTCCGCGCGGTGCTTGCGGTCGTAGTCGCGCAGCGGGTCCAGGAGGCGGGCCGTGAACGCGCGGCGCACGTCGTCCGGGACGAAGGGGAGCAGCAGGACGTGCGACGCCAGTTCCTGGTGCCCTGCCGCGCAGACCAGGCCCGTGCGGGCGGCCGCCACCCGGCGGGCGTGCCGGGCCTCCTCCAGGGCGCCGCGCAGCCCCTCCGCCGAGTGCACGGCCGCGCTCACGCCGATCGTCAGGCGCCCGTCGTCCGCGAGCCCCGCCGAGAGCGGGTTCCGCACGGTCTCCAGGAGCGTGTCCGCGATCAGGCCCTGCTCCGAGCCGTCGTGCTCGGACGAGACCGCCGGGAGCGGGACGAGGGCGATCGCCTCGTCGCCGGTGTGCGCCACCGCGATCCGGTCGGACGGCTCGGGGCCCGACGACAGCGGGTCGACGAGGATCTCCTCCAGGAGCGACTGGGCGACCGGGCCGCCCTCGATGTCCCCGCCCTCCCACTCGACGCGGGCCACGACGACCTGCCAGTGCGGGGCCGCGCCCAGGCCGGGGAGCAGCACCGGGGCCGCCACCCGCAGGCGCGCGGCGATCTCCGCCGGGGCCGCGCCCGTCTGGACCAGTTCGAGGACCTCCTGGGCGAGCCTGCGCCGTACCGTACGGGCCGCGTCACGGCGGTCGCGCTCGACCGAGATCAGCTGGGTGACGCCCTGGAGCAGGTCGAGCCGCTCCTCGGGCCAGTCGCCGGCGTCCGCCTCGACGGCGAGCAGCCAGTCGGCGAGGACCGTCTCGCGCACGTCACGGGAGGCGGGCACCGGGCCCCGGCCGCCGGAGCGGATCGGGAACAGCGAGTACGTCGTGCCCTCGACCGTGACGCGGTGCGGGGCGCGGCGGCCGCCGCGGGTCGCCGACAGGTGCTCCGCGGCGAGACGGGCGCACACCTGCGGGGACAGCTCGGCGCCGCCCGTGTGCGAGCCCGCGATGGCGCGGCCCGCGGGGGAGAGCACCCAGGCCCGCAGGTCCAGGTCGCTGCCGAGCAGGTCGAGGACCACCTCGGGGCCGCCGCCCGCGGGGCCCGACGTCATCAGGCGCCGGTGCCGGTCCACGACGGCGGCCAGGTCACCGGCGCGCTCGCCGGAGACCTGGCGTACGACGTGCTCGGTGATGGTCGCGAACGCCACCGACTCGCTCACCGCGAACAGCGGAAGACGGTGCCGGGCGCAGGCCTCCACCAGGTCGTCGGGGATGGCGCCCATCTCGGCCTCACCGGCCGCGAGGGCGGTCGCCCCGGCCGTCGACAGGATCCGTACGAACGGCTCGGAGTCGGCGGCGTCCCGGCGCCAGGCCAGGCCCGTCAGGACGAGCTCGCCGCCCGACATGTAGCGACTCGGGTCCCGCAGGTCCGTCGTCATCACGCCACGGACCGTACGGTCCAGCTCGTCCTCGCCGCCGAGGAGCCTGAGGCCCAGCGCGTCCGTGTCCAGCAATGCGCGCAGCCGCATGTCGTGGTCGCCGCCGATCTGTCTCGAAAATGTGCGTCGTACGTGGCCAGGGACCTGTGGCCCCGGTTTCTGGTGGAAGACGGTGAGGTTTCTGATGCCGTCTGTTCATACGAATCTACAAGACACCCCCCTCGGCCAGCCAACTCCTTCATGGTTTCCGTGACTGACACAGGTGGAGCACAGGGCGGTGTACTGGCCCCACTCCACGTGAACACCACATGAACGAGCCCCCGTGATCCGCACATTGCGTGGCTCGATCGCTTCGAACGAACCACGAAACGACGTAGAAGAGAGCCGCTCATGGACTTCCTTCGCCCCGCCAGCTGGGAGGAGGCGCTCGCCGCCAAGGCCGAGCACCCCACAGCTGTGCCGATCGCGGGTGGCACCGACGTCATGGTCGAGATCAACTTCGACCACCGGCGTCCCGAGTACCTCCTGGACCTCAACCGCATCAGCGAGCTGAGCGAGTGGGAGGTGGGCGAGGAGACCGTCCGGCTCGGTGCCTCCGTCCCTTACGCCAAGATCATGGAACATCTGCGGGCCGAGCTGCCGGGCCTGGCGCTCGCCTCGCACACCGTGGCCTCGCCGCAGATCCGCAACCGCGGCGGCGTCGGGGGCAACCTCGGCACCGCCTCGCCGGCCGGTGACGCGCACCCCGCGCTGCTCGCCGCCGACTGCGAGGTCGAGGTCGAGTCCGTCCGCGGCTCGCGCCGCATCCCGATCGACGCGTTCTACACCGGCGTGAAGCGCAACGCGCTGGCCCCCGACGAGCTGATCCGCGCCGTGCACATCGACAAGGCCGACGGACCGCAGCAGTACTCCAAGGTCGGCACGCGCAACGCCATGGTGATCGCCGTGTGCGCCTTCGGGCTCGCGGTGCACCCCGGGACGCGCACCGTGCGCACGGGCATCGGCTCCGCCGCCCCGACGCCGATCCGCGCCAAGGAGGCCGAGCAGTTCCTCAACGCCGCGCTGGAAGAGGGCGGGTTCTGGGACAACGGCAAGATCATCACCCCGTCGGTCGCCAAGCAGTTCGCGGACCTGTGCTCCGCCGCCTGCAACCCCATCGACGACGTACGGGGCACGGCCTCGTACCGGCGCCACGCGGTCGGCATCATGGCCCGCCGCACGCTCACCTGGGCCTGGGAGTCGTACCGCGGCAGCGCCGCCAGCACGGAGGGAGTCGCGTAATGCGCGTCAATTTCACGGTCAACGGCCGCAAGCAGGAAGCCGACGACGTGTGGGAGGGCGAGTCCCTGCTGTACGTGCTGCGCGAGCGCATGGGCCTGCCCGGCTCGAAGAACGCGTGCGAGCAGGGCGAGTGCGGCTCGTGCACCGTCCGCCTCGACGGCGTACCGGTGTGCGCGTGTCTGGTCGCCGCCGGACAGGTCGAGGGCCGCGAGGTCGTCACCGTCGAGGGCCTCGCCGACTTCGCGACCAAGCGGTCCTGCGGCTCCCACGAGGGCGGCGCCTGCGGTACGTCGCTCCAGGAGGCCCAGGGCTGGTCCGCCCAGGGCACCGACTCGCAGACCGGCGAGGGCACCGAACTCGCCCCGATCCAGCAGGCGTTCATCGACGCCGGTGCCGTCCAGTGCGGCTTCTGCACCCCGGGCCTGCTCGTCGCCGCCGACGAGATGCTGGAGCGCAACCCGAACCCGTCGGACGCCGACATCCGCGAGGCGCTCTCCGGCAACCTGTGCCGCTGCACGGGCTACGAGAAGATCATGGACGCGGTCCGGCTCGCCGCCGCGCGCCAGTCCGAGCCTGAAGGGGTCTGAGGTCATGGCCGACACACGCACCACCGGTATCCCCTTCAACGTCACCCAGGGCGCCCCGACCAAGGGCGGCATCGGCGAGTCCACGCTCCGCCCCGACGGCACCCTCAAGGTCACCGGCGAGTTCGCGTACTCGTCCGACATGTGGCACGAGGACATGCTGTGGGGCCAGATCCTGCGCTCCCCGGTCGCGCACGCCGAGATCCTCTCCATCGACACGGGTGAGGCGCTCGCGACTCCGGGTGTCTACGCGGTCCTCACCCACGACGACCTGCCGACCGACGTCAAGCACTACGGTCTGGAGATCCAGGACACCCCGGTCCTCGCGACCGGCAAGGTCCGCCACCACGGCGAGCCCGTCGCCCTGGTCGCCGCCGACCACCCGGAGACCGCGCGCCGCGCCGCCGCCAAGATCAAGGTCGAGTACCGCGAGCTGCCCGTCATCACCGACGAGGCCTCCGCCACCGCGCCGGACGCGATCCTCGTCCACGAGAACCGCGACGACCACCACATCGGCCACGTCCCGCACCCGAACATCGTGCACCGCCAGCCCATCGTGCGCGGCGACGCCGACGAGGCCGCCAAGCGGGCCGACTTCATCGTCAAGGGCGAGTACACCTTCGGCATGCAGGACCAGGCCTTCCTCGGCCCCGAGTCCGGTCTCGCCGTGCCGGCCGAGGACGGCGGCGTCGACCTGTACGTCGCCACCCAGTGGCTGCACTCCGACCTCAAGCAGATCGCCCCGGTGCTCGGCCTGCCCGAGGACAAGGTGCGCATGACGCTGGCCGGCGTCGGCGGCGCGTTCGGCGGCCGCGAGGACCTGTCGATGCAGATCCACGCCTGCCTGCTGGCGCTCCGCACCGGCAAGCCGGTCAAGATCGTCTACAACCGGTTCGAGTCCTTCTTCGGCCACGTCCACCGCCACCCCGCCAAGCTCACGTACGAGCACGGGGCGACCAAGGACGGCAAGATCACGCACATGAAGTGCCGGATCGTGCTCGACGGCGGCGCCTACGCGTCGGCGTCCCCGGCCGTTGTCGGCAACGCGTCGTCGCTGAGCGTCGGCCCGTACGTCATCGACGACGTCGACATCGAGGCCATCGCGCTCTACTCCAACAACCCGCCCTGCGGCGCCATGCGCGGCTTCGGCGCGGTCCAGGCGTGCTTCGCCTACGAGGCCCAGATGGACAAGCTCGCCGACGCGGTGGGCATGGACCGGGTCGCGTTCCGCCAGCTCAACGCCATGGAGCAGGGCACGATCATGCCGACGGGGCAGCCGGTCGACTCGCCGGCCCCGGTCGCCGAACTGCTGCGCCGCGTCAAGGCGATGCCGCTGCCGCCCGAGCGCCAGTGGGAGTCCAGCGAGGGCTCCGACGTCCGCGCCCTGCCCGGCGGCCTGTCCAACACCACGCACGGCGAGGGCGTCGTCCGCGGCGTCGGCTACGCGGTCGGCATCAAGAACGTCGGCTTCTCCGAGGGCTTCGACGACTACTCCACCGCCAAGGTGCGCATGGAGGTCATCAACGGCGAGGCCGTCGCCACCGTGCACACCGCGATGGCGGAGGTCGGCCAGGGCGGCATCACCGTCCACGCGCAGATCGCCCGTACCGAGCTCGGCGTCTCCCAGGTGACCATCCACCCCGCCGACACCCAGGTCGGCTCGGCCGGCTCCACGTCCGCGTCGCGTCAGACGTACGTGACCGGCGGCGCCGTCAAGAACGCGTGCGAGCTGGTCCGCGAGAAGGTCCTGGAGATCGGGCGCCGCAAGATGGGCACCTACCACCCGGCGTGGGCCACCGCCGAACTCCTCCTGGAGGGCGGCAAGGTCGTCACCGACGGCGGCGAGGTCCTCGCCGACCTCGTCGACGTACTGGAGGACGAGGCGGTCGAGATCGAGGAGGAGTGGCGCCACCGGCCCACCGAGGCCTTCGATCTGCGCACCGGCCAGGGCAACGGCCACGTGCAGTACTCGTTCGCCGCGCACCGCGCCGTCGTCGAGGTCGACACCGAACTCGGCCTGGTCAAGGTCATCGAACTGGCCTGCGCCCAGGACGTCGGCAAGGCGCTCAACCCGCTCTCCGTGATCGGCCAGATCCAGGGCGGCACGCTCCAGGGCATGGGCGTCGCCGTGATGGAGGAGATCGTCGTCGACCCCGTGACGGCGAAGGTCAGGAACCCCTCCTTCACCGACTACCTGCTCCCCACGATCCTCGACACACCGACCATCCCGGTCGACGTGCTCGAACTCGCCGACGAGCACGCCCCGTACGGGCTGCGCGGCATCGGCGAAGCACCCACCCTGTCGTCCACCCCGGCCGTCCTCGCGGCGATCCGGAACGCGACGGGCCTCGAGCTCAACCGGACTCCCGTCCGGCCCGAGCACCTGACGGGCACGGCTTCGGCCTGACCGTCCCGCGGGGGCCGGCGCTCACGCCGGCCCCCGGTCATCCTCTACGCCTCGGGCCGTCCCCCGGGTCGTGCAGCCATCCCAAATCCCGCATGCCGTAGGGCATTTGGCGGGTGCCCCTGTGAACCTTGGGAAACGAGGCACCATGACCCAGCAGTCCGTGGAGCCGAAGACCACCGCAGAGGACGCGGGCTCCGGCTCGCGTGTCCCCGCCGGCCGGTCTTGGCTCGACCGCTACTTCCACATATCCGACCGGGGATCCTCCGTCGCACGCGAAGTGCGCGGCGGCGTCACGACCTTCATGGCCATGGCGTACATCCTCCTGCTCAACCCCCTGATCCTGTCCGGCAAGGACGCCGCCGGTGACACCATGGGCCAGAAGGCCCTGATCACCGCGACCGCCTTCGCCGCCGCGTTCACCACGCTCCTGATGGGCTTCGTCGGCAAGGTCCCGCTCGCCCTTGCTGCCGGCCTCTCCGTCTCCGGTGTGATCTCCTCGCAGGTCGCCCCCCAGATGACCTGGCCGCAGGCCATGGGCATGTGCGTGATGTACGGCGTCGTGATCATGCTGCTCGTCGTCACCGGGCTGCGCGAGATGATCATGAACGCGATCCCGCTGGCGCTCAAGCACGGCATCACCATGGGCATCGGCCTGTTCATCGCCCTGATCGGCCTCTACAAGTCCGGCTTCGTCCAGGTCGGCAAGGCCACCCCGCTCACGCTCGGCGCCACCGGCGAACTCTCCGGCTGGCCCGTCCTGCTCTTCGCGGGCACGCTCCTGCTCATCTTCATGCTCCAGGCGCGCAACACCCCCGGCGCGATCCTGATCGGCATCATCACCGGCACCGTCGTCGCGATGATCCTGAACGCGCTCGACGTGATCGACCCCAAGCAATGGGCCAACGGCGCACCGGAGTTGCACGGCAGCGCGGTCTCCACGCCCGACTTCTCGCTCTTCGGGGACGTCGAGTTCGGCGGCTGGGGCGAGGTCGGCGCGATGACCGTCGGCATGATCGTCTTCACTCTGGTCCTGGCCGGCTTCTTCGACGCGATGGCCACCATCATCGGCGTCGGTACGGAGGCGGGGCTCGCCGACGACAAGGGCCGCATGCCGGGCCTGTCCAAGGCGCTGTTCATCGACGGCGCGGGCGGTGCGATCGGCGGCGTCGCCGGCGGCTCCGGCCAGACCGTGTTCGTCGAGTCGGCCACCGGCGTCGGCGAGGGCGCCCGCACGGGCCTCGCGTCCGCCGTCACCGGGCTGTTCTTCGCGGCCTGCCTGTTCTTCACACCGGTCACCGCGATCGTCCCGCAGGAGGTCGCGTCCGCCGCCCTCGTCGTCATCGGCGCGATGATGATGATGAACGCCCGGCACGTCGACTGGGCCGACCGCGCCACCGCGATCCCGGTCTTCCTGACCGTGGTCCTGATGCCGTTCACGTACACCATCACCACCGGTGTCGCCGCGGGCGTCATCTCCTGGGTCGCCATCAAGATCGCCCAGGGCAAGGCGCGGGAGATCGGGGCCTTCATGTGGGGGCTCGCCCTGATCTTCCTCGTGTACTTCGCTCTCAACCCGATCGAGAGCTGGCTCGGCGTCCACTGACGCCCGTCAACTCTCATACGTCACTGCTGAGGAGACCGAGACATGCTGGACATCGCCGAAGAGCTGCACCGGTGGGTCGGGCAGGGCCGCGACTTCGCCGTGGCCACCGTGGTGGCCGTCGGCGGCAGCGCGCCCCGGCAGCCGGGCGCGGCGCTCGCCGTCGACAGCGAGGGCACCGCGATCGGCTCGGTCTCCGGCGGGTGCGTGGAGGGGGCGGTGTACGAACTGTGCCGACAGGCGCTCGAAGACGGCGTGACCGTGCTCGAGCGCTTCGGCTACAGCGACGACGACGCCTTCGCGGTGGGTCTCACCTGCGGCGGCATCATCGACATCCTGGTCACGCCGGTACGCGCCGAGGACCGGGCCGTACGGGACGTGCTCGCGGCAGCGCTGTCCGCCGCCTCCTCGGGGGAGGCGGCGGCGCTCGCCCGCGTCGTGTCCGGACCCGCCGAACTCGTCGGCCGCGCGCTCCTGGTGCGCCCCGACGGTTCGTACGAGGGCGGGTTCGGCGCCCACCCCGAGCTGGACCGCACCGTGGTGGGGGAGGCGACGGCGTATCTCGACGCGGGACGCACCGCCACCCTGGAGATGGGTGAGCAGGGCTCGCGATGCGGAGCACCGCTCACGCTGCTGATCGAGTCCTCGGTGCCCGCGCCCCGGATGATCGTGTTCGGCGCGATCGACTTCGCGTCCGCGCTCGTCCGCATGGGCAAGTTCCTCGGCTACCACGTCACCGTGTGCGACGCGCGCCCCGTCTTCGCGACGGCCGCCCGCTTCCCCGAAGCCGACGAGATCGTCATCGAGTGGCCCCACAAGTACCTGGAGCGCACGGAGGTCGACGGCCGCACCGTGCTCTGCGTCCTCACCCACGACGCCAAGTTCGACGTCCCGCTCCTCCAGCACGCGCTGCGCCTCCCGGTCGCCTACGTGGGAGCCATGGGCTCGCGCCGCACCCACCTCGACCGCAACGAGCGCCTTCGCGAGGTCGGCGTCACCGACCTCGAACTGGCCCGGTTGCGCTCCCCGATCGGCCTCGACCTCGGGGCCCGTACGCCGGAGGAAGTGGCCGTGTCCATCGCCTCCGAGATCGTGGCGAACCGGCGCGGCGGCAGCGGCGTCTCGCTGACCGGCGCGCACACGCCGATCCACCGCGAGGCCGGGGTCACCCGGCGGATCGGGTCGGTGGCCTAGCTCATCTTCGGCGGCGCGTAGGCGAGTTGGAGCTCGGCGGCGCCCTCGCGGGTGACGAGTGTGCCGCGGCCCGGCGGGCGGTGCGCGGCGCGGGTCCTGCCGAGCAGGGTGCCCTCGTTGGGGTCGCCGGACAGGATGATGCCCGGCTGGCCCAGCTCCTGCATGCGCTGGAAGAAGGGCTCGAACAGAGCGCGGCTCACCCCGGCCGTGGTGCGCGTCACGACTATGCGCAGACCGACGTCCCTGGCGTACGGCAGCGCCTCGATGAACTGGCCCAGCTCCTGGCCGGCCTGCGGAGCCACCAAGTCGTAGTCGTCGATGAGCAGATGGAGCGCGGGGCCTGTGTACCAACTGCGGCTCCGCAGCTGCTCCGGCGTCACGTCCGGTCCCTCCATGCGGAGCTGGACGGTCTTGTGCAGCGTCGCCATCGCGTGCCGCAGCTCCGAGGGTGACGTGCAGTACGCGGCGACATGCGAGTCCGGCAGCTCGCCGAGGAGGGAGCGCCGGGGGTCCGCCACAATGATCGTGGCCTGCTCCGGCGTGTACTTCGCCGCGATCGAGTGCGCGAGGAACCGCAGCAGCGACGACTTGCCCGACCCCGCCTCGCCCAGCACGACGAGCAGCGGGTCCTGGGCGAGGTCGAGGAGCACCGGCGACAGGGTCGTACCGTCGAGGCCGATGGCCAGGGTGTGGGGAGGCGTGTCCGCCGGGGCCGGCAGCTGAGCCGGGTCGAGCACCGCCGGCAGCATCCGGACCGGCGGCGCCGCCGGCCGGTCGCCCCACGCCGTGCACACCCGGTCGGCGAGCGCGGCGGTGGCCGCCGGGAGCGAGGCGGCCGCGTCGTCCCCGAGCCGGGGGAGCCCGGCGAGGAACGCGCGCCCGTCGCCCGCGATGCCGTGCCCCGGGCGGCCCGTCGGGACGTTCCTGGCGCTCTTGCGGTCGATCTCCGAGTCCAGCGGGTCGCCGAGACGCAGCTCGACACGGGGACCGACGTGCTCGCGCAGATTGAAACGGACGTCCATGTACCGGTTGGCCGTGAGCACCAGATGGACGCCGAACCGGTGGCCGCGCTGTGCGATGTCGTGGATCGCCTGCTCCAGGTCCTCGTAGTCGGCGCGGAGCGTGGCGTATCCGTCGATGACGAGGAAGACGTCGCTCCACCGCTCCTCGGCCCCGCTCCGCTCGCCGAGCCCGTCCCGGTACTCGGCGATCGAGGCGACACCGCGCCGCCGGCACTCGCGCTCCCGCCACGCGAGGATCTCCACGATCTCGGTCACGGTGCGCCGCACGAGCTCCGCGTCGAGCCGATCGGTGACCTGCCCGACGTGCGGCAGCCCGGCCAGGCTCGTCAACTGGCCGCCGCCGAAGTCGAGTACGTAGAACCGCGCCTCCTGCGGGGTGTGCGTCAGGGCGAACGCCGTGACGAGGGTGCACACCAGTGTCGACTTGCCGGACTGCGGACCGCCGACGAACAGGGCGTGCGGCTTGTCCCCCGAGAAGTCGAGCAGGGCGAGCGCGCGCCGCTGCTGCTCCGGTACGTCCAAGAGCCCGACGGGGACGGTCAGCGCGCCCGGCGGCACGGCCGATGCGGAGTGCAGACCCCGCTCCGCGTCGACCGCCGGCGGTGCGAGGAGCTCGTCGAGGGCCGGGGGTTCGTCCAGCGGCGGCAGCCACACCGGGTGGCTCACCGGCCCCTGCCCCGCGAGGTGCGCCACGATCGTGTCCAGGACCGAGGCGTCGGTCGCGCCGTCCTCCTCCGGCGCCGGCGCGGAGGCGTAGGCGGCCTGGAAGCGTACGAGGTCGCCGGTGCCCGTCCGCAGATAGCCGACGCCCGGGTCGAGCGGCACCCGGTTCGCGTCCGCGACGCCGAGGACGGTCCGCGACTCCGCGGTGGTGGCGGTGCGCAGCGCGATCCGGTACGAGAGGAACGTGTCGAGCCCGCGCAGCGTGTTGTCGCCCAAGTGGCGTGCCGCGAGCAGCAGATGGATGCCGACGGACCGTCCGACGCGGCCGAGCGCGATCAGGGTGTCGGCGAACTCCGGTACGGCGGAGGTCAGTTCGGTGAAGTCCTCGAACACGACGAGCAGCGTGGGCAGCGGTTCGAGCGGCGCGCCCTGCTCGCGGGCGCGCTGGTAGTCGTGGCGGGAGGAGAAGTGGCCCGCGTCGAGCAGCAGGGCCGTACGACGCTCGATCTCCCCGGACAGGGCGAGGGCGAGCCGGGTCGTGCCGGGCGCGTCCCCGGGGCCGATCGCGGCGAGTGCGGAGGTGTGCGGCAGCGCGCCCAGGGACCCGAAGGTGCCGGGCGACCCGACGAGGAGGAAGTTCAGGTCCTGCGGCGCGTGCGTCACGGCGAACGACAGGACGAGGGTGCGCAGCAGCTCGGACTTGCCGGAACCCGCGGCGCCCACCAGGAGCCCGTGCGGCCCGGCGCCGCCGAACGCCGCGGCCCTGATGTCGAGCAGCACCGGGGTGCCCGACGCCGTCCGGCCCAGCGGCGCGGTCAGCGGCTGCCCGGCGGGAAGCTGCTGCCACGGCGGGGCGGCGGTCTGCCCTGTCGGCGGGGTGAGCCCGAGCAGCTCCGTGAACGAGACCACGGCCGGCATGGTCCGCTCCGCCACCGGGCCCCGCCGCCAGCTTGCCGAGATCCGCTCCACCGTGGCGTCCAGCGAGCGGCGCGCCGCCTCGGGGCCCGCCACGTCGTCGAGGCGCGGCACGGCCACCCGGAACCTGCGCCGGCGCGAGAGGCCCCAGCCGACGCCCACGCTCGCCGCGAGCACGGGATCGACGAGCGACTCCTGGGCGTTGTCCAGGGCCAGTTCGAGTCGGGTGCCTAGCAGGCCGAGGAGGTCCGGCGACAGGTCGCTCCAGCGGCGGGCGCTCACGCACAGGTGGACGCCGTAGTTGAGGCCGGTGTTGGCGAGCCGGTGCACGTCGTCGGCGAACTCGGGGGTCTCCCAGCAGAAGTCCAGCCAGCCGTCGACGACGAGGAACAGGTCGCTGGTCTCGGCCGAGCCGAGGGCGTCCTGCGCCCGCAGCGCGCGGAACGCCTCGACGGAGTCGATGCCGTGGTCGCGGAAGAGGGCGCGGCGGGAGGCGATGGCGTCCCGCACCGTGGCGAGGGCCGCACGGACCCGGTCCTCCTCGTGCGGCGCGGCGAGAGCGCGCACATGCGGCAGCGACCGCAGCACCCCGAGCCGGTTGACGGCGCCCTCCAGGAGGACGAACTCCGCCTCGCCCGGCGTGTGGGTCAGGGCGAGGGACAGCACGAGGGCGCGCAGCAAAGTGGTCTTGCCGCTGCCGAGCTTGCCGACCACCACCGCGTTGCCCTCGCGGCCCGCGAAGTCGACGCACATCAGGTCGCCGTGCGCCGAATGCTCCAAGCGGCCGATGGGCGCCCGCAGTTGGGCCGAACCCTCCCAGGCGTCGCAGGTGAACCCGCGGTCGGCGGTCTCGATCGGCGGCGGGAGCAGCGCGCCGAGGGCCAGCTCGTGCGTGGCCGCCGCGCGCCCGGCGGGGCCCGCGGCGACGTCCTGCACGGGCGCGTAGGCCAGCGCCACATCGCCTTCGCAGCGGCCGGACTTGGTGGGCGTCTGGTCGGGCCCCGCCTGGTTGCGGACCGCGTCGTGGACGTACGAGTACAGCTCGTCCGGGGTGATCACTCCGTCCCGGTTGAGGTCCGCGAGGCCGGTGCTCAGCCCTTCGATCACGGCGTTGGTGAACCGGGGCGCCGACAGGGCGTTGTCCATCGTCAACTGGTCGCCGTCATAGGCGTATTCCAGCGAGTTGGTGGCCGTGATGACGAAGGTGCCGCGCCCGGTGAGCGCCGACTCCACGTCCACGGGCGCCGGTGACATGGGGACGCCGCGGTGGAAGAGGCCGCTGTAGCAGCAGTCGAGCAGCACGACCTTGGTGCCCGCCTGGCTCTCGTCGAGCCGCCCGTGCAGGAAGTCCGCCCCGACCGCCGTGGACCCGGGGCGGCTGAGGCGGGTGCTGAGGGTCGCGAAGAAGAGGTGGTCGCCGTCGGTGCGGATGCCGTGGCAGGCGAGGTAGAGCAGCACGAAGTCGTCCGGGTCGCGGTCCGCGAGGAGGTCCTCGACGGCGCCCTCCACCTCGTCCTTCGGCCGGTTGATCAGCGCCCGCACCTCGTCGAACCGGCCGATCGCCGGGTCCTGGAGCAGCGAGCGCAGCTCGGCCGCGCCGCGCGCCGGGGCCCGCAGCCGGTTGAGCCCCGGGTCGTTGTAGCCGTCAGTCGCGACCAGCAGTGCGATCCGGCGCCCCGCCATCGGTGTCCCCCGCCTCGTCCGTACCGTCCTGCCCGCCGGCCGCGCCTGCCGCGATCCGGGCCGTCACCGCCGCCATGAAGGCCTTCTGGTCCTCCGCGGACACGGCGGTGAAGGACCCCTTGTTCCCGTCGAACTCCCATTCCACGGAACGGGACTTGGAGCGATCGACGTAGGCGATCACGACGTTGCTGACCGCCTTGATCGTGGCGGCGGAGAACACCCCGCTCAGCACGAGGACGGCGAGATCGTGACCGGCGCCCGCCATGGCCCCGTCCGGCGCGGCCGTCGTCTTGCGCGCGACGCGCAGCGCCCCGAGCCGGCGCAGGTCCTGGAAGAGGGAGCGGACGTGACGCTCCAGCTGCTCGGCGGGCACGCCGTCCCCGACATCGACGCGCAGCTCAAGTTCGGACACGGCCTCGCTCCTTCCGCCGGCGTGCCCGGGGCCGGGCCCGCCGGGGAGATCGTATCCGGCGCGCGCCGCCGCCCGTGAGGCGTGCGGGTCAACAGCCGCCTCGTGCACCGCCCTTGACGCCGCGCGCCCCGGCGCACGACCCTCGTGTGGGAGCGCTCCCGTCCGGCGTGGGAGCGCTCCCGCGCGCCCTGTCGGCAAGACCGGCTCGCCGTGCTCAGCAAGTCCCCCCGGCAAGTCCCCGTGACCGCAAGGACCGAGGAGCGAACCTGTGCGAGGACCTCTCAGACGTGCCCGTACGCAGACCCGTACGCAGACCCGTGGTCGCACCCGTACCCGTGGCCGCGCCGCCCGGCGGGCCTCGACCGGCATAGCGGCGCTGGCCGTCGCGCTGGCCGTGTCGCTCGGCGGCGCCCCGGCCGCCCACGCCGCCGACGATCCGGCCCTGAGCGGACGCGGCCCCCGCCTCTACACCCCCGACCCCAACCCCGATGCCCTGAGCCAGGTCGCCGGCCTCGTCAAGGCCGGGCAGTACCGGGACGCCGCCGGGATCGCGGCCATGGTCGCCACCCCGCAGGCCGTGTGGTTCGGCGACCAGACCCCGGCGCAGGTCGAGAAGCTGACCCGGGACGTCGTCCGGGACGCGGCCCGCGCCGACGCCGTCCCGGCGTTCGCGCTCTACAACGTGCCCGGCCGCGACTGCGCCAACTACTCGGCGGGCGGCGCCGCGAACACCGCCGAGTACCAGGCATGGATCGACGCCGTGGCCCGCGGCATCGGCCGCGGCGACGCGATGGTGGTCCTCGAACCCGACTCCCTCGCGCTGCTGCCCGCCGACTGCGGCCAGGACGACGCCGAGGGCACGAAGACCGCCGCCCGCTACGCCGAAGTGAACTACGCCGTCGACCGGTTGGAGCCGCTGCCGGGCACCCGCGTCTACCTCGACACCGGCCACCCCGGCTGGCACGCGGTGAGCTCGATCGTGCCGCGCCTGATCAAGGGCGGCGTCGCCCGGGCCTCCGGCTTCTTCACCAACGTCTCGAACTACAACACCGACGACGCCAACTCCTGGTACGGCAAGCTGATCTCGTCGTGCCTCGCGTACGTCGACGGCGGCGGCGACGCCGCGCAGTGCCCGCACCAGTCGGCGCCCCGGGCCGAGACACAGGCCTGGATCGACGCGCATGTGCACGTCCCGCCCTCCCGGATGAAGCACTTCGTCACGGACTCCAGCCGCAACGGCCAGGGCCCCTGGGTCCCGCCGGCCGGCAAGTACACCGACCCGCAGGACTGGTGCAACCCGCCGGGCCGCGGCCTCGGTGCCCGGCCGACCCTGCGCACCGGCGACCCCCTCCAGGACGGACGCCTGTGGATCAAGACGCCGGGGGAGTCGGACGGCCTGTGCCTGCGCGGCACGGCGGGGCCCGAGGACCCGGAGCGCGGCACGGTCGACCCGAAGGCGGGGGACTGGTTCCCGCAACAGGCCCTTGAGCTCGTACGGTTGGCCAACCCCCCGTTGTTCTAGAGCAGTTATGTGTTCGGCAGGGTCAGTTCGAAGACGTCCAGGTCGGCCAGCGTCCGCAGGAACTCGGGCGCCTCGAACGCCTCGGCCGGGCTGAACACCCCTGCCTTGGGCGGCCCTTCGCCGCCGGTGAGCCGGAGCACGGCCTCCACGGAGGCCACTGCTCCGGCCCGCCAGATGTCCCGCCCCCGCACATGCGCGTTCCTGCCGCCCCCTTCGGCCCGTACGACCTGAACCGCCACGGTGTACTCGGTACGGGCCCGCTCCTCGGGGCTCGCGTCGGTGCTGCTGAAGATCTGCTCCTCCTCGAACGTCGAGGCGGTGAGCTGTACTTCGACGGCGCGGGCCGGGACGTGCCGGGGCACCGTGACGACCTCCCCGGAGGGGAACGGCACGATCGTCGTGCGCGGGCCGACCGGCGGCGGGAACGGGAACACGGAGTTGCGGATCTCGACGGGCCCGATGCGCTGCGCCCCGTCCGCGTACGAGATCCGGTCGATCTCCCCGATGAGCAGGTTCGCGGTGTTCACCGCGCCCGGCGTCATCCGCCAGCCGGTGACTGCGTAGCCGACCGTCACCTTCTCCACGTCCACAAGGCCCTCGGCCGCCGCCGCGGCGAGCAGGTCGCCGAGGCCGCCGTAGAAGCTCATCTGCGGGATCAGGACGGCGCCGGTCCGCTCCGCCGTGCTCTGGAACGCGTCGAAGAGATGCTTGACCGGGTGCGGCTCGATGGCGTGGTCGACGTACGGGATCCCGGCCTCGGCCGCCGCCGCGGCGACCGGGGCTCCCGTGGTGGTGAAGGGGCCCGCGCAGTGGTTCAGGGCGTCGGCCCTGCGGGCGAGCCTGCGCAGCGCCTCACTGTCGTCGAGGGGTGCCACGTGGACGTGGACGTGGTCGGGGGCGGCGAGTTCGGCGGCCAGGTCCCGCAGGCGCTGTTCGCTGCGCCCGGCCAGGATCACGTCCTGGCCCCGGGCGAGGAGTTCGGCGGTGACGAGGCGCCCGGTGTGTCCCGTGGCGCCGTAGACGGCTATGGCCATGAGCGACTCACTTCCGTTCGGTGGGGTCGAAGGAGCGCGAAGGGTGGTGACCGGAAGGGGACAAGGTACAACTCATCGGCGTACAGGGCGAGTTGTCGGACAGGGCCTGTGGCGGGTGAGGTGACCGTCAACTCCCGTCGCGCAGAAGGCCGTTCACCGCGCGCCCGAACATCCATCGCCCCGCGGCCGCAAGGGCCCGGTCCGTGAACCCCGGAAGGCCGCGCACCCCGATCTCCTCCCGCCACTCCACCCGAGATCCGCCGCCCGGGAGCGTCCGCACCTCGAACTCGGCCCAGCCCGTGACGAATCCGCCGCGCTTCTCCATCCGGCAGCGGTGCGGCGGCTGCCACGCCACGATCTCCATCGTGTCGTCGAAGCCGAGGCGGCTGCCGACGCCGGTGCGCGCCACGAACACCGTGCCCGCGGCCGTCGGTGGCGGTGTGGTCACGGTGACGCGGGTGAGCGGGACGACATCGCCGTGCCGCTCCCACGTGGTGAGCCGGCGCCACGCCTCGGCCACCGAAAGCGGCGTTTCGCGGACGATCCGGATATGGGCGGTCATGGCGCGATTCTAGGAGCCCGTCCCCGCGCCCCGGCTCCCGCCCGGCGGCGTGTCGCCCTGGTGCGCGACAACTTCCCAGCCCCTACGATCAGTTGAACGCAAACGATCATGGCGAGTCCGATCCGCCCCCACAGGTCCCGATCCACAGACCTGCCCCCACAGGACCCGACCCCCACAGGAGCCGACCCTTTCATGACCGCCCCCACCGCCCCGATACCCCTCGACCCCGCGGGCCGCGACCTGCACGCCGAGAACGTCCGGCTGCGCGCGCACGGCGCCGCGGCCCTCGTCGAACTGCCGGGCGGCGTACGCGCCTGGGCCCCCACCCGGTACGACGTCCTCAAGCAGCTCCTCGCCGACGACCGCGTCTCCAAGGACCCCAACCAGCACTGGCCCGCCTGGATCAAGGGCGAGTACCGGGAGACCTGGGTCAACTCGTGGGTGGGCGTGACCAACATGTTCACCGCGTACGGCGCCGACCACCGGCGGCTGCGCAAGCTGATCTCGCCCGCCTTCACCAAGCGCCGCACCGACGCGCTGCGCCCGCGCGTCGAGGAGATCACCGCGCAGCTGCTCGACGCCATGGCCGCGGCCCCCGACGGCCGCGCCGACCTGCGCGCCGCCTTCGCGCACCCGCTGCCCATGATCGTCATCTGCGAACTCTTCGGCCTGCCCGAGGAGCGGCGGGCCGACGTCGCCCGCCTCGTCGCCGGGATCATCGACACCACCCTCACCCCCGAACAGGCCATGGCCGTGTGGCAGGAGGTGCAGCAGCTCCTCGGCGACCTCGTCGCCGCCAAGCGCGCCGCGCCCGGCGACGACCTCACCAGCGTCCTCATCGCCACCCGGGACGACGAAGGCTCGGGCCTGAGCGAGCAGGAGCTGATCGACACCCTGCTCCTCGTCATCGGCGCCGGGCACGAGACGACCGTCAATCTCATCGGCAACGCCGCGCACGCCCTGCTCAGCCATCCGGGCCAGCTCGCCCGTGTCCGCGCCGGCGAGATCCCCTGGAGCGACGTCATCGAGGAGACCCTGCGCTGGGCCCCCTCCATCGCCAACCTCCCGCTGCGCTACGCCGTCGAGGACATCGCCCTGCCCGACGGCACGGTGATCCAGCGCGGCGACGCGATCCTCGCCTCGTACGCCGCGGCGGGCCGCGACCCGCTGCGCCACGGTCCCGACGCCGGCACCTTCGACGCCGCCCGCGTCGACAAGGAACACCTCGCCTTCGGGCACGGCGTCCACTACTGCGTCGGCGCCCCGCTGGCCCGCCTCGAAGCGGCGATCGCGCTGCCCGCCCTCTTCGCCCGCTTCCCCGGACTCGCCCTGGACGAAGGCGCCGTACAGGTCGAGTCGTTCATCGCGTACGGCTACGGGACGCTGCCGGTACGCCTGGCCTGAACCGTGAGGACGACCGTCCGGGCGCTGCCCCCGCGCTCGCCGCTCAGGGCTTGTAGACCGTGCCCGGCTCCGCCTTGCCCGGCGCGAGCAGCTGCGGCACCGTCACGAACACGAAGCCCTTCCGCTTGAGGGCGTCGATGATGCCGGGGACGGCCGGGACGGTGCCCCGGTAGATGTCGTGCAGCAGGATGATGCTGTCCCGCCGCGTCTGCGTCACGGCCCGCTTCCGGATCAGGGCCGAGTCCGTGGTCTCGTAGTCCTTGCAGGTCACGTCCCACAGGATCTGCGCGAGCCCCTCCTCTTTGGCGAGGGCGCTCACGTGGTCGTTCGTGCGGCCCTGCGGCGGGCGCATCAGCGTCGGGCGCTTGCCCGTCAGCCGCTCCACGGCGTCGTCGGTGCGCCGGAGCTCGTCACGGATCCGCGCGTCGTCGATGTCGGTGAGGATCTTGTGGTCCCAGGTGTGGCTCGCGAGTTCGTGCCCCTCGCGAGCCATCCGTTTCACCAGGTCCGGGTGCTTGGCTATGTGGTTCTTTCCGAGCAGGAAGAACGTGGCCGGGACCTTCTCGTCCTTCAGGATGTCGAGCAGCCGGGGGCTGTTCTCGCTCGGGCCCGCGTCGAAGGTGAGCGCGACGCACTTGGCCCGCCGGCAGTCGACCGTGCCGAACGCGCCGGTGGCGCGTGCGCCGCCCCCGGGCTTGGCGTCGACGGCGGCCTTGCGGGCCCCGCTGGGCTTCGTCGTGTCGTACTGCGTACAGGCGCTCGAACCGAGGGAGAGGGCTCCGGCGGTCGCGAGGACGGCGACCGCGCGGAACCCTCTCCGCATTTTCTTCATCTTCACGGATGCGGCAGGCATGCCGTCACTATACATACGGTGTATACACCGGGTTTATAGCCGCCTGACCTGTCGGTTCTCCATCAGGTCCGCTTCGTCATGCCTCCTTGTAGGCGGCGATCAGTTGAGCGATCGCCCCCGCGTAGTCGCCGGTGAGGGCGAGGTGGTCGGCGTTCGCGAACGGCTTCGCCCAGGCCGGGGTCACCGTGCCGCCCGCCTTGTCCTGGACGATGAGGCGTGCCTTGCCGACGAGCGCGCGGCCCGCCGTCGCGTCGTGCACGTGGCGCGCCGCCGCCGCGAGCGCCTTGAGCGTGTGCTCGCCGCCGCCCGGCGTCCTCGTCAGGGTCGTCAGGCCGTAGCCGTACGGGAACTGCGGGTCGTACGCCGCGTCGCCCACGTTGATCGGAAGCTGGGCCTCCGACTTCGGCCAGGTGACGGGGAGTTGACCGGTGAAGGCCCGCTTCCCGTACAGCACGTCGGCGACGCCGTCGCCCTCGGTGCCGGGCAGCCAGGAGGCGACGAGGCCGTCGATGTCATCGAGCCGGTCGCCGATGAGCTGCGGCCGGCCGGAGACCATGAGGACCACGCACTTCATCGCGCCGCAGACCTTGTCGACGGCGGCCTTGTCGGCGGCCGTCAGCTCCAGGTCGTTGCCGTTGCCGACATCGCCGATGCCCTCCGCGTACGGGGTCTCGCCGACGACGACCACGCCCACGTCGTAACCGGCCGTCGGCGCCGAGGCGTCCTTCGAGTACGCGACGGTCGCGTCCGGGGCCGCCTCGCGCATGGCCTGGAGGACGGTCGTGCCGTCGGTGTGGGTGCCGGACTGCCCCTGCCAGGTGATGGTCCAGCCGCCGGTCTGGTTGCCGAGGTCGTCGGCGTTGGACCCGGCGACGTACACCTTCTGCGACGGCTTCAGCGGCAGCACGTTCCCCGCGTTCTTCAGAAGCACCTGCGACTCGGCCGCCGCCTGCCGGGCCACGGCACGGTGCGCGGCCCCGCCGATGTCGTCGATGTTCGACGTGTCCGCGTACGGCTTCTCGAAGAGCCCGAGCCTGAACTTCTGGGTCAGGATGCGCGAGACGGCGTCGTCGATCCGCTTCTCGGTGACCCGCCCGGCCTTCACCTCGGCGACCAGGTCGTCACGGAACTCCCTGTACGCGTACGGGGCCATGACCATGTCGACGCCCGCGTTGACCGACGTACGGACGTCGCTCGGGTAGTCGCCCGGGATCTGGTTGATGCCGTCCCAGTCGCTGATCACGAACCCGTCGAAGCCGAGCTTGCCCTTCAACTCCCCATTGATCATCGGCCCGTTGGCGTGCATCTTCACCGGGCCATCGGAGTCGCCGACGATGTCGAGCGACGAGTACGACGGCATCACGGAGCCGACGCCGCGCCGTACCGCCTCGCCGAACGGCGCGAGGTGCACCGACTCCAGGTCCTGCCGCGTCACCGTCGTGACGCCCTGGTCGATCGTGTACGTGCCCGTGGTGGAGGAGCCGTACGCGGTGCCGCCGTCGCCGACGAAGTGCTTGGCCGTGGCGAGTACCTTGTCGTCGCGGTCGAGGTCGCCGCCGTCCGCGCGGCCCTGGAAGCCCTGGACCATGGTCTCCATGGACTCGACGAGCGCCGGGTCCTCGCCGAACGACTCGTACGAGCGGCCCCAGCGCTCGTCGCGCGTGACGCACAGGCACGGCGCGAAGTCCCACGGGACGCCGGTGGCGCGCACCTCGGAGGCCGTGACCGCGCCCGTCCGCTCGGCGAGCCGGGGGTCACGGGTCGCGCCGATGCCGATGTTGTGCGGCATGACGGTCGCGCCGGTGAGGTTGTTGTGGCCGTGCACCGCGTCCACGCCGTAGATCAGCGGGATCTGGAACCGCGTCGCCCGCGTCCGGAGTTGGAAGCCGTCGATCATCGAGGCCCACGCCTCGGGGGTGTTGGGCGTCGGCGTCGAACCGCCGCCGGAGAGCAGCGAGCCGAGGTCGTACGCGGCGACGTCGCCGCCGGTGCCGACGGCGCCGCGCTCGGCCTGCGTC
This sequence comes from Streptomyces sp. NPDC052225, assembly GCF_040679615.1. NCBI lineage: Bacteria > Bacillati > Actinomycetota > Actinomycetes > Kitasatosporales > Streptomycetaceae > Streptomyces > Streptomyces sp. NPDC052225. Next base: position 91,183 of record NZ_JBFAVD010000024.1, on the reverse strand, counting down.
ATCTGCCCGGCCTTCTCGGCAGGCGACATCCGCGCGACCAGGTCGGCGACGCGCTTCTTCACCGGGAGCTTCTTGTCCAGATACGGCAGCCCATGCGCGTCGATGACGACCTGCGGGGTGTCGGCGGGCGCCTTGGCGCCGGTCACCGTGAGCTTGAGCGGGATCGTCTCGGCGTTCTCGGCCTTGTCACCGTCCTTGCCGGTCGCGACGGTGACCGTCTTCGTCGCGCCGGACGCGGTGCCCGCCGGGAAGGTGACCGTGCCGGTCGCCGGCGTGTAGTCCTTGCCGCTCGTCGCCGTGCCGCCCTCGGTGGCGTACGCGACGGTGACGTCGTCGGAGATCGGCACGTTGCCCGTGGTCGTCACGGACAGCTTCACCTGCGCGGAGCCGCCCTCCTTCACCGGGTACACGGGCGCGTCGGTCGACACCTGAGCGCGCAGCGACTGGTCCGCCTTGCCGTACAACTCGACGTGGTCCAGGGCGAACCGGCTCTTCGTCCCGACCGGAAGGGTGAGCGCGTAGCCCCACATCCTGTCGAGGCCGAGCACGTGGTCGATGCCGCCGACGGGCTGGTAGTCGGTGCGGTACGTGAACTGCGTGAACGGCAGCTCGACCTGCTTCCAGCCCGAGAAGTCGTCCGTGAACGAGGTGTTCCACAGCTCGGACGCCTCGCCGTGCGCGCCGCCGTCCTTGAGCTCGAAGGCGATCTTCCGGCCCGAGTTGTCGCCGTACCACCAGAAGCGGATGCCCCGGTGCGCCGACCAGTCGTGGGCGGGCTTGTCGGCCGCGTAGTCGTGCGTGAAGCCGCCGTAGCCGCTGATGTCGTAGGCGCCTTCGAGGACCTTGGCGCCCTCGGGCGCGTCCGCGCGCTCCCGCAGCTCCAGCTTCGGCGGGTCGTCGGCGTCGCTGCCCCAGGTGAACAGGCCTTCGGCGGGCTGCGGGGCGAACGGCACCTCGCCCTCGAACCGGTCGACGGCGACCGGCGCCGGGTCGTCGGCCGCGGCCGGACCCGCGGTGGACAGGGGCAGCAGACCGGCGGCGAGCGCGGAGACGGCGAGCAGGGCGGCCCGTCGTCTTCGGCCCGATCCCGGCGTGCGTGTGGAGTGACGCAAGTTTCCCTCCCGATGGTCCCGATACGGGTGTTGGTGGTGCGCCGTGATCGTTGCGTTGTGTGCCATGTGCGTGGTGCGTCTTAATTCAAGTATTGAGTTAAAGGGGGTGCCAGGAGGGCGTCAAGCCTTCGGAACGTAAAGGCAGTTGGCGGTGTGTGACCGATTGACAGCGGCATGCATCGCCCCGGATCGTGTCAACTTGGGTGTGACACCTGACGGTTGGGGGACCGCTATGAGGTGGCCGGGGGACGCGTCCGACAGTCGCAGTGACGGGGGAGAGGCGGGTGGCGGCGCGGGCGGCGGGTTCGGACCGCCGCCGCAGATGCCGCCGCCGATGCCCGCCTACGCCCCACCCGTGCCACCCCTGCCTCCCGCCCCGCCGCCCGGCCCCGCCGAACCCGCCCGCGCCGTGGCCGCCGGGCTGCTCAACCTCAGCGGCCTGGGCCTGGGTTACGTGTTCCTGCGCCGCTGGTTCCTCGCCGCGCTCTGCGTCGCCGCGACGGTCGCGCTCGTCGTCGTGGCCCTGCCCGCCGACCCCGACGGCGTCCCCGGGTGGGCCGTCCTCGGCTACCTCGCGCTGTTGCTGCTCGCGGCGCTCGACGGCGCCCGGCGCGGACTGCGCGCGCCCTCGACCGCCGTACGGGCCAAGCCGGTTGTGGCCGTCGTCGCCGCGCTCGTACTGCTCGTCGTCCCCGTCGGGGGAGCGGTCGCGTACGACCGGCTGCGGGACGACGCCGTCGAGGAGATGCTCCTCGACCGGCTCGCCGCGACCGACGCCCTGGTGAAGAAGGCGGCGGACCAGGACTTCGCGCAGGCGCGCCCCACCTACCGCAAGGCCCTGTCGCGCTACCGCGCGCTCACCGAGGACCACCCGGACTCCAAGGCGGCGCACCGCGTGCACGGCAGCCTCGACGCGTACTACAAGGCCGTCGCGGCGCCGTACCGGGCGGACGACCACTGCGCCGCCGTCGCGCCGCTGGAGTACCTGCGCGACGTCCCGAGGACCATCGACCGCGATGTCCTCGGCACCCTGCGCACCTGGCCCGACAAGCCCCTCGCCGAGTCCCTCCTCGCCTGCGGCACCGGCAAACTGGGCACCGCCGCAGGTGACGGCGACGGCGGCGAACTCGGCCAACTCCTGCGTACGTTCCCGAAGTCGGCGCAGGCGGCCGAGGTCGAGCCCGCCGTGCGCGCCGCCGTCGACGACCGCTCCGCCGACCTCAAGGGCGCCGAACCGTGCCGCGCCACCGAGGAGTTGCGCACCATCGGCGACACCGCGAAGGAGCTGCCCGACCCGGCGCCCGGCCATCTGCGCGACGACGTCGCCGGAGCCGTCGAGAACGGCGCCTACGCCTGCGGCATGGACCAGTTCGGCGACAAGAAGTTCGCCGCGGCCCGCAAGACCCTCGCCGACTTCGCGGACACGTACAAGAGCGACAAGCGCCGCGCCCGCGCCGAGCAGGTGGCCATCGCCGCCGAGATCGCCGAGCAACGCCCGTCCGCGGGGGCCCACTTGCCGCCCGCGAAGTCACCCGGCGGCTCGCGCATGCAACTGGTCATCAGCAACGACGGCCCCGGCCCGGTCGAGGTCCTCTACACCGGACCCGTCACCGGCCGCATCACCATCGGCGGCTGCGCCTCCTGCAAGACGTACGCCAGCGAGGCGGCGGGGCGCAGCAAGGCGTGCCGGGCGAGCGGCAAGTCGTACCCGAAGAAGACGCTCCGGCTGCCCGCCGGGACGTACCACTTCCTGCACAAGCCCGGCGGCTCCTCCGCCACGGCCCGCAGCAGGGCCGCGGGCGGCAGCATCCAGCCCGGATACACGTACACGCAGTGCAGTTACGTGGTGATCGGCGGATACGGCACGGATCTGTGAGAGGTGGGGGCCCGGGACCCCCGAGCGACGACGTCGAGACGGACATCACCGCGCACCACCAGGCCGACCTGGCCGACATGGTCCAAGGGCCGACAAGGCCTTCGGTCGGCACTTCACGAGGTGCCTCGACCACATCGGCACACGGCAGCGATCAGGGCGCGTCCCCGACCCCGAGCAGCGCCTGGAGCAGGTGCGACGCGGTGATCACGCCGAGCAGCCGGCCCCCGTCCGGGCCGCGCTCGGTCACCGCGACGAGGGGGCTGCGCACCCGTGCCATCAGCGCGGCCACCTCCAGGGCGGTGTCGTCGGGCGCGGCCACCGGCGGCGGCGCCGGCTTCGACGGCAGGCAGTCGCCGACCGTGCGCCCCTTGAGCGCCTGGCACAGCCGGTCGGCGTGCTTCTCGTCGACGACCGCGGCGAGCGTCGGATCCTCCAGGACGTAGGCCGGGACGATCGCCTTCACCAGCTGCGACGCGGGCAGGATCGCCGCGGGCGCCCCGTCCGCCCCCAGCACGAGCAGCCCCGGCAGCCGGTGCTCGGCCATCAGCCGGGCGGCCTGCGTGGCGTCGTCGGCGACGCCCACCGTCTCGTACTCGACCGCGAGGTCACGTGCGCGCACTGTCAGCTCCTCGGATGCGTGGTGCCTGTCCGCGCCAGCGTCGTACGGACGGCCGCCGATGACCAGCGGCGCGCCGGACCTTGACGCAGCCCATACGTCCTCAGGCGAGCGCGAAGTAGCGCAGCCACACGTACGCCGCCGACACCGCGACCGTCACGGCCGTGACCACGAGCCCGTATTTGGTGAACTGCCAGAAGGAGATGGGCTGTCGGTTGCGTTCGGCGATGCCGAGGACGACGACGTTGGCGCTCGCGCCGATCGCCGTCGCGTTGCCGCCGAGGTCGGCGCCGAGCGCGAGCGCCCACCACATGACGTGGTCGGCCGCGCCGCCCATGTCGTGGACCAGGTCGGCGGTGATGGGCGCCATCGTCGCCACGTACGGGATGTTGTCGACGATGCCGGACAGCACGGCGCTGCCGCCCAACAGGACCATGGAACCACCGAGTTCACTGCCGCCGATCAGCTGCGCGAGGCCCTCGGAGACCTCACCGATCACGCCCGTCCCGATCAGGCCGCCGATCATCACGAAAAGACCCGCGAAGAACGCCAGCGTCGGCCACTCGACCTCGCCGAGCACCTCCCCGGTCTCGACGGTGGAGAGGGCGACGAGCAGCCCGGCGCCCAGGAGGGCGACGACGCTGGGTTCGTAGTGCAGCACCGGGTGCAGCACGAACCCCGCCACCACCAGGGCGAGCACCACCAGGCCCTGGACGAGCAGGCGCGGGTCCTTGATCGCCTCGCGCTCCTCCAACGCCATGACCTCGGCGGCGCGCTCCTCGTCGTACACGAACGACGCCCGGAACATGACCCGGCACAGCAGCACCAGGACGAGCGTCAGCACGACGGCGAGCGGGGCGAGATGGACCAGGAAGTCGTTGAAGGTCAGGCCCGCGCGGCTGGCGATGATGATGTTCGGCGGGTCGCCGACGAGGGTCGCGGTGCCGCCGATGTTCGCGGCGAAGACCTCGGCGATCAGGAACGGCGCGGCCGGCAGCGCGAGCCGCTCGCACACCAGGAGCGTCACCGGGGCGACGAGCAGCACGGTGGTGACGTTGTCGAGCAGCGCCGAGGCCACGGCGGTGAGGACGATGAGCATCACCATCACGCGGAACGGCCGGGCACGCGCCCGCTTCACGGCCCAGATCGCGAGGTACTCGAACATGCCGGTCTTCTTGAGCACGCCGACGATCATCATCATGCCGAGGAGCAGGAAGACGACGTTCCAGTCGATGCCGGCCTCGGTCGAGTAGAAGGCCGCCTTGTCGTCCGTGGCGCCGAGGGCGAGCATCAGACCCGCGCCGCCGAGGGCGGCAGCGACCCGGTGGATCTTCTCGCTGATGATGAGGGAGTACGCGCCGACGAAGACGGCGATCGCCGCCCAGCTGTGCCAGTCGCTCACGGTGCTCCGATCGGTCGGCGGCTTCGGGCGGAGCGTTTTCGCGCACCCGTTGTCACTTCGCCGACCAGACTTCCCGGCACACCGCCGGGAACCTTACACGTCCTTGACGCGGGGCCGGCAGGCCCGGTGAACAGGACCGGGATAGGCTGCCGGGCGCGATGAGCAGCGAAATGTCCACGTGCGGAAGGTCCGTCCGCCCATGATCGACCCCGATGTCGAGCCCGTCCCGGAACTGCGCCCGCGTGCGCGGCGCCGGGAGCAGTGGCGCGGGCAGGGCCCGGTCGTCGCGGCGGTCGCGCTCGGCGGCGGCACCGGCGCCGCGGCCCGGTACGGGGCGTCGCTGCTGTGGCCCACCGGGGCCGGCGCCTTCCCCTGGACGACACTGACCGTGAACGCGGTCGGCTGCGCCGTCATCGGCGTCTTCATGGTCGTCATCACCGACGTGTGGGCGGCCCACCGCCTGGTGCGCCCGTTCTTCGGCACCGGCGTCCTCGGCGGCTTCACCACCTTCTCCACGTACGCCGTCGACATCCGGGGGCTCATCGACGGCGGCCACCCGCGCACCGCGCTCGGCTATCTGGCCCTGACCGCGTGCGTCGCCCTGGTGGCGGTATGGACCGCGGCGCACCTCACGCGCCGCGTCATCTCACGGAGGCAGCGATGACGAGTCGACGGCTGACCGGTTCCGCCCTGCGCGTCACGGTCTTCATCGGGGAGAACGACACCTGGCACCACAAACCCCTGTACGCGGAGATCGTGCGCCGCGCGCACGAGGCGGGGCTCGCGGGCGCCTCCGTCTTCCGCGGCATCGAGGGCTTCGGCGCCTCGTCGCTCGTCCACACGAGCCGGCTCCTGTCGCTCAGCGAGGACCTGCCGGTGGCGATCGTCATCGTCGACACCGAGGACCGCGTCCGCGCGTTCCTGCCGCAGCTCGACGAACTCGTCGCCGAGGGCCTCGTGATCCTCGACGACTGCGAGGTCATCCGGTACGTGGGCCGCGACGCCGACCCGTCAGAGGGCGGGGATCAGGCGTGAACTGGGTCCTGGTGATCGCGGGCGCCATGGTCGGCGCCCCGCTGCGCTACCTCACCGACCGCACCGTCCAGTCGCGGCACGACTCGGTCTTCCCCTGGGGCACGTTCGCCGTGAACGTCGCGGGCTGTCTGATCCTCGGCCTGCTCACCGGCGCCGTGGCCGCGGGGGCCGCCTCCTCCCACGTCCAACTGCTGCTCGGCACGGGCCTGTGCGGGGCCCTCACCACGTACTCCACGTTCTCGTACGAGACGCTGCGCCTGACCGAGGACGGCGCCCGCTTCTACGCGGCGGCCAACGTGCTCGGCAGCATCGCCGCGGGCCTCGGCGCGGCCTTCCTCGGCGCGACCCTCGCCGAGGCGATCTGGGCCTGAACCTTGCCGGAGTCCCGTGCGGGGACTACGACTTCGGCATGCGCCCGCCTCGCGCCGCCACCCGCCTCACCGTGCACCTGCCGGCCACGGCCCTGTGGCACCGCAGACCGGCGTACGCGGAGATCGTCCACCGCGCCCACCGCACGGGCCTGGCCGGCGCCACCGTGCTGCACGCCGTGCACTCCACGGCGTGCGCGGTGATCGTCGTCGACGAGGACGACCGCGTCCGGGCCTTCCTCGCCGAACTCGACGACGTGCTGGAGACGGCGAGCGGGGTCGCCATCCTGGACCGGGTGGAGGTCGTCCCCTGACCCCTCAGGTGCGGGTAGCCGTCCCGCACGTGCCGCCGTCGGACATCCGCTCGTCCACCGTCCTGCTGCGGTCGTACGGGTCCACGGTGGGCCCGTCGCCGGGGCCGCTGTCCTGGTCGAAATCCGGGACGAGGTAGCCGGTGTAGGTGCCGCAGCCGCCGTTGGCGGAGTCGACCCTGTACGACAGGAGGGAGACCGTGCCCGGCTCGGTCGCGCGCTTCGACGGGTCGTCCCAGCTCATGACCACTTCGCGCCGCACGATCGTGCGCACCACCTGGTCGCCGCCCGACGCGGGGGCCACCGGGTACACGTACGTCACGTCCGCGGTCACCTTCAGCGCGCCGTACTCGCCCTCTTCGTAGGTCATCCGGCCCCGGACCTTGACCACGTCGCCGACGAGCCGGACCTTCGTCCCGTCGAAGCGGCTGAACAGCGTCAGCGGGTTGTCGGTCTTGCTCGGGGCGGTCAGCGACGTGGCCAGGAACTTCCGGACGTCCTTCTGGCGCGGGTTGAGGAACGCGATCGCCCGGTCCGGGCGATCGCCGCGCAGCACGTCCCGGTCGAGGCTGGACGCGGCGAGGAAGTCCCTGCTGCTCTCCAGGGCCCGGGTGACCTGGTCCTTCGTCATCCAGCCCGTGGCCTTCGCCGCGGGCAGACCGATCCCGGCGGTGCCGTCGGCCCAGCGCGCGGCGGGCGAACCGCGGAACGGCTCGTCCAGCGTGGGGCGTTCGGCGTCCCCGGCCGGCGGCGCCGTGCTGGGGCGCACCGACTCCGTGGCGAGCGGGGCGGCGTCCGTGTCGTCGCCGCCCCCGAACCAGCCGATCGCCCGGCCCGGGTTCAGGGCCACGATCACCAGGGCGAGCGCGGCGACGAGCCCGACGACGTACCAGACCTTGCTGCGGCGCGGCGGCCGGTGCGCACGCCACGGCTCCGGCGCCGCGTCCTGCTCGCGCAGCCGCCGCGTCACCATCCGGGCGCGCGCCGACGGCTCCTTGGGCGCGTCGCGCACCCCTTCCTCCGACTCCCGGAGGAAGCGCTCCCACTCCTCGTCCGACACGGACGAACCACTCTGGTCCCCACCCGAGTTCATGCCCGGCTCCCCTGTTCCCCTACTGCCTGTGACGGCGCGTGGAGCGCATGATCGCATACCTGTAGGCACCATGCGTGTGTGACGTATGAGGCTGCCGGTGCGCTGGGGGGCCGGTGCCCGCCCCCGGAGAACCTGTCAGCCGGAACCGGCCGGCAGACGGTCCGGCTCCGGGGGCTCGCGGCTCAGATAGCGGTCGAGCGGCGGCTCCTGGGCGAGGACCGCGCCGATCGTCACAGCGAACGTGACCGCCGCGCAGAGCACGATCAGCCACGACAGCATGGCGAGGACCAGGCCCAGGGAGCCGTACTCGCTCAGGGCCCGGTTGAACGCGAGGGGCAGGTAGATCCGGGAGGCGACCGCGAGGACGCTCGTCGCGGCGCCCGCGAGGAGCGCCCCGGGCAGCAGCGGGAGCCAGTGCACGCGGCCCGCGAGCAGCAGGTGCTGGGTCCACAGCCAGACCACTGTGCTCAGCACGAAGTACAGCGGGATGCCCAGTAGCGCGCCCGCCCCGAAGCCCGTACGGATCGGACCCTGGAGGAAGACGAACAGGAGCAGGGCGAAGAGCCAGACCACCCAGCGCCAGGCCGCGATCCGGGTCCCGGCCTTCGGCAGCTTCCACGCGGCCTCGCAGACGCGCGCCATCGCCCGGCTGAAACTCGTCGCGGAGCCCAGCGCCACCAGCAGACCGATGATGCCGGTCGTCTCCCGCAGGTTGTTCTCGGCGGAGGGGTTGAGGACCTGCTGGAACTGTTCCTGCGCATGGCCGGTGACACCGAACATCGCCCGCACGGAGTCCTGGAGCTGAAGGCGCACGCTCTGCGGCGCGAACGCGGCCACGGCGAACAGCAGCGGGACGGCCGCGAGGAAGGCCTGCGCGGCCAGCCGCGTCGCCGAGTCGAGCAGCCGCCCGGAGAGCAGCCGCTCGACCAGCTCGGAGATGACGGGGAAGCGCCGTTCGGAGACGACCCGCCACCGCAGCAGCCGCAGCCGCCACGCCGCGACGCGGTCAGCCGCGCCGGACCGCACTGCGTGCGACCGACGAGAGCAGCGAACCGATCGCGACGCCGATGAGCAGATACACGGCCGCCGTGCCGAACTTCGCGGCCAGGGAGACCCCCGTGGTGAAGGGGAGCAGCACCAGGATCGCGGTGGCCAGACCCACGATCCACGAGAAGAAACGCTCGGGCCGCGGCGTCGCCACGACCAGCAGGTGCAGCAGCCCCGTCGCGGCGAGCGCGGCGACCGCCGAGCCGAGCGCCAGGGCGCCGGTCGTCGCGTCGCCCATCGCGCCGTCGCCCTCCGGGGCGAACACCGGGATGCCGAGCACCCCGCGCACCAGAAGCAGGGCGACGACGGCGGTGAGCGCCGCGACCACCGCCGTCATCACGCCGCCCGCCCACAGCCGTCCGGCGTCGAGGCGGGGTCCCGCGGGCGGCTCGGGCGGGTACTCGGGAGCCCGCGGGGGCGGCGGGCTGTAGGGAGCACCGGACCTGCCGTAGGGCGTGTTCGGAGATTCCACGGGACCTTTCCTCTGATGTCGGGTGCCGGTCTGTCAGGCGGAGGCGAGGAACTTCGCCTTGGCCTGCGCGAATTCCTCGTCGGTGAGCGAACCGGCCTTGTGGAGTTCGGCGAGCCGCGCCAGTTCGTCCGTACCGCCGGTCCCGGACGGATTCTGTGCCGCCGCCTTCCGCACGTAGTCCTGGAAAGCCGCCTCCGCCTGCTGGGAACGCTGGATGTCGCGCTGCCCCATTCCCTTTCCGCGGGCGATGACATAGACGAGGACCCCCAGGAAGGGGAGCACGAGACAGAAGATCATCCAGCCGGCCTTGCCCCATCCGCTGAGGTCGTCGTCGCGGAAGATGTCCATGACGACCCGGAAGAGCAGGAAGAACCACATGATCCAGAGGAAGAAGAAAAGCATGGTCAGAAAGAGGTCGAGAAGGGGATAGTCGTCCATGGCATTTCCTCTTTCTGTCTTTGGACGTGTGTCCGTCGGGTGCTGAGCAGTATCTCCCCCCTCCGCTCCTCCCGCATTTCGGGGAATTGAGTCATCTGGCGCAGTCGAATGGCGGCGCTCTCAGGGGCGGGTGACGCTGGGTCCGGCGTCAACGCCCATCGCCGTAAGGGGAGTTCCATGACGGAGGACATCCGGTCGAATCCGGCGGGAGCACGGATCGTCGCGGCGAACGAGGCGGTGCTGCGGCGCTGTCCGTTCGACTACACCCGGGACATGGACGACTCCCGGCGGGGCTTCCTCGGCACCGCCGACGACCCGCCGATCCGCGACGCCGAGGGCCGCGTGGTCCGGGACCTCGACGCGTACGGCTTCCTGGAGATCACCCTCGACGAACGGGCCTTGCGGACCGTCCTGCTCGGCTCGCCGGCGCCGGCCGAGCTGCCGTCGCGGGGCGCCGCCACCGTCGAGGGCGACCCGGGCGGACTCATCGAACTCCTCGGGCACCTGGACGCGCCCGACCCCGACTTCGCCATCGTCACGCCCTGAGTCTCGTCACGCCCTGAGAGGGGCCCTCGGATGCCCACAGTCGACGCGGTCGCCGTCCGCCGGATGACCGACACGCTCTTCATCGAGCGTTCGCTGCGCAGCCCCGGTTCCACCCGCTTCTGGGGTCTCCTCACCCTGGCCGCGGTCATCGCGGGCGCCGGCGTGATCGGCGACTCCACGGCGACCGTGATCGGCGCGATGATCGTCGCCCCGCTGATGACACCGATCCTGGGCAGCGCACTCGCCCTCGTCCTCGCGGACCGGCCGCAGGTCGTACGGTGCGTGCTGCTCGTGCTCTGCGGCGCGCTCGCGGTGATCGTGATCGGCATGCTGCTCGGCTGGGCGCTCGCCCCGCCGGACGACTTCGCCTCCAACAGCCAGGTGTCGTCCCGGATCAGCCCGCGCCTGATCGACCTGCTCGCCGCTCTGGCCACGGGCACCGTCGGCGCGTTCGCCCTGGTCCGCGCCGACATCTCCGACACGCTGCCCGGCGTCGCCATCGCCATCTCGCTCGTGCCGCCGCTCGCGGTCACCGGGCTGCTCATCACCGTCGGCCGCTACCACGACGCGAGCGAGTCGGCGCTGCTCTTCGCGACGAACGTGGCCGCCATCGTCGCCACCGGCACCATCGTCTTCCTGCTGTACGGGGTCCGGGGCGCGGCCCAGGAATCCGGTCACGCGGTGGGGCAGTTCCACGGGCGCACGCTCGTCGCGGTGGGGGCGCTCCTGGTGCTCATCGCGGTCCCGCTCACCACCGGCACCATCGCCGTCGCCCGCGACCAGGCCCTGGCCGCGAACGCCCGGCCCGTGGCCGAGACGTGGGCGTCGACCGGTACGTGGCAGATCGCCTCGGTCGACGCCCGCAACGGTGTCGTCGTCATCGGCGTCCTCGGCCTGCCGCCCGAGCCCGCCCCGACCGCCCTGCGCGCGGCCCTCGACCGCAACGGCATGCGCGACGCCGACCTCGAACTCCATCTCGTCGGTGGCCGCACGCACTGGTGCCCCGCGGACACGGACACCTGCTCCGTGAAGGAGTCGTCCGTCAGCTGACGTCGGCCTCAGGCGGGCAGCCGCTCCAGGAGCGCCGCGAAGTCCGTGCCGGGCGGCAGCGTCCCGAAGGCGAGCCCCCGGTCACCGGCGAGCCGCGACGCGCAGAACGCGTCGGCGACGGCCGCGGGCGCGTGCCGTACGAGGAGCGAGCCCTGGAGCACGAGCGCCGCCCGCTCGATGACGCGGCGGGCGCGCAGCGGGGCGTCCTCGGTGAGCACCAGTTCGCCCTGGAGCTCGCGCCACGCCGTGTCGAGCCGCGCGTCGGCCCCGGCCGCCGCCTCGATCTCCGCGCGGAACGCCTGGAGCGACTCGGGCTCGCGGGCCAACGCCCGCAGCATGTCGAGGGCGTTGACGTTCCCCGAGCCCTCCCAGATGCCGTTCAGCGGGGCCTCGCGGTAGAGCCGGGGCATGCCTGACGCCTCGTCATATCCGTTGCCGCCGAGGCATTCCAGGGCCTCGGCGACCGCGACGGGCTGCCGCTTGCACACCCAGTACTTGCCGACCGCGGTGGCCAGGCGCAGGAAGGCGCGCTCCCCGTCGTCGCCGCGGTGGGCGCGGTCCGCGGCGCCCGCGAGGCGCAGCGCGAGGGTCGTCGCGGCCTCCGACTCCAGGCAGAGGTCGGCCAGGACGTTGCGCATCAGCGGCTGGTCGATCAGCTTGGCGCCGAACACCGCGCGGTGACGGGTGTGGTGGGCGGCCTGCGCCAGGGACTCGCGCACATGCGCGGCCGAGCCGAGCACGCAGTCGAGCCGGGTCATGGTGACCATGTCGATGATGGTGCGGACGCCCTTGCCCTCGTCGCCCACGAGCCAGGCGACGGTGTCGTCGAACTCCGGCTCGCTGGACGCGTTCGAGCGGTTGCCGAGCTTGTCCTTGAGGCGCTGGATGCGGAACGTGTTGCGGGTTCCGTCGGGCAGCACGCGCGGCACCAGGAAGCAGGAGAGCCCGCCCGGCGCCTGCGCGAGGACCAGGAACAGGTCGTTCATCGGGGCGCTGGTGAACCACTTGTGGCCGCGCAACCGCCAGGTGCCGTCGGCCTGTTCGACCGCCGCGGTGGTGTTGGCCCGCACGTCGGTGCCGCCCTGCTTCTCCGTCATGCCCATCCCGGCGAGCAGCCCGCGCTTGGCGGTGGGCGTGGTCAGGCCGGGCTCGTAGACGCGGCTGGTCAGCAGTGACTCGTACGTCTTCGCGAGCTCGGGGGCGCGGCGCAGCGCGGGCACGACGGCGTACGTCATGGAGACCGGGCACATGTGCCCCTGCTCGACCATGGTGGCCACCATGAACGTGGCGGCGCGGGCGACATGGGCGCCCGGCCGCTCGTCCGCCCACGCGGAACCGGCCGCGCCCGCGGCCACCGTGGCGCGCATCAGCGAGTGGTACGCGGGGTGGAAGTCGACCTCGTCGACCCGGTTGCCGTACCGGTCGTGCGTGCGCAGCTCGGGCTCGTGACGGTTGGCCTGCTCCGCCCAGGCGCGGGCCTCCTCGCTGCCCGCGTACCGGCCGAAGCGGTGCAGCTCCTCCAGGTGCCACGCGGCACCCTCGCGGCGCACGCCTTCCAGGAGCACGGCGTCGTCCGCGACGTCGTGACCCGTCAACGGCGGGGCCTGGTTGGTCACTTCATGCGTCACCGACGGGCTCGTGTGCATGGTGCCTCCGTACTGTGTGTCGTCGAGTGGTCAGGCGGCCGGTGCGCCCGCGCAGCGCAGGGCCATGGCGGTGAGTTCGGCGAGGAGTTCGCCGGCGTCGGCCTCGTCGTGGGTGCCGAGCGGGTCGACGAGCACCTCGCCGACCGCGCCGGTGAGCGCGGCCGCGGTGATCTCGCCGTTCTGCTTCGGCAGCAGGCCCGCCGCCATGCCCTCGTGCACCACCTCGGCGAACAGGGCGTGGTAGCGGCGCCGGAAGTCGAGCCGCTCGGCGCCGACCTGCGGGTCGGCGGGGGCGGCGAGCAGGGCGTAGGCGAGACCGCGGTTCTCCAGGGCGCGGCGGGCGAACACCTCGACGCCGCGCGCGAGCCGGTCGACCGGCTCTCCCGGGCCGTGCAGCACTTCGCCGAGCACCTGGATCTCGCGCTCCGCGGCCCGCCGGAACACCTCGACGGCGAGCGCGGCCTTGGACGGGAAGTGCTGGTACACCGAACCGGCCGCCATGCCCGCCGCGTCGGCCACGGCGGTGACGGACGCCTGTGACCAGCCCACTTCGGCGACGACCGCGGTGGCGCAGGTGACGAGGCGGTCCCGGGCGGCTTCGAGCCGGCGAATTTCGGCTGGGGTCTTGCGGTAGGCCATGAAAGAAGTGAACCATCATTCAGAGTTTCCCGCCACGGTCGGCACAGCCCCGGATCCGATCGGCTCGGCTCGTCAGGAGAACGTGATGCACCTCAGTGCCCTGCTGGACAACGCGGTTCGCTCGGCCGGCCCCAAGGAGGCCGTCGTCTACGGCGAACAGCGCTGGACGTACACGGAGTTCGCCGTCGCGGCCAGGCGCGCCGCGACCGTGCTCCGCGACGCGGGCCTGCACCCCGGCGACCGGCTCGCCGTGATGACGTACAACACCCCGGCGTTCCTGCTCGCGGCGTTCGGTGCCTGGTACGCGGGGGCCACCCTGGTGCCGGTCAATCACAAGCTGGCGACCGCCGAGGTGGCGTACCAACTGCGGCACTGCGGCTCCCGGTTGGCGCTCGTCGACGCGGAGATCGGCGAGCGCGCGACGGCCGCCGACGCGGACGTGCGCTGGCTGATCAGCCACCCCGACGCCGCCACCGGCACCCGCCCCGCCGACTCCTTCGAGTCCCTGGTCGCCGCCGCTGAACCGTACGACGCCGAGTCCGGAGCGGACACGGACATCGCGCAGATCCTCTACACGTCCGGCACCTCGGGCCGCCCCAAGGGCTGCGTCCACACGCATCGCGGCATCGCCCTGACCGCCACCTACACCGGCGTCTCGGTCCCGCTCCGCCGCGACGAGCGCTTCCTGATCTGCATGCCGATCTGGCACGCGTCCCCGCTCAACAACTGGACGCTCGGCACCCTCCTGCTCGGCGGCACGGTCGTCCTCCAGCGCGAGTACGCGCCGCGCGAGATGCTGGAGACGGTGCGGCGCGAGCGGATCACCGGCGTGTTCGGCGCGCCCATCGCCCTCATCGCCCCGGTCCAGGCCGTCCCGGACTTCGCGGACTTCGACCTGTCGTCCGTACGCGCATGGATCTACGGAGCCGGACCCCTGGACGCCGACACCGCGCGCCGCCTGATGAAGGCCTACGGCTCGGAGGACTTCCACCAGGTGTACGGGATGAGCGAGATGGGCCCGGTCGGCGCGACGCTCTCACCGGCCGAACAGGTCGAGAAGGCCGGGGCGATCGGGCGCGGCGGTATGCCGGGCGTGGACCTGAAGGTCGTGCGGGCGGACGGCGGCTACGCGGCGCCGGGGGAGAGCGGCGAGATCTGGCTCCGCTCGGACACCCGGATGGTCGGCTATCTCGGCGACGAGGCCGCCACCGCCGAGGCGTTCGCGGGGGACTGGTACCGCAGCGGCGACCTCGGCCGGGTCGACGAGGAAGGGTTCGTCACCCTCGTCGACCGGATGAAGGACGTCATCATCACCGGCGGCGAGAACGTCGCGTCGCAGGAGGTCGAAGGCGCCCTGCGCGGCCACCCGGACATCCTCGACGTGGCCGTCGTCGGCCGCCCGCACCCGGAGTGGGGCGAGACGGTCGTGGCCGTCGTCGTGCCGAAGGAGGGTGCCGGGCTGGACCTCGCCGGGGTGCGCGACTGGCTGGAGACGAGGATCGCCCGCTACAAGATCCCGCGTGAACTGGTGCTGCGTGGCGCGTTGCCCCGTACGCCCTCCGGAAAGATCACCAAGCATGTGCTGCGGGACGAGCTCGCCGCCGGGTGAACGGGCCGGCGAGCGGCGCGGTCCCGGGTCCGCGTAGGGTCGGCCGCATGGTCGGGGAAGAGGGGCAGCGGCGGCAGCCGGAGCGCAGAGGGCCGGGCCGGCCGCGGCAGGAGCACGTGACCCGGGCCGTGCTCGACGCCGTCGTGGAGCTGGTCGCCGAGAGCGGGATGGGCGCCCTGACGATGGACGCCGTCGCCGCCCGCGCGGGGGTCAGCAAGCCGGCCATGTACCGGCGCTGGCCCACCAAGCAGGACCTCGTCCTCGCCGCCGCCGAGTCCCGGATCGGCCCGCTGACCGTGCCGGACATGGGCGACTTCCGCGCCGAACTGCGGGCGGTCCTGACCGCCCGCGTGGAGGCGTACCGGCAGCCGGGCGTCGACCGGCTCCTCGCCGGTGTCATCGGCTCCGCCGCCGAGGCGGGCGCCGAGCGCGGGGCGTACCGCGCGTACACGGCCCGGGTGACGAGCGAGACGCGGCGCCTGCTCGAGCGCGGGGTCGAGCGCGGTGACGTACGGCCGGATGTCGACGTGGACGCCGCCACGACGCTCGTCGCCGCCTCCCTCGTCTTCCGCATGGTCGGCGAGCAGCGGACGCCGGACGAGGCGCTGGTCGACTCCGTGGTGGAACTGATCGGCCGGGCGGTCTCCGTCACCGCGTGACCGTGCGCTGACCGGACGTCACATCCCGTGCGTGCCAGGCGAATGGGGCCTGGCGCGCGCTTCCGTGTGCCCGCATTTGTGTGCGTGTGCACCGCTGGAAAGGCTCCGGAAATCCATGGGCCCGCACCCCTTGCCCCCGCGCCGCCGAATATCGATACTCGCGGTTACGTAATGAGCGTTCGCAGCCTGGAGGTCCACCCATGCACGACGTCGCGACGAACCCCGTCGAGAACCCGAAGCCGATCCTGGACAAGCCCCTGATGCACTACGGCAGCCGGGTCCTCGAGCGGCTCGCGCCGGGCGCGGAGCAGGCTCCGTACAAGCTCGTCGAGATCAGCCCGCTCACCCCGCACTTCGGCGCCGTCCTGGGCGGCGTGGACCTCACGCGGCCGATCACCGACGCGCTCGCCGACGAGCTGCGGCAGGCGCTCCTGGAGTGGAAGGTGATCTTCTTCCGCGGGCAGACCGGGTTCAACGCCGAGCACCACCTCGCCCTTTCGGCGGTCTGGGGCCCGCCGGAGCCGAACCCGTTCTTCCCGAAGACCGGGACCGTCGGCCTGTCGCGGCTCGCCAAGGACGCCAAGGCGGCCGGCAACAAGAACATCTGGCACAGCGACCACTCGTTCATGGCCAACCCGTCGCTCGGCGCGGTCCTGCGCGCCGTCGAGGTGCCCGAGGCCGGCGGCGACACGATGTGGGCCGACATGGGCGCCGCGTACGACAACCTCCCCGAGGACCTCAAGGAGCGGATCGAGAACCTCACCGCGGTCCACGACTGGGAGGCCAGCTGGGGCGCGCTCATGAACGACGAGCAGAAGGCCGCCTTCCGCGCGCTGTGGCCGCAGGTCGAGCACCCCGTCGTCGTCCGCCACCCGCGCAGCGGCCGCAAGACGCTCTACGTGAACGAGCCGTTCACCCGGCACATCAAGGGCCTGTCCGAGGCCGAGAACCGCGAACTCCTCGACATCCTCGTCCTCCAGGCGCGCATCCCCGAGTTCCAGATCCGCTTCCACTGGGAGCCCGACTCGATCGCGATCTGGGACAACATCGCCGTCCAGCACTACGCGGTCAACGACTACTTCCCGCAGAAGCGCGTCATGGAGCGCATCGCCATCGCCGGGGTCCGGCTGTGACGGCCGCGCCGGCCCTGACTCCAGGGCGGATCGAGGCCCCTGGTGGCGTCGACCGACGCGCCTGGACCGTCACCGCGCTGCTCGTGGTCTTCATGATGGTCAACTTCGCGGACAAGTCCGTCCTCGGACTCGCCGCCGACGAGATCCGCGCCGACCTGCACCTGGACGCCACTCGGTTCGGGCTCGCCAACAGCGCGTTCTTCCTGCTGTTCTCCGTCGCCGCGATCGTCGTCGGGATGCTCGCCGACCGGGTCTCGCCCAAGCTCCTCATCCTCGTCATGGCCGTGCTGTGGTCGGTGGCGCAGGTCCCGGCGGCCCTCGGCGGCGGACTCGCCGTGCTCGTCGCCTCCCGGGTGTTCCTCGGCGCGGCGGAAGGGCCCGCCTTCCCCGTCGCCCAGCAGGCCACCCTGTCCTGGTTCCCGAACGAGCGGCGCGCCCTGCCCGGTGCGCTGATCACCGTCGGCATCACGCTCGGCGTGATCATCTCGGCGCCGGGTCTCACCTGGGTGATCCAGCACCACGGCTGGCGCGCGGCGCTGTGGGTGGTCGCCGCCCTCGGTGCCGTATGGGCCGTCCTCTGGGCGCTGTTCGGCGCGGACAGCCCGCGCCGCAAGGCCGTGAAGGAAGCCGCCGCGGACACGGCGCCGCAGGCCTCGTACCGCAGGATCTTCGCCAGCCGCACCTGGATCGGCACCACGCTCGCCTACTTCTGCAGCTACTGGACCGTGGCCCTGATGCTGGTCTGGCTCCCGTCCTACCTGCGCAACGCGCTGGACTACTCGGCCGGCACCGCGGGCACCGTCGTCGTCGCGCCCTGGGCGGTCGGCGCCGCGGTCCTGTTCGGCCAGGCCTGGCTGACCGGCCGGCTGATGCGGCGGGGAGCGAGCAGCAAGACCGCCCGCGGCCGGGTGGGTGCGTGGACGCTCACCGTCGGCGCCGCCGCCTGTCTCGCCGTCCCCATGACCGACTCCGTCGCCGCGCGGACCGTCCTGATCGCCGTCGGTTTCGGGTTCGGCGGCGCCTACGCCACCATCGCCGCGACGACCGTCGCCGAGATCGCCCCGGGCGCCCGCAGCGGCGGCGCCCTCGGCCTGATGAACGCCATCGTCACCGTCTCCGGGCTGCTCGCGCCCGCGGTCGTCGGCGCGCTGGTCGACGCGCAGGGCGAGGCCGGGTACCGCAACGCGGTGCTCGTCTCGGGCGCCCTCATCGCGATCGGCGCCGTCGCCGCCTTCGCGCTGATCGACCCGGACCGCGACAAATCCCTTCTGTCACAAGCCGCCTGACGGCGCATCAGTACTATCGCCTCCCACCCCCTTACGCAGCACAGGAGTTGACCCGTGACCGCCCCAGCAGAAGCACGCGACACCGCCCCGCTCGACCAGGCCGTCCACGAGCTGCGCGAGCACGCCGAGGCGTGGAGCGGTACCGCCCTGCCCGAGCGGATCGCCCTCCTGGAGCGGATGCTGCCGCGGATCGCCGACGGCGCCGCCGCCATGGTCGCCGGCGCGGCCGCCGCCAAGGGCTACCCCACGACGTCGCCGTGGGCCGCCGAGGACTGGACCACCGCGCCGTGGGCGCTCGCCCAGACCATCGGCGCCTACCTGCACGTATTGCGCCGCGTCGCCGCGGGCCGCGACCCGCTCGACGCGCGGGCCGTCCGCTCCCGCGACGGCCGCACCGTCGTCGACGTCTTCCCCGCCACCGCCTCCGACCGGCTGCTGCTCAACGGCTACACGGCCGAGGTGTGGGCCCTGCCCGGCACCACCCGCGAACAAGTACTGGCCCGCGCGGCGGGGGAGTACCGCGGGCGGCCCGGCGACCCCGCCGTCGCCCTGGTGCTCGGCGCGGGCAACGTCGCCGCGATCACCGCGCTCGACATCGTGCACAAGCTGTACGTGGACGGCGAGGTCGTCCTCGCCAAGATGAACCCCGTCAACGCCTATCTGCGCCCGCACTTCGAGAAGGTCTTCGCCGAGTTCGTGGAGCGCGGCTTCGTCCGCTTCGTCGACGGCGGCGCCCCCGAGGGCGCGTACCTCACCACCCACGACGGCGTCGACACCATCCACGTCACCGGCAGCGACCGCACCCACGACGCGATCGTCTGGGGCACCGGCGCACGCGCCGAGGAGCGCCGGCGCGCCAACACCCCGGTGAACAACAAGCCGTTCACCAGTGAACTCGGCGGCGTCAGCCCGTGCATCGTGACGCCAGGACCGTGGAGCGCGGCCGACCTGCGCTTCCAGGCCGAGCACATCGTCACCAGCAAGCTCAACAACTCCGGCCACAACTGCGTAGCCACACAGGTCCTGTTGGTGCCGGCCGACTGGGACGGTACGGAGAAGCTGCTCACCGAGATCCGCCGCGTCCTGCGCGAACTCCCGCCCCGCGCCGACTACTACCCGGGCGCCGCCGACCGCGTCGGCAGGGTCACCGCCGCCCACCCGGGCGCCGAGGCGCTCGGCCCGGACGACTCCTGCCGGGTCCTGGTCCCCGACATCGAGGGTCTGGACGACGTCATGCTCACCGACGAGGTGTTCGCCAGCGCCCTCGGCGTGGTCCGTCTGCCCGGCGCCGACGCACCCCAATTCCTGCGCACGGCAACGGAGTTCGCCAACGAGCGGCTGCCCGGCACCCTCGGCGCCACGCTGCTCGTCCACCCGCGCACCGAACGCGCCCACCGCGCCGCCGTCGAGGAGGCCGTCGCCGCGCTGCGCTACGGCACGCTCGGCGTCAACTGCTGGTCCGCGTTCGGCTTCCTGCTCGGGTACACGCCGTGGGGCGCGTACCCCGGCCACACCCGCCAGGACATCGGCAGCGGCATCGGCTTCGTGCACAACGCGTTCATGCTGGAGGACATCGAGAAGACGGTGCTGCGCGCGCCGTTCGCCCCCGCGCCGCGCGGCCTGTTCACCGGCTCGCCGTCCCTGTCGCCGCGCCCGCCGTACTACGTCACCAACCGCACCGGCCTGACGACGATGCGGCGCCTCACCGCCTACACGACGGATCCGAGGGCGGCGAGGCTGCCGGGCATCTTCGCGTCGGCGCTGCGCGGGTGAGACCGGTTCCTCGGCCGGTTCCTCGGCCGGTTCTCCGGCCGGTTCTCCGGCCGGTTCTCCGGCCGGTTCTTCGGCCGGTTCCTTGGCCGGTCAGGAACTCAGGATGCGGGCCTTCTCCGTGGCGAACTCCTCCTCCGACAACAGGCCCTGGGCCTTGAGGTCGGCGAGCGCCGTGAGCTGCGAGACACGGTCCGTCGCGGCGGGCGCGGGGACGGGGGCCGCCGCCGGGGGTTGCTGGGCGTAGGCGTTCTGCGCGGCCGCCTGGGCGGCTGCCTGGTCCACCAGCTGTTGCTGCTGGGCCTGGTAGGCCGCCTCCTGCTCCATCTCGCGCTGCGCGCCCCTGCGCTGCATGCGCCCGGACACCGCGGTGGCGGTGCCCGTGATCACGGCGGTGCGCGCCATCGTGCCCAGCAGTCCGGGCCGTCCCATACGTCGAGGAATCACTGACCGTCTCCTTCGCGTGCTGTCTTTTGCCGGGCCGGGCTGTGCGGTCTCAGTCGGCGTCGAGCGCGCCGATCGCCTCGACGACGACGTCCCTCGGGATGCGCTCGAACAGCAGCATCTCGCCCCGCGAATCGCGGACGGCGGCGCCGAGCCGGGCGGCCCAGGTGTTCTCCCAGACGATGACGACGGCCGAAGACTCGGGCGCGAGGCCCTCGGCGACGCCCTGGAGGTCCTCGTCGCTGAGCAGGTCGAACCGGGAGTCGGCGAACTGGCCGAACTCCTCGGCCACCTCGGCGTCGGCGATCTCGACGACGTCGACCGACCCGTCGCCCGACTTCCGTACGAAGGTCAGGTCGAGGATCCGTACGGTGCCGTCC
Source organism: Streptomyces sp. NPDC052225 (assembly GCF_040679615.1). NCBI lineage: Bacteria > Bacillati > Actinomycetota > Actinomycetes > Kitasatosporales > Streptomycetaceae > Streptomyces > Streptomyces sp. NPDC052225. The sequence continues at coordinate 70,251 of NZ_JBFAVD010000024.1, read as the reverse complement.
TGCTGCAGCTCGCGCAGCGCGGGCACGATCTCGCCGTTGAAGCGGTTGCCGTCGAAGGCGACCACGGCGACATCGACAGGACCGACCGTGTCGGCCCGCAGACCGCCGGTCTCGTTGGCCACATTGGTCCCACTGGTCACGAGGGAGCCACCTCCAAAGGTGCACAGGCACGGTGCGCGGGCAGGAGTGCGCAAGCCGGAAAGTACAAGTGCGTACAAACCGGATCATAGGTGCGCGTGGAATGCGCGGCGAGCGGTGCCGGAGCGCTGCCGTTACGGCAGATGTGTGGCCGTGCCGCGTGTCGGGCGCGGGTGACCGCCGCGGCACGCACGGCGTTCGGAGGCTGGCCCGGCGGCGACCGCCGTACCGGTCCAGACGAAGGGCGGACGCCCATGACGCAGCACACGTCCCCGGGGCGAGCGCTCCCGCTGCTCCTCGTGGCGGCCCCGCGCGACAAGCATCCGACCGTGATGCGGGAGCTCCAGGACACCCGGTTCACGTACCACCTCGTGCACACCGGGCGGGACGCGCTGCGCGACCTGTACCGGTACCGCCCCGACCTCATGCTGCTCGGCCTGCGCATCACCGACCCCGGACCGTGGGAGGTGCTGCGACGCGTCCGCGAGATCAGCGAGGACCTGCGGGTCATGACGATGGACCGCAAGTACCGGGAGGCCGAGGCGCTGCGCGCGCTGCGGGCGGGGGCCGACGACCTGCTCTGGGGCGACATGCCGATGCCCCTGGCGAGGGAAATGATCATCGCGCGGCTGCGCCGTTCGCTGCCGGTCGAGCCGGCGGACCAGCTGATCGAGGACGGCTATCTGCGGCTCGACGTGCTGGCCCGCGAGGCGTCGGTCGCCAACGCGTTCCTGCCGCTGTCCTCGCTCGAGTTCGACCTGCTCTTCGCGCTGGCCTACAACTCCGGCCAGGTGCTCGGCACCGAGCAGCTGCTGCGGCTCGCCTGGCGCACCCGCCCGGACGGCAGCCCTTCCAAGGTCAAGTACGCGGTGCTCCGGCTGCGCCGCCACATCGAGCAGGCCACCGGCGCCGAGGCTCCGATCGAGACCGTACGCGGCATCGGGTACCGGTACCGGCCGCCGGGCGCGCATCGGTCGTAGGGCCCGGGCCGAACGTCCCTTCCTGCGCCTCGCGGGGCCGCGCAACCCTCGCGCAACCCGTGTGCGACGGCCGGGCCACCGGGCCGTCCCAGAGTCGTGGATGTCGCAGCGAGACCGGCTGCGGCTTCGCGACAGAGCAAGGGACAGCTCGTCAATGACACTCGTAGCGCTCATCCCCGCACACAACGAACAGGACCGCATCGTCGCCACGCTCGCCGGCCTCTACCGGCAGAGCGTGCGCCCGGACCGCATCGTCGTCGTGGCCGACAACTGCGACGACCGCACCGCCCGCATCGCCGGCCACTGCGGCGCCGAGGTCTTCGTGCCGACCGACAACAAGGACAAGAAGGCCGGCGCCCTCAACCAGGCGCTCGTCCCGCTGCTCGCCGAGCTCGACGACGACGCGCAGATCCTCGTGCAGGACGCCGACACCGTCCTCAACCCCGACTTCGTGCGCTGTGCCATCGAGGCCCTGGAGGACGAGACGGTCGGTGCCGTCGGCGGCATCTTCTACGGCGAAGAGGGCGGCGGCCTGCTCGGGATGCTCCAGCGCATGGAGTACCAGCGCTACGCCCTGGAGATACGCCGCAAGAAGAACGAGGCCGTCGTCCTCACCGGCACCGGCACCCTCTTCCGCGCCTCCGTCCTGCGCGAGGTCCGCGAGGCACGGCTCGCCGGCACGATCGGCGGCGGCGAGGGCCACTACTCGCTGGCCTCCCTCACCGAGGACGACGAGATGACGAAGGCCGTCAAGACGCTCGGCCACCGCACCGTCTCGCCGGACGGCTGCTGGCTGACCACCGAGGTCATGCCCTCCGTCCGCAAACTGTGGCACCAGCGGCTGCGCTGGCAGCGCGGCGCCCTGGAGAACCTGCGCGACTACGGCTGGACCTCCGTCACCGCCCCCTACTTCCGCCAGCAGATGCTGCTCGGCGCGGGCACGCTGGCCCTCGCCCTGTTCGCGACGTTCGCCGCCCTCAACCTCGCCCTCGTCGGCTGGGGCGGCCTCTCCCTCTTCTGGACCGCGATCACCCTGCTCTTCGTCGTCGAACGCACCCTGACCGTGCGCCGCCTCGGCTGGCGCGCCGCGCTCCTCGCCCTGCCACTCCTCCCCGAGCTCCTCTACGACGCGTTCCGCCAGGCCGTCTTCGTCCGCTCCCTCATCGACCTGCTGCTGCGCCGGGAGGCCCACTGGGTGGCGACCTGATCCACCCACCCCGGAAAATCCCTGAACCCGGATCCCCGAACCCTGAATCCCGAACCCTGAATCCCTTACGGAAACAAGGAGTTGACCCTCATGTACGGAAGGCCCACGAACGCCGCGATACTCGGCGGCGGCGGAACCGGCGCCCTCGCCGTCACCGGAGCGAACCCGCTCGCCCTGCTCGGCCTCGTCGTCGGCTGCCTCACCCTGATCGCCGCGGGCCTCGCGGTGCGCAGCCTCGTCCCCGTGGTGCGGGGAAAGGACAGGGGTCCCGGCCCGCGCTGACCTGCTTGCCGTTCCGGCAACTTTGTGTGCCGTTCGGCGCGATCCGGCGCAGTATCGACAGAGCAGGCGACACGAGGGACAGGAGGCACCCGGTGACAGACCAGGCAGCTCGCGCAGGACAGCACGAGCACGAGCACCGGCACGGCGAGCGCGACGGGCAGTCGGTCGACGCGATGTTCGAGCCGGCGGGCTGGGACGAGCGGTACGCCGGGCAGGGGCGGTTCTGGAGCGGCAAGCCGAACCCGCAGCTCGTCACCGCCGCCACGGACCTCACCCCCGGCACCGCGCTCGACGTCGGCTGCGGCGAGGGCGGCGACGTCATCTGGCTGGCCGGGCAGGGCTGGCGCGTCACCGGCGCCGACTTCTCGGCCGAGGGCCTGGCCCGCGCCGCCCGTCACGCCGAGGACGCGGGCGTGGCCGACCGCGTCGACTGGTGGCAGGTCGACGCCCGCACCTTCGACGCCGGGAACCGCGCCTACGACTTGGTCACCAGCCACTATCTGCACGCCCCCGACGGCGGCATGGTCGAGGTGACCCGCCGCCTCGCCGGGGCCGTCGCCCCCGGCGGCCTGCTCCTCGTCGTCGGCCACGCCCCGTCGCACGAGTTCTCCCAGCTCTCCGAGAGCCACCGCAAGGCGATGTTCCTCGCCGAGGAACTCCTCCCGGGCCTGCCGGCCGACTTCGAGCCCGTCACCGTGGAACAGCGCACCCGCACCCTCCACCGCGACACCGGTCCGGTCGAGGCGGAGGACTCCCTGCTCCTGGCACGCCGGTCCCGCTGAGACAGGGCCGCCCAGCTCCAAAGGATCCCGCGATCTTGTAATGGATCGTCGCGGGATCCTTTTCTGTTGCCCGGAACCGCTCTCGGGCCTCTTCGGCCGTCTCCCGCAGGATTCGGCGTTTTCGCAGTTCAGGCTCCACGTCGGGCCATGCCTGAAAGGCATGAATCCCAGCCCTGTCAAGTATTTGAGGCTATGGCTGGCTGGCTGCATTCTTGGCCCATCGGAATGCGCGGTTATCGACACCCGAATCTCCGTCGACTTCTCCGCGTACAACAATCCTTTCGATTGGCTGGTTCCCGCATGGCCCGCCCCCTGCCCCTGATCCTCGCCCAGGCGCCCGGCCGCCCGGCCGACGACCTCGCAGGCTTTGCCACCGACGTGGAGCGGCGCGTGAAACCCCACGCACCCGGCGCCCTCGTCGTCTACCCCGAACTGCACCTCGGCGAGAGCGCGCCCGGCGTTCCCGCCGCCCCACAGGAGGCGGCCGAGCCGCTCGACGGCAAACGTGACGCGGCCTTCGCAGAGCTCGCGGGTGATCTGGGCATCTGGCTGGTGCCCGGCAGCGTCTACGAACGATGTACCGACGACCACGTCCACAACACGGCACCGGTCTATTCACCCCAGGGTGAACGCCTCGCCGCGTACCGCAAGATCTGCCCGTGGCGCCCGTACGAGACGACCACTCCGGGCAACCGGTTCGAGGTCGTCGACCTCCCCGGGGTCGGCCGCATCGGCCTTTCCATCTGCTACGACACCTGGTTCCCGGAGATCTCCCGCCAACTGGCCTGGATGGGAGCGGAGTTGATCGTCAACGTGGTCCGCACGTCGACGAGCGACCGCGCACAGGAAGTCGTCCTCAATCGCGCCAACGCCATCGCCAATCAGGTGTTCGTCGCCAGCGTCAATTCCGCCGCCCCTTCCGGGACGGGCCGCAGTCTCGTCATCGATCCCCAGGGCACGGTGCGCGCCGAAACCGTCGATGCCGGCGACTCCACACTCACCGACGTGATCGACCTCGACGAGGTGAGCAACGTCCGCCGCTACGGCACCGCGGGCCTCAACCGGATCTGGGACCAGTTCCGCCCCGGTGACCCGGCCCTCGAACTCCCGCTCTACGGGGGCCGTATCGACCCCGCGACCTGGAACCCCGCCCACACCACCGAGGAGCCGCCGCGATGAACGACGAGACCACCGAGAACACCATGAGACTGGAGGGCGACCTGAGTCTCCTCTCCGTCGTCCTGTTCGGCCTGGCCTACATCTCCCCGGGCATCGTCGTCACGATCTTCGGCGTGGTCGCCGCCACCAGCGGCGGCGCGGCTCCCACCGCGTTCGCCATCGCCACCCTCGCCATGCTGCTCACCGGGCTGAGTTACGCGAAGATGGCACGCGCCGTGCCCGGCGCGGGGTCGGTCTACACCTACGCCCGCACGATGCTCGACAGCCGCATCGGGTTCCTGTCCGGCTGGGCGATGCTGCTCGACTACTTCTTCATCCCGATGGTCGGCTGGCTGATCACGGCGATCTACTTCAACGCCCAGTTCCCCGAGGTACCCAAGTGGGTCTGGCTGATCGTCTCGGTGGGCCTCACCACCGCGGTCAACGTCTTCGGCATGAAGCTCGCGGACCGCGTCAACAAGGTCCTGATGTTCATCGCCCTGGGATCGCTGGTCCTCTTCGCCACCCTGTGCGTCGTCTTCCTCGGCAAGCACGGCTCCTCCGCCCCCGCCACGGACGCCGTGTGGAACTCCGGGACGTCGATCGGCGCGGTCACCGCCGCCGCTGCCATCGCCGCCTACTCCTTCCTCGGCTTCGACGCCGTCTCCACGCTGGGCGAGGAGGCCAGAGGAGGAGCGCGGACGATCGGCCGCGGCATCATCGGCTGCGTCATCGCCGCCGGAGCGATCTTCATCGTGCTGTCCTTCGTGATGCAACTGGTCCACCCCGGCGCGAAGTTCGCCGACGTCGACGCGGCCGCCTACCACCTGAAGGTCCAGGTCGGCGGCGAGACGTACGCCGAGATCATCAACTTCGTCACCATCGCCGGATCCATCGCCTCCTGCATCGCGCTGCAAGCCTCCGCCGCCCGCCTCATGTACGTCATGGGACGCGACGGCGCGCTGCCCAAGGCCGTCTTCGGGAAACTGTCGGCGAAGACGGGCACGCCCGTCCTGAACCTGCTGCTCACCGCGGCCGCCGGTGTCATCGCGATGAAGCTCGACCTGACCACGGCCACCTCGTTCATCAACTTCGGCGCCTTCCTCGGCTTCACCCTGGTGAACGTCTGCGTGATCGCCCACCTGGTCCGAGAGCGCCGCAGCGGCCGCACCCCCAACCTCTTCTCGTACCTGGTGATGCCGGCCATCGGCGCCGGAGTCTCCGTCTACCTGCTCACCAAGCTCGGCGACGACGCCCTGCGGATCGGTGGCGTCTGGCTGGCGATCGGCGTCGTCTACCTGGCCGCCCTGACCAAGGGCTTCCGTCGGCCCGCGCCGGAGATGACCTTCGACGACGACACCGCGGCCACGGATGCGGCCACCGTGTAGCGGCCCCTCCGGATGCGCGCCGTGCAGGGGCGATGCCGGCGGCCTGCACGGTCATGTCCGGGCCGGCTGGGTCAGCGGCCCGGTGCGGGGGCGGCCGAAACCATGGGGGAGAGCTTGTTGGACTCGGAAACGGCCGCGCTCCAGCCGAATTCGTTGTTGTCGCTGAAGTAGTAGTAGGTGGAGCCGTTGGGCATCATCGCGATGGTGATGCCGCCGAACCCGGACATGAACGGGACGTGGAACGGCTGGGTGTACGCGGGGTCGTCCGAGGACGTGAACTCTCGCCCCCAGAAGCCGTTCTGATAGTGCATCGGCGTGGTGCCCGTGGTGGTGGCCCCGCGTTCCGACGGGTTCCGCTGCAGGGAGTCGGCCAGCAGGCCGGGGTGCAGGACCTGGGTGCCGCCCACCGCGCCGCCGTCGTTGTTCAGGAACTTGCCGAACTTGGCGACATCGTCCTGGGTCCAGAACATCCCGTACCCGCCGAAGGGGACGCCGTCAGCGCTGTTGTCCGTACGGGAGGAGACGCGGGCGTCCGGGCTGATGCCGATCGGGGTGAGGACGTCGTCGCGGAGCATGTGGAACAGGTCCGCGCCCGAACCAGCCCGGTTCCGGAGGTAGTTGTTCATCGCGCGGGCGGCCAGGAAGGTGTCGGAGGTGTGGTAGACCCACTTGCTGCCCGGCGCGGCCTTGCGACGGAAGGACAGCGCCGTGTCCCTTTTCGTGGCGTAGGGCTCGGCCAGGAAGAAGTCGGACATGGTGTTGCCCGCCTCGTCGACCTCGTAGCCCGCCGAGGTGTAGTTGCCGGTGGTCATGTCCAGGGTCTGGTCGAGGGTGACACCTGACCAGGCGGCCTTCCCGGCGGCTTCCGGTATCAGGTCGGCCAGGCGCTCGTTCGCGACACCGGCGCCGTAGCGCTGGGCGAGCCGGAGCAGGGCCGTGCCGGCGAAGGCGGACTTGGCGGTGGAGTAGGAGGGCAGCAGCATCTGCCCGCAGAACGGGTACTGGCCCTGCCTCGTCCGACAGCCGCCGACGTAGTTCACGCCGTCGTAGTAGAAGCCGTAGGTGCTGAGTGCGCCGGGAGTGATTCCCGCGCCGAACTTCGCGGTGTCCACGCCGGCGCCGGGGTGGTCGGTGGCGAGCTGCGCGATGGGTTTGGTGGGCAGCCGCCCTGCGACCTCGGCCGCGTAGGCGTCGCGCGCGGCTTCGCTGCCGGGAACGGTGCCCGGCCGGTAGGTGGCGGCCACCTGACCCCACATGTCGAACTGGTGATAGGTGCAGGTTTCCGCGGTGATCTGGTAGCGGACCCGGGAGACCGATGACGCATCGAAGAGGAAGGAAAGCACCCCGTTGTGCACGCAGTTGGCGTTCCGCTCGACCAGCGCGAAGGGCAGTGCGGCGCGCGTGCGGCCGCCGTCGCCGTCTTCCTGCCAGGCCCGGCCGGCCCCCACGGCGAGGTTCCAGGCGATGTTCCCGGTGTAGCGCAGCCCGCGGACGGTGGGGACGAGGTGACTGCCGTTCTGTACGAGGGTGGCACTGAACGGCGGGAGGTGTCGGGTGGCCTCGGTGTCGGAGTAGCCGTAGGGGTCCTTCAGCTTGCGGTAGCCGCCGGCCGTGGCGGTGCCGTCGAGGCTCAGGGTGCCCTCGAAGGTGTGGGCGGGCGGCGCCGCCTCGGTGGGCAGGGCGAACGCGCTGTCCGAAACGGTGTCGTCGGGGGCGGCGGCGCCGGAGAGCTGAGCGGCGGTGAGGACCGTACGCGGCACGGCGCCGCTGCCGGTCAGCGGATCGCCCGGCACCGGGGACGCGCTCCCGGCGAGCACGGGGGACGGAGCCGTGAGCATGCCGGCGAGCAGCGCGGTGAGCAGTGCCGTGACCGTCGCAAGACATCGCAGACCGCGGGGGCGGCGGGCGGCCGGACTGGAAGTCATGGGTGTCCCTCTTCCGGAGCGGGGGCTGTTGTTGCGGCATGGTGTGTGCGCGCAACGAGAGGTGTCCAATACCTGTCAGGACTGGCCACGGTGTCCGGGAAGCATCGGGGCAGGTGCTGCGGTGGAACACGATGCGTCGTCGGACCGGTGGACGGGACGTCAGGACTGGGTGAACTCCCCGGGAACGGCACGGCAACCGCTCGCCGGTGGTGCCGTCGTCCTGCTTCCGGCGGGTCGGGTTCAGCTCCCCGCTGCCTGCGGTCCGTACTGCTCGACGCAGAAGCGAGCCAGGCCGGTGGCGAAGGACTCGATGGTGCGCAGCGCGTAGTGGCCGGCGTCCCAGGCCGCGTGCAGCCGGATCTGCAGGGGCTCCCCGTGGTGGTCCAGGATCAGGAGCGGACGCAGCCCGAAGCGGGGGTCGTCGGAGACGACGGCGATACCGTGACCGGAGGCGGTCATCGCCTGGGCGACCTGCGGGGTGTCGCACTCCAGGACGATGTCGAGGAAACTGCCCGCGTCCTGCACCGCCTGGTCCAGGATGCGGCGGGTGCCGTGCGCGAGGGTGAGGACGATCAGCGGTTCACCGGTCAGTTCCTGGATGGTGATCCGGTCCCGGTTCGCCCAGGGGTGGGTGGGCGGCACATAGGCCCACAGCGGCAGCCGGGCCACGGGCAGCCCGGTGTAGCGGCGGCGCGGCGGGGCCGAGGAGATCGCCACGTCGGCGCCGCGGGTGAGGGCCTGGTAGGCGCGTACCGGGCTCTCCGCCTGCACGGTGACCAGCGGGTCCTCCGGACCCCAGGTGGCCAGGAACGGGGCGATCACATCGGTGATGGTGGTGGTGGGGGCCGCCACGGTGATCCGCATCGCACGGCCGGACGCCAGTGAGCCGGCGGCGGCGAGGGCGGTGTCGGCACGTGTCACGAGGTCCCGGGCGAGCGGCAGGAATCGGCGGCCGGCCGCCGTGAGTTCCATCCGTTTGCCCGTGCGATCGAACAGGGTCACTCCCAGGGACGCCTCGAGTCCGCGCAGCTGGCGCGAGAGCGAAGGCTGGGCGATATGGACTTCGGCTGCTGCCCTGGTCACCGAGCCGCTCTCGACGACCGCCAGGAAGTAGCGCAGCACCCTCAGCTCCACAACGAACCTCCTGCTCATGCCTCGTGAGCATGAAAGCCGACCTCATCAAGTACGTGAGGTCATAGCTTAGGGGCGGGCCGGATGAAGGGCAGGGCCCGCCCTGAGGAGCTCAGAGCCAGTCGCGCCGCTTGAAGATGAAGTACAGGCTGGTGCACACGGTGGCCATCAGCGCGATGGACAGGGGATAGCCGAGCGCCCAGTGCAGCTCCGGCATGTGGTCGAAGTTCATGCCGTACACCGTCCCGACCAGCGTCGGGGCGAAGAGGATCGCGGCCCAGGACGAGATCTTCTTGATGTTGTCTTCTTTGCCCCATTCACCAGCGTGTTTGGGCTGCGAAGGCTGCCTGACTTGGGGTGATGCCTCTTTCTACGTCTTTCACGCTCGTTCAGTTTTGTGTAGCCGTTTCTCCCCAGGCGCTCCCCACGGGACTTGGTTCTCCCCAGATTCTCCCCAGCGAGCTTGCTCGGTAGGTGTGCGTCGTGAGGGTTCAAGGTCCGGTGCCTGGTCACTCTGCACACCGGCTGAAACTTCGATGTACGTGCCCGACCAGGTCCGCACGGCGGAGACGCGTCAATCTGTTCCCGATCAGGCATCATGTGGAGTGCGTGGCGATCCTTGAGCTCATTGAGAAGGCTTGTTGACCTGCGGTTTTGTGGAAGCAGAGATAAATTCGACGTCTTTCCCTGATGGAAACAGTTCGAGGCGTGATGGCTTGCCCATACGGACTGTGGCCTGGGCTTTTCCGATGCGGCGCCTGATTGTTTCCTGTTCTGCTGGCAGGGCGTCCTGGGAGTCCTGACGTTGAAGTGACGCCCATTCTGACGGGCTTTCAGGCGGGGGGCGACGCGGACACGGTCGGCTATCAGCGATGGGACGGGCGCGGTGAAGCGGGTGGCCGAGACGCTCCGGCCGAGCTCGTCGCTGGTAGCCGACCGGCTCAGCTTCCACAGCCCACCGCCTTCAGCAAGCTCTTCCACCGTCACACTGGCCACTCCCGGATCTGGATTCGGGGGGGGGCAGCCGGGAGTCGACGCTGAACATCAGGCTGATCAGGCCCGTAACGCGTGCCGCCTACGCGTTGAAGTCGAGGGGGGGGCGACGAACTGTCCGACCTCCAGTCGTAGCTGTGGCGGAGACTCCTCGCGCGAGGCAGCTTTGGAATCGGGCATCTGCTTCGGTACGGGCGATGCACATGCGGGTGATTTCCTCTTGGCTCTGCCGCGCGAGATCCACACGGATCGATGATGTGAGCGCTTGCCGCTAGCAGTTGTTTCCTCCGTATCCGAAATCTGATGGTCAAGGGCGTGAAAGAGTCGGAGGGGGAGTGCGTACGCCCGCCGCGCTGAGGCAGGGAATGCTTGCGCACGGAGACGTGAGAGAAGCTGCGTTGGTGTGCGGCGGAGGAGGCACCGTGGTACCCCGGCCAGGTGGCGAGACGGACAAGTTCGGCAATCGTTACGAGATGGCCTGGACGGTAAGGCATGCCCTATACCTGCTCCTCGGCCGGGCGGACTCGATCACCCTCGAGCCCGGTGGTGCCTTGGGGGAGGGTGCCGAGTTCGCCTTGCGCCGGAACGGGCGAACCGAGGTATGCCAGGTCAAGCGGCAGAACGGCAATGCCGGCACCTGGACTGTGGCCTCCCTCCGGGACAAAGGCATCTGGAACCACCTGCGTGCTCATGTCGAAGCAGGCGATGACTTCCACTTCGTCTCACTGGTACCGGCCCGTCCGATCCAAGAGCTCGCCGACCGGGCCCGCCGCTCGGACGATTACGACGCCTTCGCCCGAGAATGGCTGACGGACGAGCTCCAAGGACACCTCGACGCCCTTGCCGCCCCTGACATCTACGGCTCTAGGCGGACGGCCTGGCAGATGCTGCGAGGTCTCTGGGTGGGATGCCACGACGAAGCCGATGTCGTCCATGTCAATGCCGCCCTGGCGGAACTGGTCCTCGCTGGAGCTTCTGGCCCGCTCGCTGCCCTGGCGCTCGCCGATCTCCTCATGAACAACTTGGGAACTACGCTCGATGCCCAGACCATCACACGGGGGCTGGCCGCTCATGGTCTGCGACGGAGGCTTCTGACCGACGACAGTGCCGTGGCCGAGGCGGTGGGCGAGGTGACCCGCCGTTGGGCCGCGGCCGTCGAGCGTGAACTGCTCCGGCCCGCCATCGAACGGGTAGAAGCCGGACAGCTGGTGGAACGGATCACTGGAGCCCCCGGTGAGAGCACCTTGGTGACGGGCACTGCGGGTGGTGGCAAGAGCGCAGTGCTGCACCAGGGATATCGTGCGCTCGACGCGCAGGGCACCCCGGTGCTCGCATTTCGCCTGGACCGATTGGACCGATTCTCATCCACACATGAGCTGGGCCGGAAAATCGGCCTTCCGGTCTCTCCGGTCAGCGCGCTCGGGGCGGTGGCGGACGGACGTCCCTGCGTACTGATCGTTGACCAACTGGACGCCATCAGTCTGGCCTCCGGCCGGATGCCCGACACCTTTGACACTGTCGCCGACATGGTGCGCGAAGCTGCGGCGTTCCCTGACATGCACGTCGTCATGGCCTGCCGTGAGTTCGATGTCCACGCCGATCACCGCATCCGCCTGCTCATCGACCGGGACCACTGCGCGCAACTCACCGTCGCTTCTCTCACCGACGATCAGATCGACGCGGCTCTGGCGGGGATGGGGCTGAACCCCGACCGGCTGGGGCCAGACCTGGCCCGCCGGGCGTTGTTTCGGTCGCCACTCCACCTCGCCCTCCTGACGCACGTCGAAGACCGTGCCGAGGCCCTCTCGTTCCGTACGCCCTTGCAGCTGTTCGATGCCTTCTGGGACGCCAAACAGCGGAGCTGCAGGGCCCGGCAGCCTGCCGTGAAATTCGCTGAGACGCTGACAGTGATCGCGGAGGCAATGAGTGCGAGGCAGCGCCTCTCCGTACCTCATACCGTGTTCGATGAGGGCGATCTTGCGGTGAGCGGAGATGTGCTGGTCTCGGAGCACGTCTGCGTACGCGACGGACGGCAACTGGCCTTCTTTCATGAGTCGTTCTTCGACTATGCCTTCGCACGCAGCTGGATCCGCCAGGGCGAGACATTGACCGGTTTCCTCTCGGGCGGAGAGCAAGAGCTCTTCCGCCGAGGGCAAGTCCGGCAGGTACTGCACCACCTGAGAGAACTGGAACCGGAACGGTTTGTCGAGGAAGTCGAGGAACTGCTGACCACCCCGGAGGTCCGCTATCACCTCAAGGAGACAGTGCTGTCGCTGCTCCGAGACCTCGAAAATCCCACCGCGTTGGAATGGGACGCCGTCAGTCGTGTGCTCGATACCAGGCCCCCGTTCGGGGACCATCTTGCAGCCGCGGTGAGCACCGGTCCGTGGTTCGTCCGTGCGGACGAACGGGGCGCCGTCGCGGACTGGCTGGATGGTGACGACCAGCAGGAACACGCCTGGTCGCTCCGGCTCATGCAAGGAGCGGCCAAGAAGCTTCCCGATCGCCTCGCCGAGATACTGGCACCGCACACCTCGCATGACGCGTACAGGAACTGGCTCGGAGGAGTTGTCATCTCCGCTCGGCTGTCAGACAGTCGGCCACTCTTCGACCTGCTCCTCGAGGCGGTGAGGGACGGTCGCTTCGCCTTTCGTGAGCACGGCCTCTGGTACACGGTGGGCGACCTGGGCCAAACCCGGCCCGAATGGGCTGTGGAGTTGCTCGCCTTGTTGTTGTCCCGGGATTCCGGTGCGCTTGATCTCGACGGTGACGGCAGGGTCGCAGGGCTTCTCGGCCGGGACCAGATGGCCCTCCGCATGGTGACTGCCGCAGCATCGGGCGCACCCGAGACCTTCTGCGAGCAGTTGCTGCCTGTACTGCTGGACGTCATGGCAGTAGCCGCCTACCCAGAACGGCCCGGATGGCCAGTCATGGACAGGCACTTCGCCTTCCGTTACCCGGACGAGGGGCCCAGAACTCTGGACGGAGCGCTCTTCCAAGGAGCTGCCACCGCACTGCGGGTGATCGCGGGCAGAGACCCGGAACGCGTCCGCCCATTCGTGGACACACTCGCTGCTACGCATTACGACGCCGCGCAATGGCTGCTCTACCAGGCGCTGATCGCAGCGGGGCCGGCCCTTGCGTCCCGGGCGGGGGAGATCGTTCTCCAGAACAGGAAGCGGCTTCTCTGCGGCTATGCGAGCAGCGTGGTGTGGGGCACGCGGGAAGTTCTTCAAGCGGTGGGGGACACCCTGCCCGGGGACATGTTCCGCCGCCTGGAGGAAGCGCTGTCCTACCTGCGGCTCCCTCCGGACGATGAGTTCGCGCCCTGGCAGGAGTTCACTCTGCTGACGGCACTGCCCGAACGGCGCCTCTCAGCGCGGGCAGTACGCCGCCTCGAGGAACTGCGCAGGCGATTCGGTGGCGTGCAGCAGCCTGACGAACCAGAAGGCATCACATCCGGCTTCATCGGGCCACCCGTCCCACTGGAATCGGCACGACGCATGAGCGATGCCCAGTGGTTGGGCGCCATGCGGAAACACAACGAGGAAAGGACCAACATGCGCGCTTTCACTGGCGGCGCGCATGAGCAGGCCAACGTACTGCAGGACATGACAGCGGCCGATCCGGGCAGGTTCGCCCGCCTCGCGTTGAGCATCGACGCGGCGACGAATCCTGAGTATGGGGCGGCGTTGCTGCGTGGACTGGGCGAGGCGGAGCCGCTGTCGGACCCCAGTGACGTGTTCGAGGCCGTACGTCACCTTGCGAGGCTGGGGAAGCCGGAACACGACCGCTGGTTGGGGCAGGCTCTGGGGAAGTACTTGGATTCCGTGCCGGCAGATCTTGTTGAGGCGTTGCTGGACCGTGCGCTCTCCTCGACCGGCACCGACACTGTGGCCGCTCACGAACCTGATCTCGGCGACCCCGATCCGTACTTTGTCGGGATCAATTCAGTACGAGGCAGTGCGGCCGAGAGTCTGGGCAATCTGCTGATCCATGACCAGGACGGCTCACGGGCCGCCTTGGTGGTGCCCCACCTGGACCGGCTTGCCGCAGATCCGTCCCCGGCGTTCCGGTCGTGCGTGGCGCATCTTCTGCATGCCGCTCTGCGCCACGACCGGGATGCGGTGGCAGCGGCCTTCACCGCGCTGATTACGGGCTTCGACCGGATTTTGTCCACGCGGCACGTGGTCCGCCTGGCCATCGCGTTGGCCCACGGGGATCCTGCGATCGGCAGGTTCGTGGCGCACCGGATGCTGCGTTCGGCCGAGGATGATGTGCGCAGGGTGGGTGGATCGATCGCTGCGTTGGCCGCGATGCAGTGGGAGATGCCTGACCTACTGGAGACGGTCCTTGCCGGGAACGACGGCCCGCAGCGGCGGGGTGCCGCGGAGGTATGTGCCGCACGCCTGGCGAATGCGGGTGACACCGCTCTGGCCCATCGGGCACTCACCTGCTTCTTCCATGATCATGAGGAAGACGTGTGCAGTACCGCGGCCGCTGTGGCCGCAGCACTGCGAGGGCGGCGGCTGAACCGCTTCCGCTCCACCCTGACCGAGCTGATAGGCTCCCCGGCCTTCAGACCGGCCCTGCCGCAACTGCTGATCACGCTTGAGAACGCTCCGGATCGCGTCGACGATCTACTCCTGATGTGCGTGAGACGGTTCATCGATGAGTACGGCCCGGCGTCTACCGATCTCGCGACTCATGCCGCGGCCGATGCCCACCACGTCGGCGGGTTGTTGGTTCGTGCATACGCCCAGGCCGTTCGAGCCGGGCGCCGTTCGGAGATCCTCGACCTCCTGGACGAGCTGTTGCTCCTCGGGTCGTACGGAGTGGCAGAGGCGGTCGCGGGCGTCGATCGGAGATAGCAGCGACCCTCATGTGAGGTGCGGATCGCCATGGTCCAACTCTCTTTGCTCCCTTAGAGGTCATTTCACTTGGTGATGCGACGGCTGAAGAAAGTCGCTGCGATGGGACCAACGAGGCTCGGCACACTGGGCACCATGAGGAGCGTTGAACGACCTGCGTGGGGAGAGGGGCATGAGCAATGGGGCAAGAGCTCACAGTGCTAGCGATCTTCGGAGCTATAGCGGTCGGTCTTGATGTCGCGGCGTTCTACCTTCTGAGAGCATGGCCTGCTGGCAATCGCCCGCGCCATGAAGGCGTCCAATCCACGGCACGATGCACCTTCCTCCAGGTCTTCGACGGCGGTGTGTCACTCCACTTTGAGTACCAGGTGAGAGGCGTCGCATACTGCGGCGAATCTTCCATACTGTCGATTACAGGGACCGCCCCCGGGCAGGACATGGCCATCGTGTATGACCCGGCCCGGCCTTCGCACCCCGATGCCGAGGCGTGTGTGGCGGTCAACAGCACTAATCTGCTGGCGTTTCTCGCCCTGGCTGCTGTGGGTATCGGCCTGTCCTGCTTTACGGCGGTCTATCTCGGCGTAGTCGTTCAGTGAATCGGCAGCTCAGCGGTGAGTCTGCGGTGGCATATGAGGGTTGCTGCGATCGCGGTGAAGGCGAGGAAGTGCTCGGGTTTCCGCTCGTAGCGACGGTGGAGCCGCCGGCAGCCGGACAGCCATGACACGGTTCGTTCTACCACCCAGCGGTGTCGACCCAGCCGTTGGGAGGATTTGATTCCTTTGCGAGCGATGCGGCGCTGGATACCGCGTGAGGACAGCCAAAGTTGCAGGTGGTGGTAGTCGTAGCCCTTGGCGCCGTGCAGCTTGCCGGGCCGGCGACGTCGCGGACCCCGGCGGGAGCGGATCGGTGGAATGCCGCGGACGAGCGGGATGAGGGCCTGGCTGTCGTGGAGGTTCGCTGCGGAGATCCCGATCGACAGCGGCAGTCCCTGGCGGTCGACGGGGTGGATTTTCGATCCGCTCTTGCCGCGGTCGGTCGGATTCGGTCCCGTCAACTGCCCCCTTTGAGGGCCCTCACGCTGACGGAGTCGATCGTGCACCGCGACCAATCCGGCCCGCCCCGTGCACCGAGTTCATCCAGGACCAAGCGGTGGAGCTTTGCCCACACTCGCGCCTCGGTCCACTCGGTGAACCGACGAAAGGCAGTGACCCCGGGCAGGCCGAACCCTGGCGGCAGTTGGTTCCACGTGCAGCCGGACGTGGCCACAAAGATGATCGCGGCCAAGACCTCCCGATCCCCTCGCCGCCGGTGCCCGCCAGCCTGCGGGCGTTGCGGAGGCGGCGGAACCACTCGCTGGAACAACACCCACAGATCCTCCGGCGCCTACCGTTCGACAAGCGCGGCAGTCACCACCCCAGAATGCCGCAAGATCACACCAACTGAAATGACGTCTTAAGAGTTGGCGATCTGGCCCGATGCTTGGGACGAGTCGTGGAAATCCGCAGGAAGGGCCACGTACGGTGATCGAATGGTGGCGATACTGCGGTGCACCCCAGGTGAGGCCAAGTTCCTTGGTAGCCGGAAGCGGCAGGAGCAACTCGATGCCGGCTGGGAGTCGGTCGGAGAACGTAACGAGTGGACGAGCAGGCATGTCGTCCTGGTGGTGACCGGCCAGGCGAGAGGCCGACCGCTCGTCGAGTAAGTGGGGCAGGCCCGGAGCGGTCGCTCTGCCGGGACCTTCCGGCGTGTGGTCGAGGTGACTCAACTCCATCGGGTCGTGCCTCCGGTCTCGATGGAAGATCTGTCCGACCAGCTTCCGCTCCGACACAGGGATGCCGTCGACCGGTCCGGTGTGCTGACGAAGCGGTCCGACGAAGAGCTACGGAACGGCCTCACCGCGCTTCGTGCGGATCTGGCCGCGGTTATCGCCCGGTTGCAGGAAAGAGTGGGCGGTGTCCGGATCCTCGGCAGAGTGCGGGAGCTGTTCCTGGAGCAGCGGGATGCCACCGGACTGGCACTTCAACTGGGCGGATTCGACCGGAGCATCATCGAAGAGGCGCAGTTCCCCGAAGAGGGTGGGGATCAGACACCCGTTCTTGCCACCCTGTCGGGACATCCGGCGCATGAGGATCACCTCGTCGCGCGCGATGCGCAACGCTTCTGATCACCATGAGCCCACGGACTGACGATCCAGCTGCCGGCGAACTCCTCGTCCGGGCGTGCTCCGCAGACGGTGGAAGTCCTGAGACCCATTCGGGTGCCTTGGCCCAGCGGTGGCTATCCGCGCGCGCGGCCTGATCGCTGGCGGCTACCTGGGCAGACGACAGATCAAGCACATCCGGCACCGACCCGTCCGCCCGTACGTCGTCGCGAACAATGAGTAGCTGTACGGATACGCAAACCGCCTGCCCCTGCAAGGATCACGCTCCTGGTCGAGGAGGTACTGGATGGGCAAGCGGCGGCGAAGCAGGCGAGTCGGCTATCTCTTGGTGCATGGTGTCGGCAACCAGCACAAGCACTCCGGTACGGAGAAGTCCGTGCTGCGGCACATGGGGCAGGGAATTCTGGCCCCGATCGTGGGTGTCTACGGCCCTGAGGCTGTCGAGTGGAACGAGGTGCCGGAGCAGCACTCCTCTGATGCTGAGGCTTCATATGGCGTTCCAGCCCATGCGATTGCCCGGCTTCGGGTCAGGGGCAGGTCGGTTGGACAGGTGCTGATGGCGGAGGCGGTCTGGTCCGATCGCTTTCAGCGGCCCCGGTGGTGGTCTCGCTGGCTGCTGACCGCCGTGTACCTCGCACGGTGTCTTCCGACGGTCCTCCTCCTCGTCGGGCCCGATCGGCGAGACCGCGGGATGCTCTTCTACGACGAGCCCGACGGACAGCGACGCGGATTCTGGAGTGTCTTACGTGACGGGCTGAGTTTCACGTTCTTTGCGAGCCCGGAGTACCGGCACATCGGCCGCTTCGCGTGGAGGCTCATGACGCTCTTGGCCGCGTTGGGCGGTCTGGTCGCCCTGACACTTGCGCATCCCTGGGGTGCGCTCGCACTGGTTATCTGCGTGCTGGTGTTGTTCGGTACGCGGCTGAACGTCGCCGATCACGTGATCACCGCAGCGGCGCGGGAGCACGAGCGCGAACGCCTACTGGACTACCTGGAAGACAGGTTGAAGTGGCTGGAGTCCCGGTGTGACGACATCGTGATCGTTGCGCATTCGCAGGGAGGTTACCTGGCTCACCAACTCCTCGCTCGCAACGGAGGGCGCAATCAGAAGAAGGTGGTCCGACTGGTCGCGGTCGGTTCGGGTCTCAAGCCGATCTGGATTCTGAGGCAGACCCGGAACCCCGTCGTCGCGGCAGTCGCATGGCTGCTTCCCCTCGCCTCGGTCAGCATGGTTTGGGGCACCGCTCCGCTGCTGGACCCTGGCTTGTCATCGACTGCGGCAGGCTTTCTGTCCACAAGTGCCAGCGCAATGACCCTGTTCACCTTGCCCGTTGGCGCGCTGACTCCGGAAGTTGGATCCTCGGCGATGCGGGACATGGTCGAGCCGTGGCGTGGACTTCTGGGGGATCTCTATCCGGTCGGGCAGATGTCGGCTACGCATTGGGCAGTCACTGCCTTGAGCGTGGTGCTGGGCCTGCTGTGCGGTCTCCTGATCAAGCATCACGTTCTCCCGTACCATCGCGACAAGCTGGCCCTGCCAACCTGCGATTCGCGCGGCAAGCCAGTTGCATGGCAGGAGTTCAGCAGCCAGCACGACCTGGTCGGGCGCATGCTCTTGCCGGCTCTTCCTGCGGGCGTTGAACAGGATGCGGTCCCCTTGCACGGGCACCCGTTGCGGGACCACACGGCGTATTTCGATCGTCGGGGTTTGCTTGTCCGGCTCTTGGCGGGGTCCCTCCTCGCCGACCTGGAGACGGCCACCCAGTGGAACCTTGGTGCCCGGGTGTGGAAGGAGCATGTCTCCCGCTACGAGACCGCCTTGCGCCGACAGCATGACCGTCGGCGTCTGTTCCAGGCGCTCCTCACTCTGTGGGCGGCGGCGCTCCTGCTGCTCCCGCAGTTGGCGCACGGGGCGAACCTGTTCGAATCCGTCGTCGACAAGTGGCTCCCGATCGCCGTGGTCAGCGTCCTGCTCAGTGCCCTGTTCACGTGGCGTGGTCGCAAGAGCCATCGGCGGCTCATCGCCGCGTTGGACGCCGAACTCAGCGGCACCCCGGAGCCTACGGTTCCGGTCCATCTGCTTCGCCCGGCGAACCGGATGACGCCTGCTGCAGCCCTGGCCATTTCGTCGATGTTCGCGCTCTTCGGCGGCGTAGGGCTGACGATCCTGAAGCAGACGTACCCCCAGCGGATGGTGCCTTCCCCAGGACTCATGACCATGGCGGCGGTCGCCCTCGCCGTCCTCGCCGCAGCGGTGGCCTCCGGCTACAAGGTCAAGCGTCGGTGGTTGTTCGGCGCGACTGCGTTGACCACACTTCCCGTGCTCATGACGCCTGCGACGGAAGTGCCAGGGCTGCCGCTGTGGGCCACGATCCCCGGAGTTACGGTCTCAGCCTTTGTGGCTGCTGCCACTGTTGTCGCGGCGATCTCGCTGACCCGCGCGGCGCCAATCTCGCTGCCTCGCGCCATGGCGCGTGAACCTAGCTGACGCCGTCTGGCTACTGCCCCTCGTCGCCCCCCGAAGAGGGGCAGCGCAGGCATTTCGTGGGGAGTATGGGGGATGAGTGAGCCGGATGAGGCCGTGGACGGCAGTGGCCAGTCGGGGTGGGGGTGACGACATCGCCCGATCGGCTGAGTGCTGCTATAGCCGGTGCGACGGGCCGTCGGAACGGCCAGGGGTGCACCGCTGCGATCAACCCACACCTACCTGAGGGCTTGATTGGTTCTCCCCAGATTCTCCCCAACGGTGGGTGGAGGGTGAATTGCCTGGTCAGAGGCTCGTTGGAGACAAGTAGACGAGATCACCCGCATCACTTCTCCCCAGAGACTCCCCAAGGGCTGATTTCGCCCTGGTCCGTGAGCGGTGCGAGAGGTCACACAAGAGATGAGCTTGGCAACAGCGGCTCAGAGCCAGTCCCGGCGCTTGAAAATCACGTACAAACTGACGCAGACCACCCCCATGAGGCCGATTGCAAAGGGGTATCCGAAGCTCCAGCCCAACTCGGGCATGTTCTCAAAGTTCATGCCGTAGATGGTTCCGACGAGTGTGGGTGCAAAGAGAATTGCGGCCCAGGACGAGATCTTCTTGATCTCCTCGTTCTGCTCGAACCCCGCCTCCGCCAGGGCCCGCATCTCCGCGTTCTGCTGCTGCGTCACGAGCGTCGCGTTCACCGTGAGGATGTCGGTGAGGGCCTGGCGGAAGCCGTCGACGCGTTCGCTGGTGTGGGTGACGTGGTCGGCGACGTCGCGGAGGTAGCGCTGGAGTTCCTCGTCCGTGCCGTACTTCGCGAAGCCCGCCATCAGGCCGTGCAGCATGCCGACCAGGGGGCGGGTCGCGCGCTGGAACTCGACCATTTCCCGGGAGAGTTCGTAGATGCGGCGGGAGACCTCGGGGGCGCCGGAGAAGACCTCCGTCTCGATCTCGTCGATGTCGTTCTGGACGCCGTCGACGACCGGGGCGTAGCCGTCGACGACCGCGTCGAGGATGGCGTAGAGGACCGCTTCGGGGCCCAGGCGCAGGAGTTCGGGGGTGGCCTCCATGCGGCGGCGGACGGCCGACAGGTCGGGGGCCGCGCCGTGCCGGACCGTGATCAGGAAGTCGGGGCCGACGAAGACGTGCAGCTCGCCGAAGTCGACCTCCTCCGGCGCGTCCAGGTACCGGGCGGCGCGCAGGACGACGAAGAGGGTCTCGCCGTAGCGCTCCAGCTTCGGGCGCTGGTGTGCCTCGAGGGCGTCCTCGACCGCGAGCTCGTGCAGGTCGAACTCGGCCGCCAGCGACTTGAGTTCGGCCTCGGTGGGGCGGGCGAGGCCGATCCAGGCCACCGTGTTCGGCTTCTCGCGCAGTTGGCGGTAGGTGTCCGTGAGGGTGTCGGGGCTCGCCACGCGCACCCCGTCCCGGTACAGCGCCGCGTGCACCACACTGTCCGCCTCCTGCGGTGCCGCGGTGGCGTCCCCGGCGGGCTTCCGCGGCGCCTCGGGCTTCGGCCGGGGGTCCGCGCCGCGCCGCCAGGCGTACCGGCGCCCGCCGTGCCGGCCGCCGTGGCCCGGTCGCTCCTGCCGTCGCGGCATCGCCGCCTCCTTCAGCCGTGGGGTCCCGGGCAGCCTAACCAGCGAAGGTGACGCACCTCCGCATCGGCATCGAGGACAGTTACTGTCCTCCATCCCCGCTACCGTCGGCGTATGACGACGAAGCCGATGACCACCCGCGCCCTGGGCCGATCCACCCTGGAGCGGCAACTGCTGCTGCGCCGCAGCGCGCTGACCGCCGAACAGGCCGTCGCCCACCTCGTCGGCCTCCAGGCCCAGGAGGTCCGGCCGCCGTATCTCGCGCTCGCCGCCCGGCTCGACGGCTTCACCCCCGCCGAGCTCTCCGACGGCCTGGAGGCACGGCGCCTGGTCCGCCTCGTCACCATGCGGTCCACCATCCATCTGCACACCGCCGACGACGCCCTGACGGTGCGCCCGCTCGTCCAGCCCGCCAGGGAGCGGGAGTTGAGGATGTTCCGCAAGGGCCTCGACGGGGTGGACCTCGCCCGGCTCGCCGCCCTGACCGAGGCGTACGTCGTCGAGGAGGCGCGCACGCCGAAGCAGATCAGGGAACTGCTCCTGAAGGAGTGGCCCGACGCCGACCCCCTCGCCCTCACCATCGCCGCCCGCTGTTCCCTGCCCCTCGTCCAGGTCACCCCGCGCGGACTGTGGCGGCGCAGCGGCGGCGTCCGGCTGACCACCGCCGAGCACTGGCTGGGACGGCAGGCCGGGCCGGCGCCCACCGCCGACGACACCGTCCTGCGCTACCTCGCCGCCTTCGGGCCCGCCTCCGTGAAGGACTTCCAGCAGTGGGCCGGCCTGACCCGCACCAAGGAGGTCTTCGAGCGGCTGCGCCCCCGGCTCGTGACGTTCCGCGACGAGCACGGTGTCGAGCTGTTCGACCTGCCCGACGCGCCGCGCCCCGACGAGGACACCCCCGCACCGCCCCGGCTGCTCGCCGAGTTCGACAACCTCCTGCTGTCGCACGCCGACCGCACCCGCGTGATCCACGAGGCCGACCGGGGTCGCAACTGGCAGGTGAACACCGCCTACTTGACCTTCCTCGTCGATGGTTTTCTGGCCGGGCTGTGGACCCTGAAGGAGAGCGAGGCAGGCAGCGTCGTCACCTTGGAGCCCTTTGCCGCGCTCACCCGGGGCCGGCGCGAGGAACTCGTCGCCGAGGCCGAGCGCATGGCCGCCGTCCTGGAGGCACCCGGCCCCGTCACCGTGGACTTCGGCACCGTACGGACCTGAGGCTCGTGAAGGCCGACGGCGTCAGTCCGCCCGGCCCGTCGCCGCCACCGTCACCCCGAGCCCGATCAGCGCGAAGCCGCCCGTGCCGCCGATGAGCGACAGGCGTCGGTCGGAGCGCGCGAACCAGGTGCGCGCGGCCGACGCCGTCAAGCCCCACAGGGTGTCCGTGACCAGGCCGATCGTGATCGGTATCAGGCCCAACAGGAGCATCTGGGCGGGAAGCCGGCCCGCCTCGTGGTTCACGAACTGCGGCAGGACCGCCGCGAAGAACACGATGCCCTTCGGGTTGGTGACCCCCACCAGGGCGCCGTCGAGCACCGTGCGCAGATCGCCGCGCGGCGGTCCCACCGGGCCGCTGATGTCCGACGCCTTCATGTCCCGGCGGTGCCGGAACGCCTGTATGCCCAGGTACACCAGGTAGGCCGCGCCCGCGAGCTTCACCGTGACGAACAGGGCCGCCGAGCGCTCCACCAGCGCGCCGATGCCGAGCGCCACCGCCACCACGAGCAGATACGAGCCGAACACATTGCCCAGCGCCGTCGCCACCGCCGTGCGTCGGCCGTGCGCCAGCGCCCGGCCGATCACGAACAGCACGCTCGGGCCCGGGATCACGATCACCAGCAGCGACATCGCCGCGAACGCCAGGAACCGATCCGTCGAGACCATCCGCCCCACCCCGCACACCATCGAAGACACCCCGAAGTCCCCATTGAAGACCATCCCACCGACAATGGCACCGGGATCCCGTTCTAGGGTCGCCGCCATGGAACTGCGCCAGCTCGCCTACTTCGTGACCGTCGCCGAAGAACTGCACTTCGGGCGGGCCGCCGAGCGGCTGCACATCGTGCAGTCCGCCGTCAGCCAGCAGATCCGCCGGCTCGAACGGGAGCTGGGCACCGACCTGTTCGACCGCTCGCCCCGCCACGTGCGGCTCACCGGCGCCGGTGAGCGCCTGCTGCCCGAGGCGCGCGCCGTGCTCGCCGCCGCCGAACGGGCCAGGGCGGCCGTGGCCCGGCGCACCGCCCTGCGGGTCGGTACCAGTACCGGGCTCGGCGAACACCTGGACCGCGTGCTCGGCGCGTACGCCGTCCAGGAGCCGGACATCGAGGTCGAGCTGGTCTCGGCGCCTCCCGCGCAGCGCCTGCGGCAGGTGCGCGACGGGCGCCTCGACGCGGCGTTCCTGCGGTCAGGGCCCGAAGGACCCGAGGCGTCGGACGGGCTGCGCGCCGTTCCCGTATGGCCGGAGCCGCTGGTGGCGGCCCTGCCCGCCCGCCACCCGCTGGCCGAAGCCGCCGAGGTGTCCGTCACCGACCTGGCCGGCCTCGCGCTCAGCCTCACCCGGCGCGACAACCACCCCGCCCTCGTCGACCTCGTCGTGGGCGCCTGCCACGACGCCGGGTTCGAGCCGCGGCCCGGACCCACCACCGGCACCCTCCAGGACACCCTCGCCACCATCGGCACCGGCACCACCCCGATCTGGACGGTCGTGTACGCCGCCCACGCGCGCGTGGTCCACAGCTCCCGGGTCGCCTTCGTGCCGTTCGCCGCGCCCGGACTCGCCCTCACCACGGTGCTCGTGACCCGCACCGAAGGCTCCGACGCCGCCCTCGACGCGTTCCGGAAAGCGTGCCTGAGCAGCGGCGATCACGATCACTGATCGCTGCGCTCACGAACTGCTTCTTGGTCGGGGGCCCGGGACGCGATGGACTGACGTCGTCAGCAAGAACCGGATCGGGAAACCGCCGGGAAACCGGAAAAGGGAGTTCAGTCATGCCGATCGTCACCATCCAGCAGGGTCCCCGCGACGTCGAGCTCAAGCGCGACCTGGTCAAGCGGGTCACCGACGCCTTCGTCGACGCGTACAAGATTCCCGCCGAGACCGTCCAGGTCTGGATCCACGAGGTCCCGACCGACAGCTGGGGCGCCGCCGGGAAGCTGACCGCCGACAAGGCCGCAGGCAAGTAGGACGCCGGGACGGGCGGGGACGCGACAAGAGGCTTACGGAAGCAGCCCCGCCCGCCGCGCCGACGCCACCGCCTCACCGCGCGTGTGCGCGCCCAGCTTCCGCATCGCCGAGCGGAGGTAGCCCTTCACGGTCTCGGGGCGCAGCCCGAGCCGCTCGGCCGCCGCCGCGTTCGTCGCGCCGCCCGCCACGCAGGCGAGCACGTCCACCTCGCGCGGCGCGAGCACCACCGCCGCCTCCTGCTCCACCGGCGTCGCGGCTGACGCCAACTTTCCGCAGACGGCGAGGAGTTCGGCCCGCAGCGCCGGGTCGACGATCCGTGGCGCGAGCGCCCGCAGTGCCCCGTGCGCCTCCCGGACCTCCTCCCACGCGCCGGTGCCTTCCGCCACCGGCGCGGCCGCCGCGGCGAGCAGCGCCTGCGCCTCGTCCCGCACGAGCAGCGCCTGCTCCACGTCGCGCGCCGCGGCCATCGCCGCGCTCAGCGTCCGGTCGCCGAGCGGCTGGGCCGAGCGCAGGGCCCCGTAGAGGACACCGCGCACCCGGCGGCGTACGACGACGGGGACCGCGAGGACCGAGCGCAGCCCCTCGGCCGCGACGGCGAAGTCGTACTCGTGGCTGATGTGGCGCGAGTCGTGGTAGTCGGTGACCGCGCACGCCCGGGCGAGGGTCAGCGCCTTGCCGCCCAGGCCGTTGCCCGCGGTGACGACGAGGCCGCGCAGCGCGTGCGTCGCGGCGCCGCTCAGCTCGGCGAGCCGCACCTGACCTGCCACTCCGGCCCGTCCGGCGCTCGCGGTGAGCCCGCCGAACGCCACCGGCAGGCCCGTGCCCCGGCGCAGTCGCACCAGCGCCGCGCGCATCTCGACCGCTTCCACCGCCTGTGCGGACACCTTCCATCACCTCGCCGAGCTTCGTTCACCCCCGTTCGGGGGTGGTGAGACCTGCGCCACGGACTACACGATGTCAGACACGGTCCGCAACGACGCGAACAAGAAGGACTCCGGGAGCGCACATGACGACGGCGAACGGCCCCACGCAGCAGTTCCGCACCGCCCGCGACTTCCTGTTGCAGCATGCGGAGGACTACGAGACGGCGTACGAGGGCTTCGCCTGGCCCCGGCCCGACCGGTTCAACTGGGCCCTCGACTGGTTCGACGTCATCGCCGAGGGCAACGAGAAGACCGCCCTGCACATCGTGGAGGAGGACGGCGGCGAAGCGCGGTTCTCCTTCGACACGCTGCGCCGCCGCTCCGACCAGGTCGCGAACTGGCTGGCCGCGCACGGCGTGCGGGCCGGCGACCGGGTGCTCCTGATGCTGGGCAACCAGGTCGAGCTGTGGGAGACCATGCTCGCCGCGATGAAGCTGCGCGCCGTCGTCATCCCGGCGACCCCGCTGCTCGGCCCCGCCGACCTCACCGACCGCGTCGAGCGCGGCCGCGCCCGGCACGTCGTCGTACGCCCCGAGGACGTCGCCAAGTTCGGCGAGGTGCCGGGGGAGTACACCCGCATCGTCGTCGGGTCCGGCGGCGCACCCGAGGAGGGCTGGCTCGCGTACGAGGATTCGCAGGCGGCCGACGAGACCTTCGCGCCCACCGGGGAGACCCTCGCCGACGACGCGCTGCTGCTCTACTTCACGTCCGGCACGACGGCCCGCCCCAAGCTCGTCGAGCACACCCATGTGTCGTACCCCGTCGGGCACTTGGCGACGATGTACTGGATCGGTCTTCGCCCCGGCGACGTCCATCTGAACATCTCCTCGCCCGGCTGGGCCAAGCACGCCTGGTCGAACTTCTTCGCGCCGTGGAACGCCGAGGCGACCGTCTTCCTCTACAACTACACGCGCTTCGACGCGGGCCGACTGATGGACGCCATGGACCGCGCGGGGGTGACCTCCTTCTGCGCGCCGCCGACCGTGTGGCGCATGCTCATCCAGGCCGACCTCACCCAACTCCGCACACCGCCCAGGGCAGTCGTGGCCGCGGGCGAGCCGCTCAACCCGGAGGTCATCGAGCAGGTCAAGCGGGCCTGGGGCGTCACCATCCGCGACGGGTTCGGGCAGACCGAGACGGCCGTGCAGGTCTCCAACAGCCCCGGTCAGCCGCTCAAGACCGGTTCCATGGGGCGGCCGAGCCCCGGCTTCAAGGTCGAGCTCCTCGACCCCGTCACGGGCCGGCCGGGCGCGGACGAAGGGGAGATCAGCCTCGACCTGTCCGCGCACCCCGTCGGCCTGATGGTCGGCTACCACGGCGATCCGGAGCGCACCGCCGAGGCGATGGCGGGCGGCTTCTACCGCACCGGCGACATCGGCGCACGGGACGCCGACGGCTACCTGACCTACGTGGGCCGCGCCGACGACGTCTTCAAGGCGTCCGACTACAAGATCAGCCCCTTCGAGCTGGAGAGCGCGCTGCTCGAGCACGAGGCCGTCGCCGAGGCGGCGGTGGTGCCCGCCCCCGACGAGCTGCGGCTCGCCGTCCCCAAGGCGTACGTCGTGCTCGCAGAAGGGTACGAACCCGGCCCGGACACCGCCAAGTTGCTCTTCGAGCACTCCCGCGCGGTCCTTGCCCCGTACAAGCGGCTGCGCCGCATCGAGTTCGGCGAGCTGCCCAAGACCGTCTCCGGGAAGATCCGCCGCATCGAGCTGCGCGAGGCGACCGCGCGCGGCTCCGTCGCCGAGTACCGCGAGGAGGACTTCCGGTGACCGCCCTCCCCGCCGCACTCTCGTATGCCCACGGCACCAGCGAGGTGCCGCTCCTCGGCGACACCATCGGCGGCAACCTCCAGCGGGCCGTCGACGCGTGGCCCGACCGCGAGGCGCTCGTCGACGTACCGAGCGGGCGCCGCTGGACCTATGCCCAATTCGGCGCGGACGTCGACGAGTTGGCGCGCGCACTGCTCGCGCGCGGCGTCACGAAGGGCGACCGGGTCGGCATCTGGGCGGTCAACTGCCCCGAGTGGGTCCTCGTCCAGTACGCGACCGCGCGCATCGGCGCGATCATGGTGAACATCAACCCGGCGTACCGGGCCCACGAGTTGGCGTACGTGCTGAAGCAGTCAGGTGTCTCGGTGCTGATCGCGTCGACCGGGCACAAGGGTACGGACTATCGGGAGCTGGTCCGTCAGGTCGCCCCCGAATGCCCCCAGTTGCGTGAGCGCGTCTTCATCGGCGAGGCGAGCTGGGAGGCGCTCGTCGCGGCCGCGGCTGCGGTTCCGTACGAGCAACTGGCAGCCGTGCAGGCCGAGTTGTCGTGCGACGACGCGGTCAACATCCAGTACACCTCCGGCACCACCGGCTTCCCGAAGGGGGCCACGCTCTCCCACCACAACATCCTCAACAACGGCTACTGGGTGGGCGAGACGGTCGGCTACACCGAGCAGGACCGGGTGTGCATACCGGTGCCCTTCTACCACTGCTTCGGGATGGTCATGGGGAATCTGGGCGCCACGTCCCATGGCGCCTGCATGGTCATCCCGGCCCCGTCCTTCGACCCCGCCGCCACGCTGCGCGCCGTGCAGCAGGAGCGGTGCACGTCGCTGTACGGCGTACCGACCATGTTCATAGCCGAGTTGAACCTGCCGGACTTCGCCTCGTACGACCTCGGCAGCCTGCGCACCGGCATCATGGCGGGCTCCCCGTGCCCCGTCGAGGTCATGAAGCGGGTCGTCGCCGAGATGAACATGGCCGAGGTGAGCATCTGTTACGGGATGACCGAGACCTCGCCCGTCTCCCTCCAGACCCGCCGCGACGACGACCTGGAGCGGCGCACCGGCACCGTCGGCCGCGTCCTGCCGCACATCGAGGTCAAGGTGATCGACCCGGCCACCGGCGTCACGCTGCCGCGCGGCGAGCCCGGCGAACTGTGCACCCGCGGCTACAGCGTGATGCTCGGCTACTGGGCGGAGCCCGAGAAGACCGCCGAGGTCATCGACGCCGGACGGTGGATGCACACCGGCGACCTGGCGGTGCTGCGCGAGGACGGCTACGCGCAGATCGTCGGCCGGATCAAGGACATGATCATCCGCGGTGGCGAGAACATCTACCCGCGCGAGGTCGAGGAGTTCCTGTACGGGCATCCGAAGATCGCCGACGTCCAGGTCGTCGGGGTGCCGCACGAGACGTACGGCGAAGAGGTCCTCGCCTGCGTCATCCTGCGGGACCCGGCGGACACGCTCGGCCTCGACGAGTTGCGCGCGTACTGCCGCGACCGGCTCGCGCACTACAAAATCCCCAGCAGGTTGCGCATCCTCGAGTCGTTTCCGATGACCGTGAGCGGGAAGGTCCGGAAGGTGGAACTCCGCGAAGGATACGGGGAGTTGTAGGACGTGAACGGGAGCGGGCGCTACAGCTCCCGTCGCATGCAGACCCTGGCCCACCGGTCGAGGCCGTGCTCCGCCTCCGCCGCGCGAATGCGGCGCAGGCCCGGCGTGATCTCGGCCTCGGTGAGCCGGTGGAAGCCGAGGCGCTCGTAGTACGGGGCGTTCCACGGCACGTCGGTGAAGGTGGTCAGGGTGAGAGCGGCCAGGTCCTGGTCGCGCGCGCAGTCGGCGGCGCACGCGACCAGGGCCCGGCCCACCCCGCGCCGCGCGGCGTCCGGATGCACCGTGACCTGCTCGATGTGGAAGGCGCCTTCGACGACCTCGCCGACCAGGTAGGCGGCGACCGTGCCGTCGTCCTCGACCGCGACCCAGGCGTGGCCCGCGCGCCGGTAGCGCTCCAGCTCGGCGGTGGTGAACGGCGCGTCGTCGGCGATCGCGTCCATCCCGACCGTACGGAAGATCTCCCCGGCGGCGGTCTCGATGTCCTGGAGGCGGGGGAAGTCGGCGGGTTCGGCGAGGCGGAACTTCATCCGGCCAGTATCACCGCCCGGCCTGTCGGTCACGCCCCGCTCGCGATCAGTTCGTCCGCCGGGCTGTTCACCGGCTGGGGCACCCCCGCGAGGTCGAGGACGAACAGGGGGATGCCCAGTTCGTCCGCGCGGGTGCGGGCCGTGTCCAGGTAGCCGGCCAGGGAGAAGTAGACGCAGGCCGCGGACTCCGTCATCGCCTGGAGCCACAGGCACTCCACGTCGCGCACCGTCGCGGGCCGCACCGACGGCTCGACCTGGGCGATCACGCCGCGGGCCGCGAGGCCGATGCCGGACGGCGGGCGCTGGTCGGCGCGGCGCACCTCCAGATAGCCGAGCCAGCGCAGATACAGCGCGGCGGCGGTCACCGCGTCGCGCGCGGTGCGGATCGCCACCGGCTGGAAGGCGGGGCGGGGCGTGGCCGCCGTGCGCGGCAGAGGTATGTGCGCGGGCGCGGGGAGCTGGTCGCCCTGGACCGGGACGCGCAGCACGGTGCCGCAGTCGCAACCCAGCTCGGGGCGCGGCCAGCGGTCGCGGCGGCCGCACATCGGGCAGCGCAGGGTGACCCAGTCGTCGGCCCAGGTGCGGTCGCTGACCGGCTCGGCGGCGGCGCCGCGCAGCAGCGGGGGAGCGACCGGCGCCCCGCACGCGCAGGGCAGGACCGGGGCGACGTACACATGCTCGCGCGTGCAGGCCGGGCACCGTACGCGGACCGGCTCGGCCATGGTCCACCCCCCTCCGTGGCGCGCGTTCCGGATCGACGTCGGTCTCATCATCCACCTTGACGGCCTCTGAGGAGCCCCTCTACATTGCTTCCATATAGCAGAACCTAGTTTCCGCATCATGGAATAACAAAGTTCGACCGCGGAGACCAGGACGCCATAGACCAGGACGGAATTCAGAGCTCGCCGCGGGGCGCGACGGGAGCGCGAATCCGACAGCCGGACAAGTAGCAGTCAGTCACAGCAGAAGTCGGGAGCACTCATGGCTCGAATGACCGCCGCCCGCGCGGCCGTTGAGATCCTCAAGCGCGAAGGCGTCAGCAACGCGTTCGGCGTGCCCGGTGCCGCCATCAACCCCTTCTACAAGGAGCTCAAGGAGAGCGGTGGCATCGACCACACGCTCGCCCGCCACGTCGAGGGCGCCTCGCACATGGCCGAGGGCTACACCCGCGCCAACCCGGGCAACATCGGCGTCTGCATCGGTACGTCGGGCCCGGCCGGCACCGACATGATCACCGGCCTCTACTCCGCGATCGGGGACTCCATCCCGATCCTGTGCATCACGGGTCAGGCCCCGAGCCACCTGCTGCACAAGGAGGACTTCCAGGCCGTCGACATCGCCACGATCGCCAAGCCGGTCGCCAAGATGGCCGTGACGGTCCTGGAGGCCGCGCAGGTCCCCGGCGTCTTCCAGCAGGCCTTCCACCTGATGCGCTCGGGCCGTCCCGGTCCCGTCCTCATCGACCTGCCCATCGACGTCCAGCAGACCGAGATCGAGTTCGACCCGGACACGTACGAGCCGCTGCCGGTCTACAAGCCGGCCGCGACCCGCGCGCAGATCGAGAAGGCGATCCGCCTCCTCGTCGCGTCCGAGCGCCCGCTGATCGTCGCGGGCGGCGGCATCATCAACGCGGACGCGAGCGACCTGCTCGTCGAGTTCGCCGAGATCACCCACACCCCTGTCGTTCCCACCCTGATGGGCTGGGGCACGATCCCCGACGACCACGAGCTGAACGCGGGCATGGTCGGCCAGCAGACCGGCCACCGCTACGGCAACGCCACGTTCCTGGAGTCGGACTTCGTCCTCGGCATCGGCAACCGCTGGGCCAACCGGCACACCGGCTACAAGCTCGACGTCTACCGCGGCGAGCGCACCTTCGTGCACGTCGACATCGAGCCGACCCAGATCGGCAAGATCTTCGCGCCGGACTACGGGATCACGTCCGACGCCAAGGCCGCGCTCGAACTCTTCGTCGAGGTCGCGCGCGAGCTCAAGGCCGCGGGCGAACTCCCCGACCGCAGCGCCTGGGTCGCCTCGCACCTCGAGCGCAAGGAGACCCTCCTGCGCCGTACGCACTTCGACGACATCCCCATGAAGCCGCAGCGCGTCTACGAGGAGATGAACAAGGCGTTCGGCAAGGACACGCGCTACGTGACGACCATCGGTCTGTCGCAGATCGCGGGCGCCCAGATGCTGCACGTCTACAAGCCGCGCCACTGGATCAACTGCGGCCAGGCGGGCCCGCTCGGCTGGACGATCCCGGCCGCGCTCGGCGTCGCCAAGGCCGACCCGGACACCCAGGTCGTCGCCCTCTCCGGTGACTACGACTTCCAGTTCATGATCGAAGAGCTGGCGGTCGGCGCGCAGCACCGCATCCCGTACGTCCATGTCCTGGTGAACAACGCCTACTTGGGCCTGATCCGCCAGGCCCAGATCGGCCTGGACATCAACTTCCAGGTCAACCTGGAGTTCGAGAACCAGAACAGCCCCGAGCTCGGCGTCTACGGCGTCGACCACGTCAAGGTCGCCGAGGGCCTGGGCTGCAAGGCGATCCGGGTCACCGACCCGAACGAGCTGGGCGAGGCCCTGGAGCGCGCCAAGAAGCTCGCCCAGGACCACCGCGTCCCGGTCGTCGTCGAGGCGATCCTGGAGCGCATCACGAACATCTCGATGAGCCCCACGGCCGACATCAGCGCGGTCAAGGAGTTCGAGGAGATCGCGACGGAGCCGGGGCACGCGCCCACGTCGATCCGGCCGCTGAAGGTCTGACAGCCCGGACCCCACACCGAAGGGGCGGGCCACCGGTGCACCGGTGGCCCGCCCCTTCGGTGTGCACGGGGGTTGTCAGTGCCACGCTCCACAATGCGGCCCATGCCGATACGAGTTGACATGAGCCTGGAGTGGCAGCTGCGGGAAGTGCGCAAGAGCATTTCCGACGAGGGGGTGGACGCCGCGGTGTCCGCTGTCGTCGCTCATATGCACGGTGGGCGCGGTAGAAGGCGTCGCGGTGGCAAGGAGATGGTCCGCCTGCTGTCCGCGGCGCGTGAGGTCGCGGCCCGCGCGGACGAGTGGGCGGTGGCCAGGCAGCTTCACGACTCCATCGAATATGCCGAGGGCCGCATCCTCAGACCGGAGTTCGAGGAGCGCTACCGGCTCTTCCAGGACGGCGCGCGTGATGAGACCAGCCGAGAGTTCCTCGCGAACACGGTGTGGGCCACACATCGCTGGATGGTGTCCGCCGCCCAGAAGTATCTGGCTGACCATCCCGATGCCGCCGCGACCGACCTCGTCGATCACTTCCGGGCCCAGGGCGAGGACTCCCGGTTCCTGCGGGCTCCGGAGGATCGCCCTGGGCGTTACGTGATACCGAGGGGCATGGCGGAGACCGCGCTCTGGCTGGAGCGCGTTCTGCGCGGCAACCGCATCGACATCGAGGACCCGGCCCAGGCGGCCAGGGAGATCGTCACCTCACCGGAGGCGCTGGCGCTGCTGGCAGCGGACGACAAGGGGCGTCTGCTGCTGCGCGCCGCCGAACTGCGGCAGCGTTCCGCTGATGTGGCCGCGTTGCGGCGGGTGGTCGAAGACCCCGGTGCATCGGAGCACGACCTGCAGAAGGCCGTGCAGGGCCAGCCGTGGATCTTCGGTGGGCGGTACGTGGGCGAAGCCGCGCAGAGGCGGCTGGTGCCGGGCGACGAGGTGGACATACCGCTGCTCCGTGCGGACGGCTCCTTGCACATCGTCGAGCTGAAGCGTGCGATGAGCTTGAGGAAGCCGCTGGTCAAGCGGTACCGGAACGCTTGGGTGCCGACGGCTGAGGTGCATGACGCGGTGGGCCAGGCAGTGAACTACCTCGTCGGCCTGGACGAGAACCGGGAGCGCATCCGTGAGGAGTTCGGCATCGAGACGCGCAGGGCCGGCGCCATCGTCCTGATCGGACATCCGTGGCTGCAACCCGATGTGCCGGAGGTGGAGATCAGTGAGGCCCTGCGTACGTTCAACACCCATGTCGCCCGCGTCGAAGTGCTGACCTACAAGGAACTGCTGGACAACGCCGAGCGCTCCCTCGCCGGCTGAGCGAACAAAAGAGCGCCGAGTTCGGGACCGTCCGAACTCGGCGCTCTGCATGGGAAGTTGTTGCCGTCCGACGGCGCGCGACTGGCGGAACATGCATGCGCGCCACCGGACGGAGTCCGTGTGGCTGGGACCGCGGCGGCGGGGCGACGGATCTCGGGGTCGTACTGCCTCAGGTCGACAGCGATCCCGGAACCTTCACCACCGCACTGGCTCGCACCTGCCGCCGCGGTCCTCGTCCTCCCGCAGCCACCGGCAGACCACCCCTCATCCGGGTCGTGCCAGTGGTGCGGGCTTGCGTGTACGGAGCTGACCTCCCGTCAATCCCCGTACACGGTCTGTGTAGTTACTGGGGTCAGTCCTCGCGCAGGGCGCGGACCGCTTCCTCGACGCGCTTGCCGTAGTCCGGGTCGGCGGCGTGGAAGTGGGCGAGGTTCTTCTCCACGATGTCGTCGCGCGAGACCTGGGAGAGGCCGCCCGCGATGTTCGCGACCAGGCGTCCCTTCTCGTCCTCGGACATCAGGCGGTACAGCTCGCCCGCCTGGAAGAAGTCGTCGTCCTTGGTGTGGGCCGGCGCCTCGTGCGTCCCCGTGTAGCCGGAGACCGCGAGCGGCGCGGCGAGCGCGCGGCCGGTCTCGGCGGGGCCGTCGTAGGAGTTCGGCTCGTAGTTCTTGCGGGCGCGGTCGTAGGCGTTGGTCGCCATCAGGCCGTCGCGGCCGTAGTTGTTCGCGGTGGTCGCCTTCGGCGCGTTCACCGGGAGCTGGGTGTGGTTGACGCCCAGGCGGTAGCGCTGCGCGTCGGCGTACGCGAACAGGCGGCCCTGGAGCATCTTGTCCGGCGAAGGACCGATGCCGGGAACGAAGTTGTTCGGGGAGAACGCGGCCTGCTCGACCTCGGCGAAGACGTTGTCCGGGTTGCGGTCGAGGACCAGGCGGCCCACGCGCTGCAACGGGTAGTCCTTGTGCGGCCACACCTTGGTGAGGTCGAACGGGTTGAAGCGGTACTCGGCCGCCTCGGCCGCCGGCATGATCTGCACGTACAGCGTCCAGGACGGGTTCACACCGCGCTCGATGGCCTGGAGCAGGTCCGTCTGGTGCGAGTTGGCGTCCTTGCCGGCCAGCTCGGCGCCCTGCTCGGCGGAGAGGCAGCGGATGCCCTGGTTCGTCTTGAAGTGGTACTTCACGAAGAAGGCTTCGCCCTGCTCGTTCGTCCACTGGTAGGTGTGCGAGCCGTAGCCGTTCATGTGGCGGTACGACGCGGGGATGCCGCGGTCGCCCATCAGCCAGGTGATCTGGTGCGTGGCCTCGGGGGCGTGCGCCCAGAAGTCCCAGACGTTCTCCGGCTCCTGCTTGCCCGTGAACGGGTCGCGCTTCTGGGAGTGGATGAAGTCGGGGAACTTCAGCGGGTCCTTGATGAAGAAGACCGGGGTGTTGTTGCCGACGAGGTCGTAGTTGCCCTCTTCGGTGTAGAACTTCACCGCGAAACCGCGCGGGTCACGGACGGCGTCCGCGCCACCGAGGTTGTCGGCCACGGTCGAGAAGCGCAGGAAGAGCTCGGTGCGCTTGCCGATCGTGGAGAGGAAGTCGGCGTACGTGTAGTCGGTGACGTCGTCCGTCACCTCGAAGTAGCCGTACGCGCCGGAGCCGCGGGCGTGCACCACGCGCTCCGGGATCCGCTCGCGGTTGAAGCGGGCGAGCTTCTCCAGAAGGTGCTGGTCCTGGAGGAGGAGCGGGCCGCCCGAACCGGCGGTGGCGGAGTTCTGGTTGTCGGCGACAGGGGCGCCGGACTCGGTCGTGAGCACACGCTTCGGCATTATTCGAGGCGACCTTCCGTGCAGTGGCTGCTGACGATGGGGGCAACTCAGAGGCAGTGCTGTGGAGCGTAAGGACCCCTGAACTGCTACGTCAACAGTTTGTTGAAGTTGTCGGAGTCGGAATGAGGTTCCGGGCCGCGGCGGCGCCTGGGCGCGACAGGACAGGTGTCAGCGCCGCCGCGGCCCGGAAGTCTGGGGGCCGCTTACGCGACCTGGTTGCCCGAGAGGCGCTCGACGGAGCGCAGCAGGGCCGAGTGGTCGAGGCCGCCGTCGCCCTGGGCGCGCAGCGAGGCGACGAGCTGGGCGACCACGCCGCCGACGGGCAGGGCCGCGCCGACGTTGCGGGCGGCGTCGGTGACGATGCCCATGTCCTTGTGGTGCAGGTCGATCCGGAAGCCCGGCTTGAAGTCGCGGTTGAGGAAGTTGTCCTTCTTGCGCGTCAGGACGGTCGAGCCGGCGAGGCCGCCGTTGAGGACGTCCAGGGCCGCCTTCAGGTCGACGCCCGACTTCTCCAGGAAGACCACGGCCTCGGCGCACGCCTGGATGTTCACGGCGACGATCAGCTGGTTGGCGGCCTTCACGGTCTGACCCGAGCCGTGCGGACCGCACAGCACGATGGTCTTGCCGAGCGCCTCCAGGAGCGGCTTGGCCTCGTCGAAGTCGGCCTGCTCACCGCCGACCATGATGGACAGGACGGCCTCGATGGCGCCGGCCTCGCCGCCGGAGACGGGGGCGTCGATGACGCGGATGCCCTTCTCCTTGGCGTTCTTCGCCAGGTCGACCGAGGTCTGCGGGGTGATCGACGACATGTCGACGATCAGCGCACCGGCCTTCGCGTTCTCCAGGATGCCCTCGGGACCGTACGCGATGGCCTCGACCTGCGGCGACGCGGGGACCATCGTGACGACGACATCGGCGTCGCGCACGGCCTCGGCGATCGACTTCGCGGCGGTGCCGCCGGCCGCGGCGAGGCGGTCCAGCTTGTCCTGCTCCAGGGTGAAGCCCGTGACGTCGTAACCGGCCTTGATCAGGTTCTCCGACATGGGCGAGCCCATGATGCCGAGACCGATCCACGCGACCTTGGGAAGGTTGTTGCTCATGAGGGTGACTCCAAAAGCGTTGGTACGGCGATGAGTTGAGGGACCGGTGCCGGCTCAGGCGGCGCGGTGCTCGTGGGGCAGCCAGCCGAAGGACTCGGCGCTCGGCGCGTCGCCCGGCTTGTACTCCAGGCCCACGTAGCCCTCGTAACCGGCCTTCTTCAGCTGGTCGAGCAGCTCCTCGAGCGGCAGCGATCCGGTGCCCGGCGCGCCGCGGCCCGGGTTGTCGGCGATCTGCACGTGCGCCGTCTTGTCGGCGTAGGCGCTGATGACCTGCGGGAGGTCCTCGCCGTTCATCGACAGGTGGTACAGGTCCATCAGGAACTTGGCGTTGCCGAGGCCGGTCGCCGCGTTCACCTTGTCCACGATCTCGATCGCCTTGGGGGCGCTCACGATCGGGCACTTCGGCGACTCGGGCTTGTTCAGGGCCTCGATGAGCAGCACGGCGCCGACACGGTCGGCCGCGCGGGCCGCCAGCACCAGGTTCTCCAGGGCGAGTTCGTCCTGCTCCTGTTCCGAGGCGCCGTCGACGCGGTTGCCGTAGAGCGCGTTGAGCGCCGTGCAGCCGAGGGACTGTGCGAAGTCGGCCGCGACGTCGAGGTTCGCGCGGAACTTCTCGCTCTCCTCGCCCGGGATCGACAGGGCGCCCCGGTCCGGGCCCGGCAGCTGACCCGCGTAGAAGTTCAGGCCGGTCAGCTGGACGCCCGCGTCCTTGATCGCGTCACGCAGGGCGTCGAGCTCGGACTGCTCGGGTACGGGGGCGTCGACCCAGGGCCACCACAGCTCGACCGCGGTGAAGCCCGCCGCGGCCGCGGCCGCGGGGCGCTCCAGGAGCGGGAGTTCCGTGAAGAGGATCGACAGGTTGACGTTGAAGCGCTGGTCTGCGAATCCCATCGGGGTCGGCGCTCCCTTCGGGTTTGAAGTGGTCGAGCTTCCGTATTGCGGAAGTTCGTTTCTGCGTGATGGAAGATTGCATGCGATCCGGGGGAGCTGTCAAGAGGGGCTGCCGGAAAAGCGCCGATCGGCATTAGGTTGAGCGCGTGCGATTGAGAGTGGAGTTCACGACCGAGCCCTTCGATCTGGACGAGGCGCCGCCGCACGCGGTGGTCGCCCGCGACGTCATCCAGGGCGCCGACCTGGACGCGGTGGACGTCGGACCCTTCGGCAACACCGCCGAGGGCGAGGCCGACGGCGTGCTCACGGCGGTCGACGCGCTGCTGCGCAAGGCGCTCGCGGCCGGGGCGACCCGGGTCTCGCTTCAGGTGAACGTGCTCGCGGACGAGTCCGGGGAGGGCGATAAGTGACCGGGACCGTCGGCGACGCCGCCGACCCCTTCGTCAGAGCGGTCAAGCCGCTGGTCGACGCCATGGGCGGCGAGATGCTGGCGCCGCAGGAGGCGGGCCAGGACGACGTCGTGCTGAGCTGGGAGGGCGCCGACGTGATAGCCGTCCGGCTGCCCCAGCTGGCCGACTCGCTCGATCACATCCTGGCGGCCATGGAGCGCAAGGAGGGCAAGCCCCTCGCCGAGCTCGACCGCAGGGAGAAGCAGGAGGTCGTCCGCGTCCTGGAGGCGCGCGGCGCGTTCTCCGTGCGGCACGGCGTCGAGACCGTGGCCGGCGCCCTCGGGGTTTCGCGCTTCACGGTCTACAACTACCTGAATCGTGAGAAGGCGCCCTGATCCCGCGCCCCTGACCTGGGCGAACCGTCTCACCCCCGAACCGCCGTCCGTTAACCGGACGGCGGTTTTTGTCACTCCAAGTTTTCAACAAAGTGTTGACGCGGTGTTTCGGAGGGCGTTAGCTATCCGCAGCCCGTCCAGCACAAGGCCACGGAGGAACCCCGTGACTTCAGGTACGACACCGGGCCTGACCCGGTTCAACACCTCGGACGAGAGCGCGGCCGCGGCCGAGCTCCACGAGGTGTGTGCTTCATCGGCGTGGGGGAGCAAGATCCTCGCCCAGCGCCCCTTCGCCACCAGCGAGTCCCTCTTCGAGGCCAGTGACGCCGCGATGGCCGAGCTGACCGCCGACGACCTCGCCGAGGCGATGGCGGGGCACCCGCCGATCGGCCGCCCGAAGCCCGGCGACCCGACCTCGTCGCGCGAACAGCGCGGCATGGCGGGGGCCTCCGAGGAGCTCAAGGCACAGATGCTCGAACTCAACCTGGCCTACCAGGAGCGGTTCGGACATGTCTTCCTCATCTGCGCCACCGGCGCCACCGCCGAACAGATGCTCGCGGCGCTCAAGGACCGGATCGGCAACACGCCCGACCAGGAGCGGGAGATCGTCCGCGCCGAACTGGGCAAGATCAACCGTATCCGTCTGACCCGCCTCGCAGAGCACGTAGAAGAAGGGGACAACGCCTGATGAGCACCGCGACCACGGCGTCGGTGTCCACGCACATCCTGGACACCAGCATCGGACGCCCCGCCGAGGGCGTCGCCATCTCCCTTGCGGCGCGCGCCGGTTCGGGTGCCGCATGGGTCGCGCTCCGTGGCTCGGCCACCGACGCGGACGGGCGCTGCAAGGACCTGCCGGCGCTGCCGGAGGGAACCACTCACGTCCGCCTCGACTTCGAGACGGAAGCGTATTTCGACAAGAAGCAAGCCGATGCGCAGCAGGACGCCCCCGCGAATCGGGACAGCGTCACGACCGGAGCGTTCTTCCCGGAGGTGGCGATCACGTTCGCCGTCGTACCGGGCGAGCACTACCACGTGCCGCTGCTGCTCAACCCGTTCGGCTACTCCGTTTACCGAGGGAGCTAGCAGACATGCCCACGATCCTGGGACAGAACCAGTACGGCAAGGCGGAGAACCGCGTTGTCAAGATCACGCGGGACGGCGACACCCACCACATCAAGGACCTGAACGTCTCGGTCGCGCTCAGCGGTGACCTCGACGACGTCCACCTCACCGGGTCGAACGCCAACTGCCTGCCGACCGACACCACCAAGAACACCTGCTTCGCCTTCGCCAAGGAACACGGCATCGAGTCGGCCGAGCAGTACGGCATCGCGCTCGCCCGGCACTTCGTCGACAGCCAGCCGTCCATCCACCGGGCGCGCATCCGCATCGAGGAGTACTCCTGGGAGCGGATCGCCGGATCCGACGCGGGCTCCAACTTCATCGGCGCCGACGAGGTCAAGCACTCCTTCGTCCGCAAGGGCCAGGAGACCCGGCTCGCGCAGATCACGTACGACGGCGAGAAGTTCGAAGTCCTCACCGGGCTCAAGGACCTGACCGTGATGAACACCACGAACTCCGAGTTCTGGGGCTTCATCAAGGACAAGTACACGACGCTTCAGGAGGACTACGACCGCATCCTCGCCACGTCGCTGTCCACCTGGTGGCGGCACAGCTGGACCGGCGAGGACGACGCGCGCACCCCGCAGTGGAACAAGTCGTACGAGCAGTCGAAGAAGCACATCCTCCAGGCGTTCGTGGAGACGTACTCGCTGTCGCTCCAGCAGACCCTGTTCCAGATGGGCTCGCGCGTCATCAACAACCGCAGCGAGATCGACGAGATCCGCTTCTCCGCGCCGAACAAGCACCACTTCCGCCAGGACCTGTCGGCGTTCGGTCTGGAGAACGAGGCGAAGGACGGTGCCGTGTACTGGGCCGCCGACCGCCCCTACGGCCTGATCGAGGCCACCATCCTGCGGGACGGCGCCGAGCAGCGCATCCCGGTCGACATGACCAACCTCTGACAGACCAACCTCTGACACTCCTTGTCATGTCTGTGTGAGTAACAGCTGTGTGAGTAACAGCCTTGTGAGGCGTGCCCCCGTCCACCCGCAGTCGGCGGGGGCACCTCCTCCGGAGGGAAGAACATGGCAACGCCTGCAAAGGGGCCGGCTGAAGGCCCGTGTTCCACCTCACCGGTGAGCACCGCGACGGTGCACCCGGTGGACGAAAAGCTCCATGCCTCGCGGCTCGTCCCCGCCGCGCTCCAGCACATCGCCGCCATGTACGCCGGCGTCGTCACCCCTCCGCTCATCATCGGCCAGGCCGTCCGCCTCGACACCGCGGGCCAGACCCGGCTGATCGCCGCCTCGCTGCTCATCGCGGGGGTGGCGACCCTGCTCCAGACGCTCGGCGTCAAGGGCTTCGTCGGCAACCGGCTGCCCTTCGTCAACGCCGCGTCCTCCGCGGGCATCGCACCGATGCTCGCCATCGCCGAGACCAACGCACGCGGCGACCAACTCCCCGCCATCTACGGGGCCGTCATGGTCGCGGGCATCTTCTGTCTCGCCATCGGCCCGTTCTTCGGGCGGCTGTTGAGGTTCTTCCCGCCGCTCGTCACCGGCGTCGTCATCACCCTCATCGGCGTGACCCTGATGCCCGTGCCCGTCGGCTGGGCGCAGGGCGGCGACAAGACGGCCGCCGACTACGGCGACATGCGCTACCTCGCGCTGGCCGGCTTCACCCTCGTCGTCATCCTCCTGATGCAGCGCTTCGGCCGCGGCTTCGTCAAGCAAGTCGCCCTGCTGTTCGGCCTGTTGATCGGCACACTCGCCGCGATCCCGTTCGGCATGGCCGACTTCTCCTCGCTGAAGTCCGCGCCCGTCGCCGCGCTCCCGACGCCGTTCGCCTTCGGCGCGCCGGAGTTCCAGCCCGCCGCGATCATCTCGCTCTGCCTCGTCATGCTCGTCCTGATGACCGAGTCGAGCGCCGGGATGCTCGCCATCGGCGAGATCTGCGAGCGCGACTGCGACGGGAGGACCATCACGCGCGGACTGCGCACCGACGGCATCGCCACCTTCCTCGGTCCCGTCTTCGGCGGCTTCCCGACCTCGGCCTTCGCGCAGAACGTGGGCGTCGTCTCGCTCACCAAGGTGCGCAGCCGCTACGTCGTCGCCGTCGCCGGCGCCACCCTGATCGTCCTCGGCGCCTTCCCGGTGCTCGGCGCGGTCGTCTCCATGGTGCCGATGCCGGTCCTCGGCGGTGCGGGCATCGTCCTGTTCGGCTCCATCGCCGTGAGCGGCATCCGTACGCTCTCCGAGGCCGGACTCGACGACAGCTCCAACATCATCCTGGTCGCCGTCTCGCTCGGCGCGGGCATCATCCCGCTCGCCGCGCCCACCTTCTACGCCGACTTCCCGGCCTGGGCGCAGACCGTGCTCGGCTCCGGCATCAGCGCCGGCGCACTCGTCGCCGTATCGCTGAACCTGTTCTTCCACCATCTCGGCACCCGCAGCAGCGCCAGCGCGGCTGCGGCACTCAAATCCTCCTAGGGTCCTGCCGTGCCCAATCGCCACTCACGAAATGAAGGAAGCACCATGGCACCTTCTACGGCTAGCTCCACCGCTTCTTCGGCAGACCGCATCGTCATCGAGAACGTCGCCATCGCGACGGTCGACGCACAGGACACCGAGTACGCCTCGGGGTACATCGTCGTCACCGGCAACAAGATCGAGTCCATCGGCGCGGGCAAGGCCCCCGAGGGCCTGGAGAACGTCGTGCGCCGCATCGACGGCACAGGACACCTCGCCACGCCCGGCCTGGTCAACACGCACCACCACTTCTACCAGTGGATCACCCGTGGCCTCGCCACGGACCACAACCTGTTCAACTGGCTGGTGGCGCTGTACCCGACGTGGGCGCGCATCGACGAGCAGATGACGTACGCGGCCGCGCAGGGCTCCCTCGCGATGATGGCCCGCGGTGGCGTGACCACCGCCATGGACCACCACTACGTCTTCCCCAAGGGCTCGGGCGACCTCTCCGGGTCGATCATCCGCGCCGCCTCCGAGATGGGCGTGCGCTTCACCCTGGCCCGCGGCTCCATGGACCGCAGCGAGAAGGACGGCGGCCTGCCGCCGGACTTCGCCGTCGAGACCCTCGAAGGCGCCCTCGCGGCGACCGAGGAGACGGTGAACAAGCACCACGACTCCTCCTTCGACGCGATGACGCAGGTCGCCGTCGCGCCGTGCTCCCCCTTCTCCGTCTCCACCGAACTCCTCAAGCAGGGTGCCGAGTTGGCGCGCCGGCTCGGCGTACGGCTGCACACCCACGGCAGCGAGACGGTCGAGGAGGAGAAGTTCTGCCACGAGCTGTTCGGCATGGGCCCGACCGACTACTTCGAGTCGACGGGCTGGCTCGGCGAGGACGTGTGGATGGCGCACAGCGTCCACATGAACGACTCCGACATCGCCGCGTTCGGCCGCACGAAGACGGGTGTGGCGCACTGCCCGTCCTCGAACGCCCGCCTCGCCGCGGGAATCGCCCGCGTTCCCGACATGCTCGCCGCCGGTGTGCCGGTCGGCCTCGGCGTCGACGGCACCGCCTCCAACGAGTCGGGCGAACTCCACACCGAACTGCGCAACGCGCTCCTCATCAACCGCCTCGGCGCCCACCGCGAGGCCGCCCTGAACGCCCGTCAGGCGCTGCGCCTGGGGACGTACGGAGGCGCCCAAGTCCTCGGCCGGGCAAGCCAGATCGGCTCGCTCGAAGCCGGGAAGCTCGCCGACCTGGTCCTGTGGAAGCTGGACACCCTGGCCCACTCGTCCATCGCCGACCCGGTGACCGCGCTCGTCTTCGGCGCGGCCGCACCGGTCACCCTCTCCCTCGTCAACGGCAAGCCGGTGGTGGAGAACAGCCGCCTCCTGCACGTCGACGAGGACGCCATCGCCCGCTCCACGCGGGACGAGGCACAGCGCCTCGCGCGGATCGCCGCGCAGGACTGATTCCCGAAATCTCCGGTCAGGGGGGACGGCCCCTGACCGGGGACTCGAGCTGCCGAGCGGGCAGTTCGAGTGCCGCCCCGGAGCGTGGCCCAAAGCCTCACGTTCCCGGGGCGGTCTGTAGTACCTGAGCACCACCTGGGCGCACAACAACCGAACACCGAGCACCACCGCACCTTGCACCACCTCCCAGAAGCGAAAAGCGCCGGCGACCGTCCGGGGCTGGAAAACAACCGGAGGAGCCGCTGTGGCGACGACGCCCAGGTTCACCAAGCAAGGCACCACCCCCGCGGACCAGGCAGCGGGGCATACCAAACATCCGGTCGACGAGACCCTGCCACCGCTGAAGATGGCGACGACGGGCCTCCAGCACGTCGCGGCGATGTACGCGGGCGTGGTCGCGCCCCCGCTCATCGTCGGCGCCGCGATCGGACTGAGCGCCAAGGAACTGACGTTCCTCACCGGCGCCTGTCTGTTCACGGCCGGTCTCGCGACCTTCCTCCAGACGCTCGGCATCTGGAAGATCGGCGCCCGGCTGCCCTTCGTGAACGGCGTGACGTTCGCGGGCGTCGCCCCGATGCTCGCCGTCGTCGCCTCGACGAAGGACAAGGACGACGCGCTGCCGATCATCTTCGGGGCGGTGATCGTCGCCGGACTGCTCGGCTTCGTCGCCGCACCCTTCTTCTCGAAACTGGTCCGCTTCTTCCCGCCGGTCGTCACCGGTACGGTCATCACGCTGATCGGCGTCTCGCTGCTGCCGGTGGCGTTCGGCTGGGCCCAGGGCCCCAACGCCCAGGCGCCGGACTACGGTTCGATGAAGAACCTCACGCTGGCCGGCATCACGCTCGTCATCGTCCTGGTGATACGCCGCTTCACCACCGGCTTCGTCAAGCAGATCGCCGTGCTGCTCGGCCTGATCGTCGGCACGGTCGTCGCGATCCCGTTCGGCGTCACGGACTTCTCGCCCGTCGGTGACGCGGACATCGTCGGCTTCCCGACGCCGTTCCACTTCGGCGCCCCCCAGTTCGCGGGCGCGGCCATCGTCTCGATGATCGTCGTCATGATCGTCTCGATGACCGAGTCGACCGCCGACATGCTCGCGCTCGGCGAGATCGTCGGCCGCCCCGCCGACGAGAAGACCATCGCGGCCGGGCTGCGCGCCGACACCCTCGGCTCCGCGATCAGCCCGCTCTTCAACGGCTTCATGTGCAGCGCCTTCGCCCAGAACATCGGCCTCGTCGCGATGACGAAGATCCGCAGCCGGTTCGTCGTGGCGGCCGGCGGCGGCTTCCTCGTCCTGATGGGCCTGTGCCCGATGGCGGCCTCGCTGATCGCGGTCGTGCCGCGCCCGGTCCTGGGCGGCGCCGGCGTGGTGCTCTTCGGCTCGGTCGCGGCCAGCGGCATCCAGACCCTGGTCAAGGCGAACCTGGAGAAGGACAACAACGTCCTGATCGTGGCCGTCTCGCTCGCCGTCGGTCTGATCCCCATCGCGGCACCGGAGTTCTACCACGCGTTCCCGGAGCGCGCGAAGATCATCCTCGACTCGGGCATCTCCACCGGGTGTGTGGCCGCGGTCGTCCTGAACCTGCTGTTCAACCACATCGGCCGCACGAAGGAAGCCGACGACGTCACCTCGCCCATGGAATCCGGCGGAGCCATCGCCGAACAGCGGACAGGGTCCGCGGCGGCGGGGGCGCACTGACGGAAACGGGGTGCGCGGCGCGCCGGGTGAAGGCAAGATCGACGGCATGTCCACGCCTTCCCCCGCTCCGCGCGCCCTGCCCGACCCGACCGTGCTGCACCCCATGCCGGGGCAGGAGCGGGTCGTCCTGCTCAAGCCGCTGATCACCTCGGAGCTCATCGAGGTGGGGGAGTTCTCGTACTACGACGATCCCGACGCGGCCACCGAGTTCGAGACCCGCAACGTCCTGTACCACTACGGCCCCGAGAAGCTCCGCATCGGCCGGTTCTGCGCGTTCGGCACGGGGGTCCGGTTCATCATGAACGG
Source organism: Streptomyces sp. NPDC052225 (assembly GCF_040679615.1). Classification (NCBI taxonomy): domain Bacteria; kingdom Bacillati; phylum Actinomycetota; class Actinomycetes; order Kitasatosporales; family Streptomycetaceae; genus Streptomyces; species Streptomyces sp. NPDC052225. The sequence goes on along the minus strand of NZ_JBFAVD010000024.1, from coordinate 25,478 downwards.
CGCCAACCACCGGATGGACGGCGCGTCCACGTTCCCGTTCCCCATCATGGGCGGCGCCTGGGCGGACCACTTCGACCTGATCACGGGGCTGCCGTCGCGGGGCGACACGGTGATCGGCCATGACGTGTGGTTCGGCAACGGGGTCACGGTGATGCCCGGGGTCACGGTCGGGCACGGGGCGGTGGTGGCGACGGGGGCGGTCCTCACGGATGACGTCCCGCCGTACGCGATCGTGGGCGGCAACCCGGCTCGGGTGATCCGGTCCCGGTTCGAGCCGTCCGTCGTGGAGCGGCTTGTCGAACTGGCGTGGTGGGACTGGCCGTTGGAGACGGTCACGGAACATGTGCGGTTGATCATGTCGGGGTCGGTGGAGGCTCTGGAGCGCGTGTCGCCCCGATAGGGGTGCGGGGAGCTGCGCGCTCAGCCACGACGGCGCTGACGCCCCGGGGCTCCGCCCCGGACCCCGCTGCTCAATCGCCGCAGGGGCTTGATCTTGCCCAGCCCCGTCAGGGGCGCGGGAACTGCGCGCTCAGCCACGACGGCGCGGCACCCGCCATCCGAATCTCGACCGGCAACGGCGCTGAGGCTGCGGGGCTCTGCCCCGGACCCCGCTGCTCGATCGCCGCAGGGGCTTGATTTTGTTCAGCCCCGTCAGGGGCGCGGGGAACTGCGCGCTCAGCCACGACGGCGCGGCACCCGCCATCCGAATCTCGACCGGCGACGGCGCTGAGGCCGCGGGGCTCGGCCCCGGATCCCGCTGCTCGATCGCCGCAGGGGCTTGATTTTGTTCAGCCCCGTCAGGGGCGCGGGGAACTGCGCGCTCAGCCACGACGGCGCGGCACCCGCCAT
>NZ_JBFAVD010000024.1:0-24531 GCF_040679615.1 Streptomyces sp. NPDC052225 | reverse complement strand
ATCCGAATCTCGACCGGCGACGGCGCTGAGGCCGCGGGGCTCGGCCCCGGATCCCGCTGCTCAATCGCCGCAGGGGCTTGATGGGCTCAGGCACGACGGCGCGGCACGCGCCGTCCGCGTCTCAACAGCCGTGGACCGGACAGCGTCGTGAAGTGCAGTGGCCCGACGAGCCCGGCACGGCGTTGTCCCTCCGGCGGGCGGAGCCCGAGGGTCTGCCGGGGTCAGCGGGCGGCGCCCGCCGTGCACGGGGTGGCCGCGGGCAGGCGGCCCGTGACGAATGCCGTCGGGGCCACGCCGAACAGCGCGCGGAACTCCGCCGCCATGTGCGACTGGTCGTAGTACCCGGTGGCCTGGGCCAGGCCCGCCCACGGCACCCGCGCCGGTTCCCGCTCGGCGGCCTCCGCGAGGAGCTGCCTGGCCCGCTCGATGCGGGCGAAGTGCTTGGGGGAGAGGCCGACGCCGTCCGTGAAGAGGTTCCGCAACTGGCGTTCACTGACGGCGAGTTCGCGGGCCACCTCGGTGACGGTCGCCGCGCGCGGGCGGTCCGGGTGCGCCGACAGGGCGTCCACCGCGGCCCGGAGCAGCGCCTCGTGCGACCGGTCCACGGGGGCGGACGACGTGAACGCGCGGGGCAGTACCCGCGCCAGCGCCGCGAGCGCCTCGTCCTCCGTCGCGTCGTCCCCCAGCTCGGCGAGGGCGTGGGCCACCGTTGTCGTCGTCGGGCCGGGCAGTTCGGCCAGCGGCACCATCCGGCCGACCACGTCGCGGGCCGGCATCCCGAGCAGCGGGCGCGCGGCGCCCGGCCGGATCCGCAGGTCCAGGCAGAGCGGCAGCCGCTTGCCGGTGCTGTACACGGCGCGGGTCCGCGGCCCGACCACGATCGCGTCGCTCCCGCCGTCCGGCAGCGTGCGCAGCACGAGCCGCACCGCCGTGTCCGGCATGTGCGCGGCGGACCGCGGCCCCTCCGGTGTCGGCTCCGTGACCCCGATGTCGCTGATCCACGGTCGCAGCGCGGCGGGCGGCTCGACCAGGCGCGTCGGCACCTGGGAGGCCCCGGCCGCCGTCCTGATCGCCAACTGCCGTGCGAGATCCGTACGGGGAGGCTCGGTCATCGTGGTCACCGCCCCACGGTATCCAGCGCGGCGGCCGTACGGGGCTGCGCAGGCGTGCCGGAATTTCCTATCCGGTACCCGGGGCGCGGCGGCAGCCTGAGACGCATGATCCTCATCACCGGTGCCACGGGCACCATCGGAACTGAAGTAGTCCGCCTTCTCGCCGCACGCGGCGTCCCGCACCGCGCCATGACCCGCGACCCGGCCCGCGCCGCGTTCGGCCCCGGCACCGATGTCGTACGCGGCGACTACGACGACCCGGCCTCGCTCACGGCGGCCCTCACCGGCGTCGACGCCGTCTTCCTCGTCAACACCCCGGGCACCGCCGCGCCCGGCGTCCACGACCGCGCGCTCCTCGCCGCCGCCGAGGCTGCCGGGGTGCGCCGCGTGGTCAAGCTCTCCGCCATCGGGACCGGGGACCCGCGCACCGGAAGTTTCAGCGGCTGGCACGTCCCCGGTGAACAGGCCCTGCGCGACGGGCCGTTGGAGTGGACGGTCCTCCGTCCGACCATGTTCGCCTCGAACTTCCTGTGGTGGGCGTCGCACATCAAGGAGTCCCGCCCGGTGCCCGACCAGTACGGCGGCGGTCGGCAGAGCGTGATCGATCCGGTGGACATCGCTGCCGTCGCCGTCGAGGCGCTCCTCGGCGACGGCCACCACGGCCGCACCTACACCCTGACCGGACCGGAACCGCTGTCCGTGCCGGAGATGACGGCGATCGTCGGCAAGGTGCTCGGCCGCGAACTCGACGCGCGCGAACTGACCCGCGCCGAGTCCCGGGAGTTCCTGGTCGCGAGCGGCATCCCGGACGAGTTCGCCGACGGTGTCATGGAAGGCCTCGACTTCGTGCGGGCGGGCGGGAACACGACCCTGACGGACGACGTCGAGCAGATCCTCGGCCGCCCGCCGCGCACCTTCGAGGACTGGACCCGCGACCACCGCGCCGTGTTCGCCTGACGCCTGCCCCCTGATGCCCGGTCATGTACGCCGCGGGGACGCCAGCAGGTACCGGCCGCCGCCTCTCGTCTCCCGGTGCTCGCTCACCTGCCACCCCGCGGCCCGCAGGGTCTCGGCGCAGGCCGCGAGCTCGGCGGGGTCGGGATGCCGTACGGCGACGGCCTCGGGCTGCGGGGTGTCGGCGACCCGGTAGCCGGGGCTCTCGCCGCTCGCCGGGGCGCGGCCCGCCGCCTCCAGGGCGAGCGCCGCCGCATGCGTGAGACGGCCCCGCTCCCAGGCGCACGGCCGGTCGGTCGCGCCGTCCGGATTCGTCATCCGGCGTATCTCCAGGAGCCCCTGCCAGGCGGTGCGCACCTCGCGGGCCCGCGCGGGCGAGGCGACGGCGCCGGGCTCACCGCCGAGCAGCGCCGTGAACACCCCGCCGGGCTCGGCCGCGGCGGGCTGCTCGGGCGGCGCCTGCTCCGGCTCGGCCTCGCGCACCCGGTGCCCCTCGGGCGTCAGGAAGTGGTCGTGCGGCGGCCGCGGATGGCGGAAGGCCAGCTTCAGCGCCACGAGCCGCGCGAGCTGGGTCTCGGTGCCGCGGATCCGGCCCGTCTCCGGATCCGCGGCGTCGATGATGCGCCGCTGCGCGGCGGTCGGCGGTCTGGTCATGGAACACCCCCGTTGCCTGGGACCGGTGCAAACCCCTGCCGACGATGGTGCACGACGGCACTGACAACGCCGTCCCGGACGGCTACGGCCGCAGGTTCCAGCCCGAGATCACCGGCCGGCCGTGCTCGGTGCTCAGCCGGCTCACCGTGCCCGTCGCGAGCAGGAAGTGGGAGCCGCCCGACGGCGGCAGGCCGAGACGCCGCGCCGTGAGCACCCGCAGGAAGTGGCCGTGCGAGACGAGGACGACGCTGCCCTCGTTGTTGGAGAGCGCCGCGTCGACCTTGGACAGCATCCGGTCGGCCCGCGCGCCCACCTGTTCCGGGGTCTCCCCGGGGTGCTCGGGCGGCCCGGGCGGCACGCCGTCGTCGAACAGGTACCAGTCGGGGCGGGTGCGCTGGATCTCCCGCGTCGTCACGCCCTCGTACGCGCCGTAGTCCCATTCCCGCAGGTCCGGATCCTCGGTGTACCGCTTGAGCCCGGCCAGCTCGGCGGTCTCGCGGGTGCGCTGGAGCGGGCTCACGAAGACCGCGCCGATGTGGTAACTGCCGACGAGCGGTGCGACCCGGCGCGCCTCCTCCTTCCCGTTCTCGGTCAGCGGGATGTCGGTGAGGCCGGTGTGCTGACCGGTCAGTGCCCATGCGGTCTCGCCGTGCCGGACGAGAAGGAGATCTCCCAAGGTTCACGCCTGTTCATGAGGGTGCGGTCAGGTCCGTGATCATTGTCCCCCGAGCCGCGGATCAAGGATTGTCAGACCTGCCCCGTAAGGTCGTAGACGTCCACAGGGCCGGAGATCGCAGAGGGGAGGTGGCGTCGTCGTGGCCGAGCTGTCGGGCGTCGCGTCGAGCGCCGCCGCCGTGTTCCTGCCCGCCGCGCTGCCGCGCGAGGGACGCGTCGCGTTCTGGTCGCCGGAAGGCGGCGCCTTCCCCGGCGCCGACCAGGAGATCACCGTCGTACGGGCGCACGGCTCGGGCGTGCGCAGCCGCACCGTGCCCGCGCTCGTGCTGCCGGTCGTGGACGCCCTGCCGCTGCTCGTCCGGGCCCGCCGCACCCGCGGAGCCCACCCCGCCGCGGCCGCCTGGGGCGCCGCCGCCGCGCACGCCCTGCACCTCGTCGCGCGCGGCCGGCTGCTGCCCGGGCTCACGGCGTCCGACCACGACGCCTGGCGCGCGGGCCCGCTCGACGAGGACGACATCGCGCAGATCCGCGGCATCACCGCAGCCCTGCCCCCGGAGGGGTACGCGACGCCGGTGCCGGGCCGCAAGCCGCTCTGCCTGCCGGAGCCCGAGGCGCTGGTCCGCGCCTTCCTGGACGCGGTCGCCGACGCGCTGCCGCGTACCCCGGCCGCCGCCCACGCCGCGGGCGCCCCGTTCGCCGCCGCCGCGGCCCAGCACATCCCGCACGCCCGCCCGTGGGCCGTCGAGGCGGCGGCCGGGCTCGACGCGGGCGTGCGGATCTCGCTCCGCCTCGACCTCGCCCAGCACCAGCTGTTCGACGGGGCCGAGGAGAGCGAGTCGGCCGACGACCCGGGAGCCCGTCGCGCCGGGGCCGCAGTCGTCCAGGTGCACAGCCTCGCCGACCCCACGCGCGTGGTCGACGCGGCCCGTTTGTGGGCCGGGGAGGCCGACGACCACTTCGGCCCGCGCGCCCGGATCGACGCGGTGCTCGCGGTGCGCCGCGCGGTGGCCGCGTGGCCGCCGCTCGGCCGCCTCCTGGAGCAGGACGTGCCGGACGTCCTCGCCCTCGCCGAGAGCGAGCTGATCGACCTGCTCGGCCCGGGCGCCGCCCGGCTCGCCAGGGCGGGCGTCACCGTGCACTGGCCGCGCGAGCTGGCCCGCTCCCTCACCGCGACCGCCGTCGTCCGTGCCCAGGCCGCGCCCGGCTCGGCCACCGACGGCACGACGTTCTTCGACAGCGAGGAACTGCTCAAGTTCAACTGGCAGTTGGCGCTCGACGGCGATCCGCTGACCGAGCGCGAGATGGACGTCCTCGCCGAGTCGCACCGCGCGGTGGTGCGCCTGCGCGACCAGTGGGTCGTCGTCGACCCCGACCTCGTACGCAAGGCCCGCAAGCGCGAACTGGGCCTGTTGCAGCCCGTCGACGCGCTCGCCGTCGCCCTCACCGGAGAGGCCGAGGTGGACGGCGAGCGGGTCGCCGCCGTGCCCACCGGGCGCCTCGCCGAGCTGCGCGACCGCCTGACCCGTGGCATCGACACCGTCGAGCAGCCGCCCGGGCTGCACGCGACGCTGCGCGACTACCAGCTGCGCGGCCTGGCCTGGCTCGACCTCATGACGTCGCTCGGCCTGGGCGGCTGCCTCGCCGACGACATGGGCCTCGGCAAGACCGTCACCCTGATCGCCCTGCACCTGCGCCGTGCCCGGCCCGCCCCCACCCTCGTCGTCTGCCCGGCGTCGCTGCTCGGCAACTGGCAGCGGGAGATCGAGCGGTTCGCGCCCGGCGTCGCCGTCCGCCGCTTCCACGGCGCCGACCGCACACTCCAGGACGCCGGCTCCGGCTTCGTCCTCACCACGTACGGCACCCTGCGCACCCGCGCCGCCGAGCTCGCGGCGCACACCTGGGGCATGGTCGTCGCCGACGAGGCGCAGCACGTGAAGAACCCCAACTCCGCGACGGCGAAGGCGCTGCGCACGATCGACGCCCCCGCGCGCGTGGCCCTCACCGGCACCCCCGTGGAGAACAACCTGTCCGAGCTGTGGGCCCTGCTCGACTGGACGACCCCCGGACTGCTCGGCCCCCTCAAGGCGTTCCGCGCCCGGCACGCGCGCGCCGTCGAGGGCGAGGGCCCGCTGGAGAACCCTGAGGCGATCGAGCGCCTGTCCCGGCTCGTACGCCCCTTCATCCTGCGCCGCAAGAAGTCCGACCCCGGGATCGTGCCCGAGCTGCCGCCCAAGACCGAGTCCGACCACCCGGCGCCCCTCACCCGCGAACAGGCGTCCCTGTACGAGGCCGTGGTGCGCGAGTCCATGGCGCAGATCGAGGCGGCGGAGGGCATCGGGCGGCGCGGCCTCATCATGAAGCTGCTCACGTCCCTCAAGCAGGTCTGCAACCACCCCGCGCAGTACCTGAAGGAGGGCGAGCAGACCCGCCCCCGGCTCCTCGGCCGCTCCGGCAAACTCGCCCTCCTGGACGAGCTGTTGGACACGATCGTGGCCGAGGACGGGTCAGGTGGGTCGGTCCTCGTCTTCACCCAGTACGTGTCCATGGCCCGGCTCCTGTCCACGCACCTGACCACCCGCACCATCCCGCACCTCCTGCTGCACGGCGGCACCCCGGTCGCCGAGCGCGAGCGCATGGTGGACCGCTTCCAGTCCGGCGAGGTGCCCGTCTTCCTGCTGTCGCTGAAGGCGGCCGGCACCGGCCTCAACCTCACGCGCGCGGGCCACGTCGTGCACTTCGACCGCTGGTGGAACCCGGCGGTGGAGGAGCAGGCCACCGACCGCGCCTACCGCATCGGCCAGACCCAGCCCGTCCAGGTGCACCGGCTCATCACCGAAGGCACCGTCGAGGACCGCATCGCCGAACTGCTCGCGTCCAAGCGGGCGTTGGCGGACGCCGTGCTCGGCGGCGGTGAGGCAGCGCTGAGCGAGCTGACCGACCGGGAGCTGTCCGACCTCGTCGCGCTGCGCAGGGAGGCGACCCGATGAGCACTCCGCAGCGAAGGCCCCACATCCCGGGCCGCGCCCGTTCGGGGGAGCAGGCGCGGGCCAGACACCTCGACACCCGCCGCACGTTCCCGCCGCTCCCGCCGCGCGCCGAGCCGGGCGGCAGCTTCGCCCTGACCTGGTGGGGGAACGCGTGGGTGGACGCGTTGGAGGACACCGCCCTCGACCAGGCCCGCCTCGCGCGCGGCCGTGCCTACGCTGACCGCGGCCACGTGGACGCGATCACGGTCACCCCGGGCCGCGTCGTCGCCTACGTGCACGGCTCCCGCCCCCGCCCCTACCGGGCCGAACTGCGGCTGCGCACGCTCTCGGACGCCGACTGGGACCGCTTCCTGGAGGCGGCCGCGGCCCGCCCCGACCACATGGCGGCGCTGCTCGACAAGGACGTGCCGCACGCGCTCGCCGCCGCCGTCGACCTGCTGCCCGTGGTCGACGACCTCATCCCGGAGTGCAGCTGCCCGGACCGCGCCGAGCCCTGCAAGCACGCGGCGGCGCTCTGCTACCAGACGGCGCGGCTCGTCGACGAGGACCCGTTCGTCCTGTTCCTGCTGCGCGGCCGGGGCGAGCAGGAGCTGCTCGCGGACCTGACCCGGCGCAACGCCACGCATGCGGCGGCCGAGCGCACCGAGGCGTCGGGCCCGGCCCTGGACACGGTGCCCGCCCGCGAGGTCTTCGCGGCGACGGACCGACTCCCGTTCCTGCCACCGGAGTTCCCCGCGCCCGCCCACCCCGAGCGCCCGCCGTCCTACCCGCAAGCACCCGGCGCCCCCGACCCGCTCGCCCTCGACCTGCTGGCCACGGAGGCGGCGGCCCGCGCCCACACCCTCCTGACCACGGGGACCGACCCGCTCGCGGGCCTCACCCCCTGGCAGGACGCGGTCCGGCTCGCCGCCGCCCACCCCGGCTCCGGCCTCACGGCGGCGACCCGGGCGCTGTACGCCTCGCTGTCGCGCGGCACCGGCCGCACTCCCGGCGACCTCGCCCGCGCGGTCGCGGCCTGGAGGCAGGGCGGACTCGACGGGCTCTCGGTCCTTGAGGAGGAGTGGGACCCGCCGGCCGGCCCCTTCGACCGCGCCCGCCCGTCCCTGATGGCCACCGGTCACCCGGAGTTCCGCCCCCGCCGCAACCACCTGTCCACCGCCTCGCTCCAACTCCGCCTGGGCCGCGACGGCTTGTGGTACGGCTACGAGTCGGACCCCGGCCGCGAGGACTGGTGGCCACGCGGCGAGCCGAGCCCCGATCCGGTGGCGGCGCTGGACTCCCTCCTGGGCGACAGCCCGGGGTTCGACTAGCGCACGGTCGGCGCGACGGCCGCGACGAAGGCGTTCAGGGTGTCCTTGGCGCGCCGGGACCGCTCGTCACGGTCGGCCTCGTCGGTGGCCTCGTGCAGACAGTGCGTGAACTCGAAGGCCTGGTCGGCGAGTTGGCGCAGCCGGGGGTCGTCGCAGACCAGCTGGACGCGGACGAGTGCGGCGCGGGCCGCGATGCGTGCCTCGTACGAGGCGAAGCGGGAGGCCTCGACGACCGCGTTCGGCGCGTTCTCGTGGGCGCGGAACCAGCGGTCGTTCTGGCCGCGCCGGTAGTCGTGCACGGCGCCCGCGAACGCGCTGTAGCTGGAGATCCGCTCCTGGCGCAGTTGCTCGGCGCGGGCCAGTTCCGCGCTGCGCACCGTCGCGCGGCCCTGGAAGTAGTGCGTGACGACGGAGCCGAGGAGCGTGCCGAGCACGGCTATGAGGGCGGCGTCCACCGGGTCAGCCCTTCGGCGTGAGCGACATGCCGCGCCCGGCGAAGTAGTCGGCGAACCGGGTCACCGGCAGATCCGCGGTACGCGTCGCCGCGTCGGTGCCCGACGGGTTGTGGAAGTGGAACCCCGCACCGTCCGGTGTGCGGCCGGTCACGAGCACCAGGTGCCCGCCCTTGCGCGCGGGCGCCGGGTCGTGCGGGCGGCGGATCGCGTAGTGGACGGAGGCGATGACGACCCGGCCCGCGTCGAGCAGGCCGCCGATCTCCTCGACCGTCAGCGAGCGGTGCACGGCCGCGTCGAGACCGTGCACGTCCCGTACGTAGTCCACGGCGGGCGCGTAGATCATGCCGTGGATCTCGCCCTCGGCGTCCACCGTGTAGGCGCCGAACTTCAGGGCACCGTCGCGGAGTTCGAACAGCGAGGGAGCCTCGGCGCCACCACCGCCGAGCGCCATCCGCAGACACGTCGCCCCGCACAGGTGCCCGCACCACCGGGCGTAGTCCTCCACCGTCGCCGCGCCGGACTCCCGCCACGCGGGGTCCTCGGCCCGGTCGAACTCGCCCGCCACGATCGCCCCGACCAGCTCGGCGGAGGCGAACTGCGTATGACTGGGGAAGCCGCAGGAAGTGCAGGCGGTACGGGCAGGACGGGTGGTGCTGGACGTCACATGGGCTCCCGGTGCGGCGACTGCGAAGGTCGGGCGGTCGGTCACTGACGATAGCCGCTCAGGAACCGGCCGATCCGGCTGATCGCGGCGTCGAGGTCGTCGGCGTGCGGGAGCGTGAGGATGCGGAAGTGGTCGGGGCGCGGCCAGTTGAAGCCGGTGCCCTGGACGACCTGGATCTTCTCGCGAAGGAGCAGGTCGAGGACGAACTTCTCGTCGTCGACGATCTTGTGCACGGCCGGGTCGATGCGCGGGAAGGCGTACAGCGCGCCCTTGGGCTTCACGCAGCTCACGCCCGGGATCTCGTTGAGCTTCTCCCACGCCTTATCGCGCTGCTCGCGCAACCGCCCGCCGGGCGCGGTGAGTTCATGGATCGACTGGCGGCCGCCGAGCGCTGCCTGGATGGCGTACTGCGCGGGCGCGTTCGCGCACAGCCGCATGGAGGCGAGCATCGTCAGCCCCTCCAGGTAGTTCTTCGCGTGCTGCTGCGGGCCCGTGACCACCATCCAGCCGGACCGGAACCCGGCGACGCGGTACGTCTTCGAGAGCCCGCAGAACGTGAGGACGACGAGGTCCGGGGCGAGGGCGGCGGCGCTGTGGTGGACGGCGTCGTCGTACAGGATCTGGTCGTAGATCTCGTCGGCGAGCACCATCAGGCCGTGCCGGCGGGCGAGGTCGAGGATGCCCTCGACGATCTCCTTCGGGTAGACGGCGCCGGTCGGGTTGTTCGGGTTGATGATGACCACGGCCTTGGTGCGGTCCGTGATCTTGGACTCCATGTCGGCCAGGTCCGGGTTCCAGTCGGCCTGTTCGTCACAGATGTAGTGCACGGCCTTGCCGCCGGAGAGCGTCGTGACGGCGGTCCACAGCGGGAAGTCCGGTGCGGGGATGAGGACTTCGTCCCCGTCCTCCAGGAGCGCCTGGACAGCCATGGTGATCAGCTCGGAGACGCCGTTGCCGAGGAACACGTCGTCGACGCCGACGTTCAGGCCGAGGTGCTGGTAGCGCTGGGCGACGGCGCGGCGGGCCGAGAGGACGCCGCGGGAGTCCGTGTAGCCATGGGCCTGCGGGAGCATCCGGATCATGTCCTGGACGATCTCCTCCGGCGCCTCGAAGCCGAACAGGGCCGGGTTGCCGGTGTTCAGGCGCAGCACGCTGTGGCCGGCCTCCTCGAGCGCGTTCGCGTGCTCGATCACCGGGCCGCGGATCTCGTAGCAGACCTCGCTCAGCTTGCTCGACTGCCGGAACTCCATGTGCGTGCCTCCTTGCTGGGGTACTTGGTTTTACCAAGTGGGAGCTTGGAAAGTCCAACAAGTTGCATAGACTGCGAGCCATGCCACGCCGAAGCTACGACCAGTACTGCGCCGCCGCCCGCGCCCTCGACCTCGTCGGGGACCGCTGGACGCTCCTGATCGTGCGCGAACTCCTCGCCGGGCCGCGCCGCTACACCGACCTGCACGCCGATCTCCCCGGCGTCAGCACGGACATGCTGGCCACGCGCCTGAAGGACATGGAGCGCGACGGCCTCACCGTCCGCCGCCGCCTTGCCGCTCCCGCTTCGGTGTACGTGTATGAACTCACCCCGCGTGGACGGGAGTTGCTGCCCGTTCTCGACGCGCTGGCGGAGTGGGGGGCGCCGGAGCTGGCGGAGCGCCGGGCCACGGATGCGGTGCGGGCGCATTGGATGGCGTTGCCGGTGCGGAGGGATTTGGAGCGGCGTGGGGTGACGGGGGTTGTGGAGGTCCGGGTCGACGAGGGGGTGTTTCACGTGCGCGTGGGGGGTGAGCCTGTGTATGGGGAGGGGGAGTTCGCGGGGGAGCCGGATCTCAGGCTTGATCTTCGTGGCTCCTCGCGCCCCTTCAGCCAATCAAGCGACTCCGGCACATCAAGCCCCTCCGGCGATTGAGGAGCGGGGGCCGGGGCGGAGCCCCGGGGCCGCACGCCGTAGGGGCTGATGGGTTTGTTGCGGGTGCGCCGCCGTCGTGGCTGGGCGCGCAGTTCCCCGCGCCCCTGACGGGGCGCACCCGCAAGCCCCGCTACGCCCGTGCCGGCCGGCCCGAGCCGCGCGTCAAGGCGTAACCCCCGATACCCGCCAGCGCAGCCAGGATGGCGCCGGCCCCGGTCCACAGCCAGCGACTCGTCCACCAGCCCGACGACCAGTCACCGTCATCGCCCGCCACCCCCAAGGGCGTCGACAGCGAACCGTCGACCGCCGCGGCGCCGCCGATCTCCTTCGACGTGGCCGACGCCGACGCCGAAACCGGAAGACCCAGATCCGCGTCGTCCAGCGCCGTCACGGTCAGCCGCACGTAATAGCGGCCGGGCAGCGGATCGTTGGCCCACGGCTCCGACCAGGCCCGCACCGTACGCAGCGTGCACGCCAGGTCGACCCGCGCCGCGTCCGCGGCCACCGTGCGCGCCTGCGTCCCGTACTGGCACGACTGACGGCGGCGCAGCCCGTCGTACACGTCGATCCGCCAGGTCTGCTCGCCGTGCCGGGCCTGCGCCTCGGGGAGTTCGACGCTCGCCGTCACGGTCGGGCGCTGTCCGGAGTCGGCCGGGAACGACCAGTACAGGTAGTCGCCGGTCGACGCGTGCGCCGTCGCCTTCTGGCCCTGCTCGAACGCGGCCGCCGTACGGAACGACGTGCCCGCCTCGGTCGGCGCCTTCCCTTCGTCGTCACCGGAGTCGGCCACGGCCGGACCGGCGGCGAGCGAACCCAGCACGCCCAGGCTCAGCAGAGCCCCCGTCAAAAAGCTGCGAACTCGCATCAGTTGGTCCTCCAGACAGCGATGCGCCAGCGCGAGATCCAGCCCCACAGGACACCCGCGAGGAAGCCGACCACGACGAGCGCTGCCAGCAGCCACCAGCCGTGGCCGAGGCCGAACGACGCCACGTCGGACGCGTTGTCCGGGCCGTCGACGACGTCGACCGTCAGCTCGACCGGCAGTCCGGGCGTCGTCTTCACGGACGCGGGCGCGGAGTACGAGTTCGAGACCTGGAGGCACACCGTCTCCGGCTGCGCCTCGTCATCGTCGCCCGACTGCTCGGGCTTGGGAGAGCGCAGCCCTGTGGAGATCACGTCGGTGCGTCCGTCGCCGGACTCCTGACCGCGCACGATCTCCCGCCCGTGCGTGGTGACGGCGCGCAGCAGCACGCCGTAGTCCCGGTTCACGGCGCGGTCGGCCGCGACGCTCACCGAGGCGCGCAGCTCCTTGCCGGGCTCGACGTCCACCCGGTAGTAGCGGTGCTCGCCGAACTTCTCGCGGTCGGTGAACAGGCCCGGCTTGAGCTGCGGCGCGTCGGCGCACTGCGCGGCGCCGTCGACGGCGACCGGCGTGACCACCGGATCGGCGGCGCGGTCGACCAACTGGCCGACACGGTCGGTCAGTTCGTCCTTGTGGCGCACCGAGGTGTACGTGCCGCCGGTGGCGTCCGCGATGCAGGAGAGCTGCTCGCGGGTCTTGGCGTCGGCGACCAGGCCCAGCGTGTCGATGGTGAGCCCGATGCCCTTCGCGGAGATCTCACGGGCCACCTCGCACGGGTCGAGCGGCTGGCAGGTGTCCTCGCCGTCGCTGATGAGGACCATGCGCTTGGTGCCGTCGCCGGAGCCGAGGTCGTCGGCGGCCTTGAGCAGGGCGGGGCCGATCGGCGTCCAGCCGGTGGGCTGGAGCGTGGCGACGGCGGTCTTCGCCTCCGTGCGGTCCAACGGGCCCACCGGGTACAGCTGTTGGGTGTCCTTGCAACCCGTCTTGCGGTCGTCGCCGCGGTAGTTGGCGCCGAGCGTCCTGATGCCGAGCTCGACGTCCTCGGGCGTCGCGTCGAGTACCTCGTTGAACGCCTGCTTCGCGGCGGCCATCCGGGAGTCGCCGTCGATGTCGCGGGCGCGCATGGAGCCGCTGACGTCCAGGACGAGCTCCACCTTGGGGGCGGGTCCGTCCGTCTCGTCCGCGTATGCCTGGGCGGGGGACAGGCCGCCCAGGGCCAGGGTGGCGAGCAGGGCACACGTGCCCGCCGCCAGCCGTTTTCTTGTGATCATCGGCGGATCCTATGGATCAAGACCCGTCGGGACCAAACGGAGGCCGACGCCGAGCCCCTGTCAGCCGGCGCGGACCGTACGGGACTTGGGCGACGTCGCCCCCGTACGGCCGCGCCGTCGCGTGAGATCCGCCATGTGCCTGCGCGGGGACCCGTCAGGACCGCAGGCCGCGTCCGCCGATGGCCTGCACGCCCTCAAGACCCTGCCACCACGCGGAGAGTCCGGCCGTGTCGAAGGAGCCCCAGTCCGGTGTCCGCGTCACCATGTCCGCGCCCAGCCGGCGGCCGAGCCCCACCATCACTCGGCCCACGGGCGCCCGCGCCGCGTCGTACGCCGCGAGCGCGGCGGTCAGCGTCGGGGTCGAGGACAGCGCGGACTCCAGCGCGGTCGCGTCCTGCAGCGCCTTCACCGAACCGGCGCCCGTGTGGGGCCGCGCCACGGTCGCCGCATCGCCCATCAGCAGCATCCCGGGCGCCGTGTACCGGGCGGCCGTGAAGTCGTACAGAGGCTGCAGGATCAGCTCGTCGGCGGTCGTCGTGCGGACCAGGTCACCCCAGAACGGCGGCAGCAACTCATCGGCCACGTACGCGAGATGGTCCCGCAGCGGCTGTGGCGCGGAACCCGGCGGCAGGCTCGTCGGCGAGGAGAGCGCCGCGTCGTGGCCGGGCGGCGGTGCCGTGTAGAGCACCCAGTTGGCGCGCTGTCCGCCGGTCTCCGGATCCGGGATCCGGTACACGACCAGGTGCCCGCCGGGGAAGACGACGTACGCGCACTCGTCCTCGGCCCACAGCTTCGGCGAGGCCAGCCGGTCCACGGAGAACGCGCCGCGCCACGCGAGATACCCCGCGTACTCGGGCCGTGTGTCACCGCCGGCGGCGGCCCGCACCACCGACCGGTAGCCGTCGGCCCCGACGACCAGGTCGAAGAGCTCCGGCTCGGCGCCGCCCGCGCGCACCGTCACACCGTCGGGGCCCGCCGTCACCGCGTCCACCTCGGCACCGGTCCTGAAGTCCACGCCGGCGGGCACCCGGCGTCTCAACTCCCGCCACAAAGGACCCCAGTTGTACGCGCGGAACGGGAAGGGCGTCTCCCACAGCTCCCTTCCCAGCGGACCCCCGCCGCCCCGCACGTACCAGCGCCGCACCGCCATCTGTATCCACGGCATCCCCGCGTCCACGTACCCGGCCGCCGCCAGCTCCGCGTACCGGTCGTTGTGCAGCGCCACCCCCACGCCCCGCTCACCGAGCGCACCCGGTGCCCGCTCGTAAAGGGTGATCGCGTCGATGCCGCCCCGCCGTGCCGCGAGCGCCGCCGCGCACCCCGCGATGCTGCCGCCGACGATCGCGACGCGAGCTCCGGCCGTCCCCGTATCCATGTCCACTCCCTCTCGGTGATCGCAGGGATCTTCCCAGCGCGGGGCGCCGCCGGACAGGAAACCGGCAGGATTCGTCCGCACCCGCTGATCTACAGTTGCTGACGTGCTGCGCGAAGTGACTGCCGTCCGTTACGTGAACCCGCTGCGCACCGGAGGCTCGGTCCCCGGTGTGGTGGAGGCGGACGACCTCGGCACGTACGTCCTGAAGTTCACCGGCTCCGCGCAGGGCGTGAAGGCGCTGGTCGCCGAGGTGATCGTCGGGGAGCTCGCGCGCCGGCTCGGCCTGCGCTTCCCCGAGCTGGTGCTCGCCCACTTCGACCCGGCCGTCGCCGCCGACGAACCGCACCAGGAGGTCCAGGACCTGCTGCACGCCAGCGCCGGCCTCAACCTCGGGATGGACTTCCTGCCGGGCGCCGTCGACTTCACGCCGAAGATCGCCGAGACGTTCCCCGTCGACCCGCTCGAAGCGGGCCGGATCGTCTGGCTCGACGCGCTCACCGTCAACGTCGACCGGACGGTGCACAGCTCGAACCTGATGGTCTGGCCGACGTTCGGCACCGCGCCGGCGCGGCTGTGGCTGATCGACCACGGGGCCGCGCTCGTCTTCCACCACCGGTGGCAGGTGGCCGCGCCCGACAAGGCGTACGACTTCAAGCACCATGCACTGGGCGGGTACGGGCCGGACACCCGCGCGGCCGACGCGGAGCTCGCTCCGCGGGTCACCGAGGAACTTCTGCGGGAGGTCGTCGCACTCGTCCCGGACGCGTGGCTGACGGATTTCGCGACGCCGGGGGAGGCGCGGGACGCGTACGTGGGGTATCTGCTGGCCCGGGCCCGTTCGTCCGCGGCGTGGCTGCCGACGGACTTTCCGTCGCGGGACGAGCTGGCGGCGGCGGATGCGAGGCGGGCGGCCGCGATGGAGAAGGGGCGGCCCGCGTGGTTGAAGCGGGTGCCCGATCTGCACGGGAAGCCGGGGGCCGAACAGGACTGGTCCGTGCACCTGGGGTGACCCGTGTTCGGCTGCGGCGCGCGTCGTGGCTGGTCGCGCCCCGCGGCGGAGCCGCTGATGACACAGCCCCGCGCCCCTGAGATGGCGCACGAAGTGCGCATCTCAGGGGCGCGGGGAACGGCGTGACCAGCCCCCACAGGCCGTCAGCCGAATCGCAGACTCAGCCCAGCTGCTCGTACGCCGGCAGCGTCAGGAAGTCCGCGTAGTCCGCGTCCAGGGACACCTGGAGCAGCAGGTCATGGGCCTGCTGCCACTTGCCGGCCGCGAAGGCCTCGTCCCCGATCTCGGCCTTGATGGCGGCCAGTTCCTCGGCGGCGACCTTGCGGGCCAGCTCGGCCGTGGCCGTCTCGCCGTTCTCGAAGACGACCCCCGCGTTGATCCACTGCCAGATCTGCGAGCGCGAGATCTCCGCGGTGGCCGCGTCCTCCATGAGGTTGAAGATCGCGACGGCACCGAGGCCGCGCAGCCACGCCTCGATGTAGCGGATGCCGACCTGGACGGCGTTGACGAGACCCTCGTACGTGGGCTTCGCGTCGAGCGAGTCGATGGCGATCAGGTCACCGGCGGCGACGGAGACGTCCTCGCGCAGGCGGTCCTTCTGGTTCGGCTTCTCACCGAGCACCTTGTCGAAGGACTCCATGGCGATCGGGACCAGGTCCGGGTGCGCGACCCACGAGCCGTCGAAGCCGTCGCCGGCCTCGCGGTCCTTGTCGGCGCGGACCTTCTCGAACGCGACCTTGTTGACCTCGGCGTCCTTGCGGGACGGGATGAAGGCCGCCATGCCGCCGATGGCGTGCGCGCCGCGCTTGTGGCAGGTGCGGACGAGGAGTTCGGTGTAGGCCCGCATGAACGGGGCCGTCATCGTCACCAGGTTGCGGTCCGGCAGGACGAACTTCTGGCCGCCGTCACGGAAGTTCTTGACGATGGAGAAGAGGTAGTCCCAGCGGCCCGCGTTCAGCCCGGAGGCGTGGTCGCGCAGTTCGTAGAGGATCTCCTCCATCTCGTACGCGGCCGTGATCGTCTCGATGAGGACGGTGGCGCGGACGGTGCCCTGCGGGATGCCGACGTAGTCCTGCGCGAAGACGAAGATGTCGTTCCAGAGGCGGGCCTCCAGGTACGACTCCGTCTTCGGGAGGTAGAAGTACGGCCCCTTGCCGAGCTCGATGAGCTTCTTGGCGTTGTGGAAGAAGTAGAGACCGAAGTCGACGAGCGCGCCGGGGACGGCCTTGCCGTCGGCGTCGACGAGGTGGCGCTCGTCGAGGTGCCAGCCGCGCGGGCGCATCACGACGGTGGCGAGCTCGCTCGCGTCCTTGAGCGCGTACGACTTTCCGGTGCGCTCGTCGGTGAAGTCGATGGAGCGGTGGTACGCCGCGGTCAGGTTCAGCTGGCCGCCGATCACGTTCTCCCAGGTCGGGGCCGAGGCATCCTCGAAGTCGGCCAGCCAGACCTTCGCGCCCGAGTTCAGGGCGTTGATCGTCATCTTGCGGTCGGTGGGGCCGGTGATCTCGACACGGCGGTCGTTCAGGGCGGCCGGGGCCTCGGCGACCTTCCAGGTGTCGTCCTCGCGGATCGAGGCGGTCTCCGGGCGGAAGTCGAGCGTGGAGGTGCGGGCGATCTCGGCGCGGCGCTCACCGCGGCGGGCGAGCAGCTCGTCACGCCGCGGCGTGAACAGCCGGTGCAGCTCGCCCACGAAGGCGAGTGCCGCATCGGTGAGGACCTCGTCCTGCCGGGGCAGGGGCGCGGCGTCGACGATGGCCAGCGGGGACGGCGCTGGTGCGGACATGAGCTGTCACTTCCTTCAGCGAGCGAACGAGCGGTGGCGGCCGTGGCACCGGGTGCCGGGGCGTCCGGGTACGGCTGCCGGCCCCGCCAACGGGGACCGGCCCTTCTGATCAGTGGATACTAGTTTCCTCATTGTGGAAGTTCAATGGTTTGTTGATGTCGAGATTCTCCGGGTCGACAGACCGTGGCGCTGAGTGCCACGCCCTTCACCGAAGGTGCTTGAGATCGGCTTCGGTGTCGATGTCGTACGCCTCGGCCACGTCCCCGCACTCCACGAGCCCGACCGCGTCCGCGTGCTCCTTGAGATACGCCCGCGCCCCACGGTCCCCGTCCGCGCTCGCCGCGATCCCCGCCCAGTGGTCGCGCCCGAAGAGCACCGGATGCCCGCGCTCCCCGTCGTACGCGGCCGCCGCCAGGGACGCAGGAGAGCGGTACGCCTCCCGTACGCGGGTGATCGCCTCGGCGCCGATGCCCGGCTGGTCCACGAGCAGCACCAGGGCGGCCGGCGCGTCCGTGCCCGCGAGCGAGTCGAGGCCCGCGCGCAGTGACGAGCCCATGCCCTGCGCCCAGTGCGCGTTCTCCACCACGGTGCACCCCTCCAGCGAGGCCCGGTCCCGTACGTCGGCTGCCGCCGCCCCGAGTACCACGTGCACCGGACCGCATCCCCCCGCGCGCAGCATCCGTACCGCGTGCTCCACCAGAAGGCCGCCCGCGTGGGGCAGCAGCGCCTTCGGCCGGCCGCCCAGGCGCCGCCCGCCGCCGGCGGCGAGCAGCAGGCCCGCGACCCCGTTCGTCCCTGTCGTCGTCATGCCCCCTGCATACCGCACCCGGGGCTCCCGGGATTTAAGTTGCCTTACGCAACGGACTGGCGTACAACAGCCGTCGTGGCGTTAACTGGGCGCCCACAAACCCCGGTTGGGCGACTGACCACCGCACGGCACGGGGCGTACGACAGGCGCACAACGACGTGCGAGGGGGGAGAGCTGTGTTGCGGAGCGTGGAGCAGAGGCTTGTGACGGGCAGCGACGAGGACCCGCGGGTGACGGAGTTGCGCACCGCCGTGTCCCGGCTGCGCCGTGAACTCGCCGCCCACCCGGCCGAGTTCCCGGACCGGGGCATCGCCGAGGACGAACTCGCGGCGCTCGACGCCATGGCGAGCGGCGGCGCGCCCGAGGTGCCGCGGCTGCGGCGTTCGCTGCTGCTGATCGCGGGCGCCATCGGCTCGGTGAGCGCCCTGGCGGCGGGCCTGGCCCAGGTGCGGGGCGCCGTCGAGCTGTTCGGGGGACCGCAGCCCGGACGGGACTGACCGACGACAGGGGCGGCCTACGCCACCCAGTGCGGACGCCCGGGCGTGTCGCCCGCCGCGCCGAGCCCGCCGTCGAGCGCCGCCGCGACCCGGCGTACCGCCTCCTCGGCGACATCCGTCGGCTGCGTGTACGGCCAGCGCAGCCGGTGCTCGAACGTGCCCGGGTCCGCGCCGAACCGCGAACCGCCCTCGATCCGCACCCCGTGCCGCAGCGCGGCTCCGGCGAGTGCCGAGGCGAGCGGGCGGCCCACGTCGACCCAGAGGGAGAGGCCGCCGGGCGGCAACGCCCAGCGCCAGGACGGGAATTCACGCGCCAGCGTGTCCGCCAGATGGTCCCGCTGCGCGCGCAGCAGCGGGAGCCGGCGGCGCAGGACCTCCTCCTCGCGGGCCAGCAGCTGGACCGCCACCAGCTGATCGAGGACCGAGCCCGACATGTCGGCCATCACCCGCAGCGCCGTCAGCTCGGTGATCAGGCGGGTGCCCGCCCGCACCCAGCCGATCCGCAGACCGCTCCAGTGCCCCTTGCTCAACGAGCCCACGGTGACGATCTGTTCACCCCCGCCGTGCGGGGCGAGCGAGGCGAACGGCGGCGGCGTCGGCGTGTCCAGGGCGATGTCCGCGACCGTCTCGTCGACGACCAGCCAGGTGCCGGTGGCACGGGCCTCGGAGATCAGCTGCCGCCGCTGCTCCTGCGGCATCAGGCGGCCCGTCGGGTTCTGGAAGTCCGGGATGAGATACGCGAGTCGGGGCGCCGACTGCCGCAGCGTGGCCGCGAACAGGTCCATGTCCCAGCCGTCGTCGGTCACCGGCACGGGCGCCGTGCGCAGCCCCAACTGCCGGATCACGGAAAGGGCGTTGGCGTACGACGGGTTCTCCACGGCGATCCGGTCACCGGCCCTGCCCAGCAGGTTGAGGGTCAGGGACACCGCCTGCTGCGCGCCGCTCGTGACCAGGATCTGCTCGGGCAGCGTCGGCAGGCCGCGCCGCGTGTACCGCTCGGCGATCGCCGCGCGCAGCTCCTCCAGGCCGAACGGGTGGTACCCGGGGGTCGCCGCGTGCCGGGCCACGTCCGGGGCGGCGGCCGCGTACGCCGCCGACAGCTCCTCCTGGAGCGCGCCCGGCGCCGCGATCGCCAGGTCGATCACGTCGTCACCGGCCGCGGGCGTCGCCACGACGGTGGGCCGCACCCCCTCCGGCAGCTCGGTCCACGTCCCCGAACCGCGGCGGCTGCGTGCGTACCCGCTCTCCCGCAGCAGGTCGTACGCCGAGGTGACGGTGGCCCGGCTGACCCCGAGCGCCGCCGCGAACTCCCGCTCCGCGGGCAGCCGTACGCGCAGTGCGATCCGCCCGTCGAGCAGCAGCGTGCGCACGCCCTGCGCGAGGGCGCGGTAGCCGGGCCGCGCGCCGGCGACCCCCGCCACGAGATCGGCGAGCCGCCGGCTGCCGAGCCCCTGGCCCGTGCCGCTCCGTCCGCCCCTGCCGTCCATGCTGCGGACCACCGCGTCTGCCGCCATGCCACATCTCCGATATTGGCCCTGCTGTCCAGGCCAATCAGCGTACAGACTCGGACACGGCCGACGCGAAAGTGGCCTGGGTGGGAACGAGGAGGCACGGCATGTACGCCGACAGGAGTGGCTTCAGCGACCGGGACGAGCGCGCGCTGCAACGCCGCGCGGAGGGCGGGGACGGGATGCGGGCGTGGGGGATGCGCCGCCGCCGGACGCTGGTACCGACGGCGATACCGGACCGCGACGGCCGCGTCGTGGTCGGCGTCAGCGGTTCCCCGGCGAGCGTCGCCGCGCTGCGCTCCGCCGTCGCCGAGGCCCGGCGCTCCGGTATGCCGCTCGTCGCGGTGACGGCCTGGGAGCCGCCCGAGGGAGAGTCCCTGTACGCGCGCTCGCCGGACCGGGCGTGGGCCCGCCAGTGGTTCGACGCGGCTCGCGCCCAGCTGACGGGATCCTTCGACGAGGCGCTCGGCGGGGTCCCGGCCGACCTCGACGTGACCCTCCGGGTGATACGGGACCGCCCCGGCCCCGCGCTCCTCACCTTCGCCGACCACCCGTCCGACCTCCTGGTCCTGGGCGCCCGCCCCCGGTCCCGCCGCGGCGCGGTCGAGCGCCATGTGCGCAGGCGAGCGGTCTGCCCGGTCCTGACGGTCCCGGTCCGTCCGCTGCGGCGCGCGGATCTCAGGGCCCTACGTCAGATCCGCCCGAGGGACTTCGCCGCCTAGGGGCGTGGGGAACTGCGCGCTCAGCCACGGAAATGCCGCAGTCGCGTCTGCTCGGTCGATGAGCAGACGCGACTGCGGCTTTTCGGTGGCCGGCCGCGCCCCGCGGCGGAGCCGCTAATGTCGCAGCCCCGCGCCCCTTACGGGCGCATCAAGCCCCGAGACGTAGCCGCGGCGACCGCGGCCGTACGCGAGTCCACCCCCAACTTCGCGTACACGTGCACCAGATGGGACTTCACCGTGGCCTGACTGAGGAACAGCTCCCGAGCGATGTCCGCGTTCGACAACCCGTCCCGCACCAGCTGAAGCACCTCCAGCTCACGCCGGCTCAAAGCCTCCGCAGGAGCCCGCATCCGGTCCATCAAGCGGAGCGCCACCGCAGGGGCGAGCGCCGAGCGGCCGGAGGCGGCCGTGCGGACGGCCGCCGCCAGTTCCTGGGGCGGCGCGTCCTTGAGGAGGTAACCCGCGGCGCCCGCCTCCACCGCGGCGAGGATGTCCGCGTCGGTGTCGTACGTGGTCAGGACGAGGACCCGGGGCCCGTCGGGCAGCGCGGCGATGAGCGCGGTGGCCTGCGAGCCGTGCATGCCCGCGCCGAACTGCAGGTCCATGAGGACGACGTCGACGTCGACGTCGACGCCGCCGGCGCCGGCCAGTTCGACGGCCTGCTCCGCCGACGCCGCCTCCGCGACGATCTCGAAGTCGGGCTCGGCCGCGAGGACGGCGCGCAGACCGGCCCGTACGACGGGATGGTCGTCGGCGAGCAGCAGCCGGATCACGCGGCACCCCCGGCGGGCAGCGGCAGCGGCAGCGTGACCGCGACGGCCGTGCCACGGCCCGGCGCCGACTCGACGGCGAACGTGCCGCCCAGCTCCCGTACCCGCGAACGCATCGCGGGCAGCCCGAAGCCGCCGTCGCCGGACACGGCGCGGTCCGGGTCGAAGCCGCGGCCGTCGTCCACCACGTCCAGGGTCACCGAGGTCTCCATGAAGCTGAGGGTGATCTCCGCACGGCCCGCGTCCGCGTGCCGCAGCGTGTTGCCGAGCGCCGACTGGGCGATCCGAAGGAGTGCCACCTCGTACGGGGTGGGCAGCGCGAGCGGGGTGCCGCTCGTCGAGAAACGGGCGGTCAGGCCGGGCGCCGTCGCGCACAGCCGCTCCAGGGCCGCCGCCAGCGAACCCTGCGCCAGGTCCGGCGGTGCGAGGGCGCGCACGAAGCGGCGCGCCTCGGCGAGGTTGTCCTGCGCGGTGGCCCTGGCCTGCTCGATGTGGGTGGCCGCCGGGGACCCCGCGGGCAGGTCGCGCTGGACCGCGCGCAGCAGCAACTGGATCGAGGACAGGCCCTGCGCGAGGGTGTCGTGGATCTCGCGGGCGAGCCGTTCGCGCTCGGCGAGGGTGCCCGCGGCGCGCTCCGCGTCGGCGAGTTCGGCCCGCGCGGCGATCAGCTCGTCGATGAGCTGCCGCCGCCGCTCGCTCTCCCGGTACAGCGCCTGGTAGCCGAGGACGGTCGCCACGGCGACGGCCGCACCGAGCAGCGGACCTATGAACGCGCCCGGGTTCACCGTCCCGTCGTGCCCGACGTACGAGGCGATGGCCGCGCCCGCCGCGACCGCCACGGCCGGGACGCCCCAGCGGGCGGGCAGCAGATGCAGCAGCAGGAAGTAGAGCGGGAACGCCAGCCACAGACCGTCCGGCGACAGGACGAGCAGCACCGCCCAGACCGCGCCGAGCACGGCCAGCCAGCAGGCGGCGCCGGCGCGCGAGGAGCGGACCGCGGGCAGCAGCGGCCCCACCGCGTAGACCACCCCGAGCAGTACGGCGACGGTCACGACCGCGCCGGCCGGTTCGGCCGAGCGTCCGGAGGCGGCCCGGGCCACGACGAGCGCGAGCAGCCCCGCCATCAGCAGATGCAGGCACAGGCGCAGGACGCGCAGGACGGGGGTGAGCGAACGTGGATCCATACCGTTCACCAGCGTACGGACCGGAGCGCGCGGGCCGGTCAACCGAAAGGTTGAAACGGACACCCACCCTTCGATACGGGTGAACCGTGCTGTGGCGCGATGCCCGCGCGGGCCCCGGGGCAGCAGGGTGGACCGCATGTTCGTCGCATGGAGAGACCTACGGTTCGCCAAGGGCAGATTCGCCCTGATGGGGACCGTGATCGTACTGATCACGCTGCTGGTGGGGCTGCTTTCGGGGCTGACCGCCGGGCTCGCGCGGGACAACACGTCCGCGCTGACCGGGCTGCCCGCCGACCACATCGCGTTCGCCCGCCCCGCCGACGGCCAGTCGGTGTCCTTCACCGGCTCGGCCGTCACGCCGAAGCAGTGGCGGGAGCTGGCCGGGCAGCCGGGTGTGGAGAGCGCCCAGCCGCTCGGCATCGGCACCGTCAACGCGGAGGCGGGTGAGCAGACCGCCGCGGTCTCCGTGTTCGGCGTGCGACCGGACTCCGGGATCGCGCCGGGCGCCACGCGCCCCGGCACCGTCGTGCTGTCGCAGAAGGCGGCCGACGAACTGGGTGCCTCGCCGGGGGACGAGGTCGACCTCGGGGGACGCGCACCGCTCACCGTCGGCGCCGTCTCGGGTGACGCCTCCTACAGCCACACGCCCGTCGTCTGGACCGACCTCGGCGACTGGCAGTCCCTGACCGGTTCGGACGGCGCCACCGTCGTCGCGCTGACCACCGGCTCCGGCGCCGACCTGGCCGCCGCGGACCGGGCCGCGGGCACCGACACCACGACCGTCGACGGCGCCCTGTCCGCCATAGGGTCCTACCAGGCCGAGAACGGCTCGCTGCAACTGATGCGCGGGTTCCTGTTCGTCATCTCGGCGATGGTCATAGGGGCCTTCTTCACCGTGTGGACGATCCAGCGCAGCGGTGACATCGCCGTCCTGAAGGCCCTCGGCTCGTCGACCGGCTACCTGCTGCGGGACGCGCTCGGGCAGGCCGTCCTGATGCTCGTCGGCGGAACCGCCCTCGGCACGGGCCTCGCCGCGCTCATCGGGGCGTTCGTGCCGGACAGCGTGCCCTTCGTGATGGAGCCGCTGACCACGGTCGGCCCGGCCGTGGTGATGACCGTCCTCGGCGTGCTCGGCGCCGCCCTGTCCATCCGGCGGATCACCGCCGTCGACCCGCTCACCGCTCTCGGAAGTGCCCGATGACTCTCCTGCTCGACGACATCACGCTGACCTACCCCGACGGCGAGGGGCGGCTCACCGCGCTCGACCGGGTGAGCCTCGACGTTCCCGCCGGGCGGCTGACGGCCGTCGTCGGACCGTCGGGCTCGGGCAAGTCGAGCCTGCTCGCGGTCGCCGCGACGCTGGTCACTCCGGACAGCGGGCGGGTGATCGTCGACGGGAGCGAGGTGAGGGGGCTGAGCCGGGCCGACGCGGCGCGGCTGCGGCGCCGCGCCGTCGGCATCGTCTTCCAGCAGCCGAACCTGCTGCCGTCGCTGACCGCAGAGGAGCAACTCCAGGTGATGGCCCACCTGGACGGCCGCAGGAACCGTCACGTCCGGGAGCGGGCACGGGAGTTGCTGGACGCTGTGGGTCTGGCCGGCCAGGCGCACCGGCGTCCGCATCAGCTCTCCGGGGGGCAGCGGCAGCGGGTCAATATCGCGCGGGCCCTGATGAACGAGCCGCGCGTTCTCCTCGTCGACGAGCCGACCAGTGCGCTGGATCATGAACGGGGGGCTGCCGTGCTGGCGTTGTTGGGGGAGCTGACGCGGGAGCGGTCGACGGCGACGGTGCTCGTCACGCACGATCGGGGGGCACTGGGGGTTGCCGACCGGGTCGTCGAAATGGTGGACGGGCGTCTGGCCGAGGCCGGGGTCTCGTCTGCGCCGTGAGCGTGTGTGTGCCGGGTGCGCGTGAGTGGGGGCTGGTCGCGCAGTTCCCCGCGCCCCTAAAGGCATGCGCTGCGCGCAGCCTTCATAGGGGAGATGCCGCACCGAAGGTGCGCATCTCAGGGGCGCGGGGAACTGCGCGAC
>NZ_JBFAVD010000023.1:0-154298 GCF_040679615.1 Streptomyces sp. NPDC052225 | reverse complement strand
TTCCCCGCGCCCCTGAAATGCAGACGCTTCGCGTCGCATTTCCCCGATGAAGGCTGCGCGCAGCGCATGCCTTCAGGGGCGCGGGGAACTGCGCGGCCAGCCCCCACCGGGCCCGCAGACGCACAACCCTCAGGCCGAGCGCCGGGCCCCCTGGAGCTTCGACGACGCGTCCTCCTGGGCGATACGGCGCAGGGCACTCATCGCCGCGTCACCCAGGACCGTGCCGAGGACGACGCCCTCGACCTTGCCGTCCGTGCTCGGCGCGTGCGCCAGCGCCGCGAGTTCCGCCGAGGCGAGGTCGCCCGCCGCCGCCGCGTACTTGTCGAGCAGGACGAGGAGGTCGCCGCGGTCCAGGTCGCGGTAGGTCACGACGATCTGGACCAGCGACTGCCACCCGGGGTTCTCGGGCTTGGCGGCCCAGCCGTGGCGCCGGACCAGGTCGGAGACCTCCGCCTCGGCGCGCTCCCAGTCCTCCTGACTGCCGCGCTCCGATGCGGACTTGGTGACGGCGGACTGGGCGACGCCGAGCGCGCCGTGCACGGTGCGGTGCGGGGAGTCGACCTCGGCGAGGACCTCGCGGGCCGCGGCGATGGACAGGCCGCCGACCTCGAGCATCGCCCGGATCAGCTTGAGCCGGCGCACGTGCCCGTCGTCGTACGCCACCTGGTTCGGACTGGTGCGCTCGCCCGCGGGCAGCAGGCCCTCGCGCGAGTAGTACTTGATGGTCGGCACCGGAACTCCGGTCCGCCGCGCCAGTTCTCCGATACGCATTCCACGAGGATACCCGGACGGGCCCGCACCACCCCTGGCCGCTTTTATCGGCGTTGAATTCCGCTGCCATTCGAGTTCCACCGGCCACTGCGACGCTGCCGGGGCAAGACCGTTCCCCTGCCAAAGGAAACAGGTATGACCACAGACGTGGCTCCGGAGATTTCTACGGCGCCCGCGGAACTCAGTTACGGGCGCACCGTCGACCGCTCCCTGGTCCACCGGGCCGCGGTCTCTGAGGTCTTCGTCACCGACATCCGTCCGCTGGCCGAGAAGCGGGTGCGGACCGCCGTCCAACTCCCGCTCACCCACGGCTACTACAGCGACCACGCGCAGCGCCCGGCCGTCTACGACCCGCTGCTCCTCCTGGAGTCCGGCCGGCAGGCCGCGATGGCCGGGTCGCACGCGCACATCGGTCTGTCGCACGGCACCACGATGATCGTCGACACGTTCCGGATTCAACTGGGCGATCTGAAAGGCCTGTTGGTGCGGGACGAGCCGGGGCGGCTCGTCATCGACACCGAGTACGTGGGGCGGCCGACCCGGCGCGGGCGCTACCGCAAGGGCACCGTCGTGCAGCACTACACGCTCGACGGCGCCGACATCGGCGACCACGAGATGGACGTCCTCTTCCTCAACCAGCACGAGAACGAGGTCCTGCGGCATGCCCAGCGCGGTACGCCCGCCCCGCTGACCTCCGAGTTCTGTGACGGGGCGGCTGAGAGCGGGCTCGACGTCGAGCCCGGCGCCGTGGGCCGCGGCAACCCGCTCAACGTCGTCCTGTCCCGGCATCGGGCCACGGCCGCCGCCGTCACCGCCGAGGTCACCCCGCGCTTCGACAACCGGGCGCTGTTCGACCACGTCTACGACCATCTGCCGGCCATGACGCTCGTCGAGGCCGCGCGTCAGCTGGCCCTGCTCTCCACGGGCGAGCCCGCCGTCACGTACGCGACCGGTTTCGAGGCGCGCTTCTCGCGCTTCGCAGAGCTGGACGACGTCGTGACCGCCGAGGCCCCGCGGATCGGGCCCGGCGAGGGGCGGCGGGCGCTGCCCGTGCGCTTCCTCCAGGACGGCGCCGAGATCGCGTCCGTCACCGTCACCGTGACCTCGGGGAGCGAACTGTGAGCCAGGACCGCACCACCCGCCGGATCGCCGTGTGGACCGACTTCGGCGGCGTCCTGACCCCGCCGATCGCCCACACCATGGGCACGTTCTGCGCGAGCCAGGGCATCGACCCGGGGGCGCTGCACAGCGCTCTCGGCACGGTCACCGCCCGCTACGGCACCGCCGACATCATGGAGCCGATCGACACCCCGCTGGTCTCCGAGGCGGAGTGGCTCGGGCAGGTCAGCGAGGTGCTCGCGGCCGAACACGGCGTCACCGGCCTGCACTTGACGACGCTCGCCGACGCCTGGTTCGACGGGCGCGAGACCAACCACGCCTGGGTGGCGACGCTGCGCAAGGCGCGGGAGAGCGGCGCGTTCGTCGGGCTGCTCTCCAACATGGTGCCGACGTGGGACGCGCACTGGCGCCGCATGGTCGACCCCGCCGAGCTCTTCGACGACGTCCTGCTGTCGTTCGAGGTCGGCCACCGCAAGCCGTCCCCCGGCATGTTCGCGCTCGCCGCCGAGCGGGCCGGGGCGCGCCCCGCCGACTGTGTGCTGATCGACGACCTCGCGCACAACTGCGCGGGCGCCGAGGCGGCCGGCTGGCAGGCGATCCACTTCACCGACACCACCGCCGCGGCCGACCGGCTCGCGGAACTCCTCGCGGCCTGAGAACCGGACGCCGTGTCCCTCGCCGCCACGCAACCACAAGGAGCCCGTCCGTGAGCCGTTCCGTGCTCGTCACCGGTGGCAACCGGGGCATCGGCCTCGCCACCGCCCGCGCCCTCGCCGCACAGGGCGACAAGGTCGCCGTCACCTACCGCTCCGGCGAGCCGCCCGAGGGCCTGTTCGGCGTGCGCTGCGACGTCACCGACCCCGTGTCCGTGCGCCGCGCGGTGGAGGAGGCCCGGATCCAGCACGGCCCGATCCAGGTCCTCGTCTCCAACGCCGGGATCACCCGCGACCAGCTGCTCGTCGGCATGGACGACGCGGACTTCCGCGACGTCATCGAGACGAACCTGCTGTCGGCGGTGACCGTCGCCAAGGAGGTCGTCCCCGACATGCTCAAGGCCCGCTGGGGGCGCATCGTGTTCATGTCGTCGATGAGCGCGATGGCGGGCGCCCCCGGACAGACCAACTACGCCGCGTCCAAAGCCGGGTTGATCGGTTTCGGGCGGTCCCTCGCACGCGAGGTCGGCCGCCGCAACGTCACCGTGAACATCGTCTCCCCCGGCCTCATCGAGACCGACATGGTCAAGGACGTCACGGACGCCCGCCGCGAGCACGTCCTGAGCCAGACCTCCCTGTTCCGCGCCGGACGTCCCGAGGAGGTCGCGGCGGCCGTGCGGTTCCTGGTGAGCGAGGAGGCCTCGTACATCACCGCCGGCGTGATCCCGGTGACGGGCGGCCTCGGCGTCGGCCACTGACCCCCACCCATTCCCGTAACCAGAAAGGCAGTTCATGTCCAACGACACCGTTCTGGAGATCGCCCAGCAGATGGGGCGCGTCTTCAACGACCTCGACGAGAAGACCGCGTACGACCTGGTGGCCGACGACTTCGTCGACTACGAGGCCCCGCCCGGCACCCCGGGCGGCCCCGGCGGCTACCTCGGCACCGCCCGCTGGATGAACTCCGTGTTCTCGGAGGCCAGTTGGGACCACATCGACTCGTTCGCCGACGGCGACAAGGCCGTGATCCGGGTCCGCTTCACCGGCATCCACACCGGTGACTTCCTCGGCTTCCAGGGCACGGGCAACAAGGTCGACGTGGAGCACATCCACATCTACCGGGTCGGCGACGACGGCCTCGTGCACGAGCACTGGGCCTGCCGCCAGGACCTGTTCCTGCTCGCGCAGATCGGCGCCGTCGAGCTAAAGCTGCCGCCGACCGGTACGCAGGCTTAACCCCCTCCCCCACCCAGGCCGCCGGACCCGTCACCGTACGGGCCCGGCGGCCTGTCGTACGTACGAGAAAGGAACGAACGATGAAGGAGAAAGGGGCCGCGTGGGCGCTGATCGCGACCTCCGTGCCCATGTTCATGGTCGCGATCGACAATCTCGTCGTCACCAACGCGCTGACCACCATCGCCGACGACCTCGACACCCGGCAGGCGGGCCTGCAATGGGTCGTCAACGGGTATGTCCTCGCGTTCGCCGGGCTGCTCCTGGCCGGGGCCGCGCTCGGTGACCGGATCGGGCGGCGGCGGGTGTTCCTGTGGGGCATCGGACTGTTCACGGCGGCGTCCGCGGTGTGCGCGCTCGCGGACTCGGCGGGCGCGCTCGTCGCCGCCCGCGTGGTGCAGGGCGCCGGGGCCGCCGCCGTCCTGCCGGTGTCGCTGACCCTCGCCGTCGCCTCGGTCGGCGCGGACCGCAGGCCGCTCGCGGTGGGCGTGTGGGGCGGCGTCAACGGCCTGGGCATCGCGCTCGGGCCGATGGCCGGCGGCCTGGTCACCCAGGGCCTCGACTGGCACTGGATCTTCTGGATCAACGTGCCGATCGGCCTGCTCGCGCTGCCGCTCGCCCGCTGGGCGATCGCCGAGTCGAAGGGCGCGCCGCGTCCGCTCGACGTGCCCGGGGTGGCGCTGGTGACGGGCGCGGTGGTGGCCGCGGTGTGGGGCATCGTGCAGTTCGCGGACGGGTCGGCGGCCCTGGTGCGCTCGCTCGGCGGGCTCGCGCTCGCCGGGCTGCTGCTCGCCGCCTTCGGGGCGTGGCAGCGCCGGACGCCGACGCCGCTCGCGCCGCTGCACCTGTACCGGATCCGGCCGTTCATGCTGAGCAACGCGCTGGCCCTGGCGATGTACTTCGGAGTGTTCGGGTCGATCTTCTTCCTCGCCCAGTTCATGCAGGGGCCGATGGGCTACTCGCCGGTCGAGGCGGGGCTGCGGACGCTGCCGTGGACGGCGGCGCCGATGGTCGTGGTGCCGGTGGCCAGCGCGCTCGTGGGCCGGGTCGGCGGGGGCCGGCTCCAGGCGCTCGGCTGCCTGTGCCAGGCCGGCGCCCTGGGGTGGCTGGCGCTGATCTGCCGGCCGGGTCTGTCGTACGGGGCGATGGTCGGCGCGATGATCCTGGCGGGGGTCGGGATGGGCCTGGTGTTCGCGGCGAACCCGGCGACCGTCATCGGGTCGGTCGCCGAGCACGAGCACAATCTGGCGTCCGGCGTGAACAACACGGTGCGCGAGTTCGGCGGCGCGCTCGGCATCGCCGTGCTCACCGCCGTGTACCTGCACGGCGGCCTCCGGAGCGCGGTGCTCACGGGGGCCGCCGTGGTGTTCCTCGGGGCGTTCGCGGGGCTTGCGATCAGGCCGGCGGCCACGTCGTCGCCAGGACGGCCCGCGTCCGGGCCAGCACCTTCTGCCCGGCGCAGCGCACCGTCAGATCGACCCGCACCGTCCCGTCTGCCCTGACGTCGGCGACGACGCCGTCGACGGTGAGGTCCACGCCGTCGGCGGTGTCCGGGACGGGCACGGGGCGCGTGAAACGGGTGCCGTACCCGACGACCCGCACGTCCGCGCCGGCCGCCTGCCGCGCCCAGTCGGTGACGGCGGTCGCGGCCAGGCCCATGCTGAGCATGCCGTGGGCGATGACACCGGGGAGCCCCACCGCCTCGGCGCGGGTGTCGGACCAGTGGATGGGGTTGTGGTCGCCGGAGGCCGCGGCGTAGGCGACGAGGCGTTCGCGGGTGATGCGGAAGGTGCGGGCCGGCATCGTGTCCCCGGGGTTCACGGGGTCTCATCTCCCTTGCGCGATACGAGTGTCGAGGTCGTCGTGCAGACGAGGGCGCCGCCCTCTCCCGCCTCGCGGACGTGGCCGCGCAGGGTGACCACGTCGTTGCCGTCGACGGTCTCGGCGGCGACGACCTCGACGGTGACGGTGAGGCGGTCGCCGGGGCGGATCGGCCGGACCTGGTCGAAGCGCTGGTCCCGGTGGACGACGCGGCTGAAGTCGAACCCGAAGCCGGGGTCGTCGGTGACCTGCTTCTCGGCGCGCATGCTCAGGACGATGGGGTAGGTGGGCGGCGCCTCCGGCCCGGGTTCGGTGCCGAGGACGGCGGCGAACTCGCGCAGCGCCTCGCGGCCGATCTCGTAGGGGGCGGTCGGGGGGTAGGTGCGGCCTGCGTAGGCCGTGTCGAGAGGTGACACCGGGGCTTCCCTTTCGGTACGCGGACGGCTCGGGTGGTTGGTGTTCGGTGGCGAGTGCGGCGTGCGTCGTGGCTGGTCGCGCCCCGCGGCGGAGCCGCGGATCGACACGGCATCGCGCCCCTGACGGCGACGGCGCCCGCGGGATGAACCCACGGGCGCCGTCGCGGAAGGGACGCGTCAGGCCGGGCAGCGGACCACCATCGCCGCCGCGTTCCCGTCCCGGCCGATCGACGTGACCAGCGAGATCCCGGCCGGCCCTGCGGCCAGCAGCGCCGCCAGCTGGAGCGCGCCGCTCGCGCTGTACGTCTCGCCGAGCGCGTCGGCGACGCGGAGGACGCGGGGCGGCAGGGATCCGCCCAGTGCCCGGCGCAGCCCGCGCTCCTCGACCCGACCGAGGCCCCGGTGGTGGGCCGCGCCGAGGGACACCGCCGCGATGTCCGGCGCCGCGACCCCGCTGCGGCCGAGGGCACGGGTGATCGCGTCGGCGAGCCCGTCCGCGTACGACCGCGCGTCCGGCGTGAACCGGACCTCGCAGGCCAGGAGTTCGGCGAGGACGGCCCCCGCGGGCCGCTCCCGCTGGACGGTGAAGACCGCGGCGCCCTCCCCGAGCGCCGCGCCCTCGCGCAGGACGCCGGTGCGGTGCCAGGCCCAGGCCGCGGGCGCGCTGAGCTCCTCCACGCCGCCGACGAGCAGCCGGTCGGCGCGGCCCAGGGTGAGGGCGAGCCGGGCGTGCCGGAAGGCGAGCAGGGAGGCGCTCTGGCCGCCGGCGACGGTGGCGTTGAGGCCGCGCAGCCCGTTGCGGATGGCGATCTGGCCCGAGGTGCTGTTCATCACCGTGTTCGGGAAGCGGCCCGGGTTGACCAGGTACGGCTTCTCCATGGTGAGGGTGTCGTGCAGCAGCGTGCTGTGCGTGGACACCGACCCGGTGTTGGTGGCGAGGACGACGCCGGTGCGGTCCGGCGCGGCGTCCCCGGCGTCCGCCTCCAGGAGCTCCTTGCACGCCACCAGGCCCAACGAGGTGAGCCGGTCCAGGTACTTGGTGCCCTTGCGGCCGAGCCGCGCCTTCACGTCGAAGTCGCGTACGGCACGGACCGGGCGTCGCGGGTAGTCGGCCGCGTCGTCACCGAGCGGCGACGACTCCAACTCGCTGTCGGTGCGCAGGAGTTCGGCCAGCGGTTCCAGACCGTCGCCCGCCGCGGTGATGACCCCGGCGCCGGTCACGTAGAGCGGCTCGACGGGGGCCGCGGGACGGGCCCGTACGGCCGTCGCGGTGGTCACGAGACCCTCCCCAGGATGGTGATGACGTTGTTGCCGCCGAACGCGAAGCCGTGGTTCTGCACGATGTCCAGGCGGGCCGGGCGGCCGGTGCCGGGGACGCAGTCCACGCCCTCGCCGAGCGCCGGGTCGGGCACCTCGACGTTGGCGGTGGGCGGCAGGAAGTCCTGCTCCAGGGCCTTGCAGCAGGCGATCGCGCCGAAGCCCGATGCCGCGCCCATGGTGTGGCCGAGCATCGACTTGATCGAGCTGATCGGCGGGATGCGGTCGCCGAACACCGCGCGGGCGGCGGCGACCTCGGTCGTGTCGTTGGTCGGTGTGCCGGTGCCGTGCGCGCAGATGTAGTCGATCTGCGCGGGCTCGACGCCGGCCGCCCGGTGCGCGGCCTCGATGCACGCGGCGATGCTGGTGGCGTCGGGGTGCACCATGTGGGCGGCGTCGCAGTTGGCCGCGTACCCGAGCACCTCGGCGTAGATCCGGGCGCCGCGCGCCTTCGCCCCGTCGTACGTCTCCAGGACGAGGACGGCGCCGCCCTCGCCGGTGACGATGCCGGAGCGGTCGGCGGCGAACGGCCGGGGGACGTCCTCGGCCATGGCGCCCAGCGCGTAGAACCCGGCGTGCGTCAGTCGGTTGACGGCGTCGGCGCCGCCCGCGAGCATCACGTCGGCCTCGCCGCTGCGCACCAGGTCGTAGGCGTAGCCGAGGGCGTAGTTGGAGGCCGAGCAGGCCGTCGGGATGGTCTGCGTCTCGCCGGTGAGGCGCAGTTCGGCGCTGACGGCGTTGGCGATCCTGGAGGCCGGGGTCTGTCCGGCCAGTTCGCCGTCGACGGCGGACAGACCGTCCGCCACCCACTGCTCGGCCAGGGCCTGTACGACGGCGGACTCGCCGCTGGTGGTGCCGAGGATGGCCCCGGCGCCGGCCGCGGTGAGCTGCTCCTCGTCGATGCCGGCGTCGGCGACGGCGAGCCGGGCGGCGGCCGCGGCGAGCAGTCCGCTGCGGCCCCAGCGCGCCGGGTCGAGCCGCTTGAGGTGGTCGGCCGGGTCGAAGTCGAGGACCTCACCCGCGTTGGCCCGCGGGAAGGCGCTCGCGTCGAAGCTCTCGATCGGTCCGGTGCCGACGGCGCCCGCCCGTACGGCGTCGGCGAAGACGTCGGCGCCGATGCCGACGGGCGACACCGCGCCGAGCCCGGTGATGACGACGCGGCGGCCCTCAGGCATCCGCGTTCACCTCGCCGTGCTGCACGACGGCGGCGACCAGCAGGCGCAGGTTCACCAGGTCGCCGAGTTCCGTCTTGGGTATGGCCACGCCCAGCTCCTTCTCGATGCGGGAGACGACCGTGATGAGGGAGAGCGAGTCGCTCTCGTAGTCGTCGATGAAGTGGCCGCCGTCGGTGAGCTCGCCGTCCTCCAGCTCCAGTTCCTCGACGACGATCCGGCTCACCTGCTCGCGGACGTCCTGTTCGGTCCGTACGGTCTGCGCGGTCATGTCCGTTCCTCTCCTCACCTGCCGACCCCAACCGGCCGGACCTGATGGACCGTAGGAGCGCCTGGTGAAAGGCGCGTCGAGGCCGGATGAAACGCCCTTTCATCGGTACGCGATCCGGGCTCGATCGGCGTTTCAGAGGAGCCTGTGAGCATCGGCGCGTCCGCTGGATCCCTGGCAGGGAAGAGGTCGATGAACGACATGAACGGTCCACGCCTGGCACTGGTCTTTCCCGGTCAAGGAGCGCAGCAGCCCGGAATGGGGCGCCCCTGGGTGGGCCGTCCCGGCTGGTTCCTCGCGGAGCGGGCGAGCGAGGTGTCGGGGCGCGACGTCCAGGAGCTGCTGCTGCGCGCCGACGCGGAGCAGCTGCGCCGCACCGACAACGCCCAACTCGCCACGTTCGTCCTGGAGATGGTGATCCTTACCGAGCTGCGCCAGGCGTTGCCCGCGGCGGGCCGGCCGACGGTCTGCGCGGGGCACAGCCTCGGCGAGTACGCGGCCCTGGTCGCGGCCGGAGTGCTCGGCTTCGCCGACGGGGTACGCCTGGTGACGGCGCGCGGCGAGGCGATGCGGGCGGCCTGTGCGGCCCGCCCCGGCACCATGGCCGTCGTCCTCGGGCTGCCCGCCGCCGACCTGGAGCAGGCCGCCGATGAGGTCCGCGCGGAGGGCGGGCAGGTGTGGGTCGCGAACCTCAACTCGCCGCAGCAGACCGTGCTTTCGGGCGCCGCGGACGGGGTCGCGCGGTGCGCCGCGCTCGCCGAGGAGCGGGGCGCGACGCGCGTCGTGCCGATCCCGGTGGGCGGCGCCTTCCACACGCCGCTGATGGCGCCGGCCGCGCGCTCCCTCACCGCGACCCTGGCCAGGACCGAGCTGCTGCACGGCTTCGCGCCGGTGGTGGCCAACGTGGACGCGCGGCCGCGGCGCGGCGCGGACGACTGGCGGGCCCTGCTGCGGGAGCAGTTGACGGCGCCGGTGCGGTGGACGGACTCGGTGCGCACGATGGCCGACGAGCTGCACTGCGACATGTTCGTGGAGGTCGGCCCGGGCCGCACCCTGACGGGTCTGGCCCGCAAGATCGCCCCGCAGGTCTCACGGCTCACGGTGAGCGAGCCGGGCCAGCTGCCCGCCGTGCCGTCGCCGGTGCCGTCGACGCCGGTGCGGAGCGTGGCGTGAGCGGCCCGGCCGCGCGGGGCGCGGAGCGCTGGGACGCCGTCGTGATCGGCTCCGGGATCGGCGGCCTGGTGTGCGCGGCGTATCTCGCCGTGGCCGGGAAGCGGGTCCTGGTCGTCGAGCAGGCGAACGTCGCGGGCGGCAACAGCCATGTGTTCCGCAGGCGACGGGCCTACGAGTTCGACGTGGGCGTGCACTATCT
Organism: Streptomyces sp. NPDC052225; assembly: GCF_040679615.1. Lineage (NCBI taxonomy): Bacteria > Bacillati > Actinomycetota > Actinomycetes > Kitasatosporales > Streptomycetaceae > Streptomyces > Streptomyces sp. NPDC052225. Next base: position 144,156 of record NZ_JBFAVD010000023.1, on the reverse strand, counting down.
CGGGGACTGCGGGCCCGGCGGGCTGCTGCCCGCGATCCTGGACGGGCTGGGTCTCGCCGGCCGGATCGAGTACCGGCCGATGGACCCGGACGGCTTCGACCGGGTCGTCGTACCGGGCGCGACCGTGGACGTACCGGCGGACTGGGACACGTACCGCACCCGGGTCCAGGCGGCGTGCCCGCCGGAGGACGCGCCGGGGATCGCCGCGTTCCTCGACGTGGTGGCGGGTCTGGGCGCGGAGCGGCGGGACGCGATCGTCGCCGCCGAGGACGTGCCGATGGCCGAACTCCCGCGGCACGCACCGCAGTCGGTGGCATGGGGGCGGCGCACGCTCGCCGAGCTCTTCGCGCACTGCGGGCTCTCGCCGCTGGCCCGCACCCTGCTCGCCGCCCAGTCCCCCAACTACGGGATGGCGCCCGACGAGGCCACGGTCGCCCTGCACGCGACCGTCACCGACCACTATCTGCGCGGCGCCGCCTACCCGCGCGGCGGCGGGCAGATGCTCGCGGCCGGGCTCCTGGAGGTGATCCGCGCGCACGGCGGCGCGCTGCGCACCCGCTGCCGGGTCACGCGGATCGAGACGGAGGGCGCGCGGGCGCGCGGTGTCGCGTTCGCCGACGGCACGGCGGTGCGGGCCGACGTCGTGGTGTCCAACGCCGACTACCGGCGCACCATGCTCGACCTGGTCGGCACGGAGCAGCTCCCCCGCAGGCTCGCCACCAAGACCCGCGACGCCCGGATGGCGCTGCCCTGGGCCGCGGTCTATGTGGCGCTCGACCGGGACATCGGGCGGCGCGCCAACCTGTGGTGGTACCGCGACGGCGACATCGAGCGGTTCTACGAGCGGCTGCGTGCCGGCACCGTGCACGGCGGCACCGACTTCCTGTTCGCGTCGTTCGCCTCGGGCAAGGACCCGGACACCCGCCGGATCTGCCCGCCGGGGCACTCCAACTTCCAGCTGATGACGCTCTGTCCGCCCGGGTTCGAGCACTGGGGCGTCACGGCGGGCGAGGCGTACCGGGACAGCCCCGACTACCGCAAGCACAAGGCGCGCCTTGTCGAGGACGTGCTCGACACCGCCGAGGAACTCCTCGGTCCGCTACGGGGACACCTCACGCACGTCGAAGCGGCGACGCCGCTGACGCACGAGCGGTACACGCGCTCCAGCGGCGGCACACCGTTCGGCATGGCGCGGTGGGGCGCTCCCGGCGCGCGCCCGGACAGCGCCACGTTCATCGAGGGCCTGTACACGGCGGGCGCCGACAGCAAGTACGGCAACGGCATCACCGGGTCCGCGGTCAGCGGCATCGCCTGCGCGGGGCAGATCCTCGGCCGCCGCCTGATGCACGAGGTGCACACCGGAGCCGTGCTCGGTGACCCGTCGCTGCTGCCGGAGCGCCCCGCTGACTGGGACCCCCTCGCGGTGTCCCGGGCCGGCCGCGGCGCACTGGTGTGACCCGTGGGGACGCTTCCGGTCCGCCGCGAGCAGGTCGTCCGCGCCGCGGTCGCCGAGTTCGCGGCGGGCGGGTTCCACGGGACGACGACGGCCGTGATCGCGGCGCGCGTCGGCGTCTCGCAGCCGTATCTGTACCGCCTCTTCCCGGACAAGCGGGCGCTGTTCACGGCGGCGGCCGAGCACTGCTTCGACGTCCTGGCCCGGACGCTGGAGGCGGCATGCCGGGGGCTGCGCGGCGAGCGGGCGCGGGCGGCCGTGGACCTGGCGTGCTCACAACTCGTGGCGCAGCGGCGCGAGATCGTCCTGCTGGTGCTCCAACTGGCCGCCGCCGCACCGTCGTTGCCCGAGGACGGCCGACAGCTGCGCGCGGCGTGGCTCGCCCTCGGGGACGGGCTGGCCGCGCGGACCGGCCTGAGCGCTCGGACGTTCGGCGTGTGCCTGGCCAGGAGCCTGGCCGCCGACGCCCTGCGGGGTGCGGCCCGGCCGTCAGGCCGAGGCGCGCTTCCTCGGTGACGCCGTCTTCTTCGCGGAGGCGGACTTCTTCGTCGAGGCGGTCTTCTTCGTGGCCGCGGTCTTCTTCGCGGTCGACTTCTTGGCCGTCGACTTCGAACCCGACTTCGCCGAGGCCGACTTGGACGCCGTCGCCTTCTTCTTCGGCGCCGCCTTCTTGCGGGTGCGTCCGGCGAGGTGCGTGACCTCCGCGACGTCGTCGGAGGCCGGCTCGCCGCGGGCCTCCTTCGCCGCGCGCACACTGCTCTCCAGCGCGGCCATCAGGTCGATGACCTTGCCGCCGCCGGACGCGGGCGCGGCGGGGGCCTCGGACGGCTCCTCGCCCGACGTCTTCGCGGTGATCATCTCCTCGACGGCTTCCCGGTAGTCGTCGTGCAGCGAGTCCATGTCGACCTCGCCGAGCGTGTCCATCAGGGCGTCCGCCAGGTCGAGTTCGGCGTCGCGCACCGTGACGTGGGTGTCGGGCGCGGCCTCGTCGGGTGCGCGGATCTCGTCCGGCCACAGCAGGCCGTGCATCGCGATGACGTCGTCGACGACGCGCAGCATCCCGAGCCGTTCGCGGCCGCGCAGCGCGAACTTGGCGATGGCCACCTTCTTGCTCCGCTTGAGGGCCTCGCGCAGCAGCGTGTACGGCTTGGCCGCGGGGACGCCGTTCGCCGAGAGGTAGTACGCCGTGTCCATCTGGAGCGGGTCGATCCGGTCGGCGGGGACGAAGGCGACGATCTCGATGGTCTTGGCCGTGGGGATCGGGAGGGCGGCGAGGTCGTCCTCGGTGATCGGGATGATCGAGCCGTCGGCGTCCTCGTACCCCTTGCCGATCTCGGCCGCCGTGACCTCCTTGTCCTCCAGCTCGCACACCTTGCGGTAGCGGATGCGGCCGCCGTCCTCCAGGTGGATCTGGCGGAAGGAGATGGAGTGGTTCTCGGTGGCGTTGACCAGCTTGATCGGGATGCTGACCAGGCCGAAGGAGATGGCGCCGTTCCATATGGAGCGCACGGTGGACCTCCCGGGTTTCCCGTTGGCCGGTTATGCGGAGATTGTCGGATTCCTATCGTATGGCGGCATGACGCCCATCACAGAAGTGGAAGGGCGGCGGATCCCCCTCAGCAATCTGGACAAGGTGCTCCACCCGGCCACCGGATTCACCAAGGGCGAGCTGCTGCACTACTACGCGACGACGGCCGGTGCGCTGCTGCCTCACCTGTACGACCGGCCGGTCTCCTTCCTGCGCTATCCGGACGGACCCGGGGGGCAGCGCTTCTTCACCAAGAACGTGCCGCCGGGGACACCCGCATGGGTGAAGACCGCCGAGGTGACCCGGTCGGACGGCATCTCGCGGCAGATCCTCGTCCAGGACCTGCCGACGCTGATGTGGGCGGCGAACCTCGTCACCGAGTTCCACACGCCGCAGTGGCGGGCGGACGCGCCGGCGCGGGCCGACCGGCTCGTGTTCGACCTCGACCCCGGGGCGCCGGCCGACATCGTGCAGTGCTGCGCGGTCGGCGTCTGGCTGCGGGAGCGGCTCGCCGCCGACGGGCTGCGCGCCTACGCGAAGACATCCGGGTCCAAGGGGCTGCATCTGCTCGTCCCCCTGGAGCCGACGCCGTCCGAGCAGGTCAGCGCGTACGCGAAGGGTCTCGCGCAGGAGGCCGAGCGGGAGCTGCCCGCGCTCGTCGTGCACCGGATGGCCAAGGCGCTGCGGCCGGGCAAGGTCTTCGTCGACCACAGCCAGAACGCGGCGGCCAAGACCACCGCGGCCCCGTACACGCTGCGCGCCCGCACGGAGCCGACCGTGTCGACGCCGGTCACCTGGGACGAGGTGGAGAGCTGCGGGCACGCCGCTGACCTGGTGTTCCTGGCGGACGACATCGCACCGCGCCTCCAGCGGTACGGGGATCTGCTCGGGCCGCTCATCAACCTCAACGCGGCCGGGCGGCTGCCGTGAAGGTGCCGGTCGACGTCGCTCTGGCGGAGTCCGTCGACGCCTTGCCGGCCGGGGGCGGATGGGCCTACGAGCCGAAGTTCGACGGGCATCGGATGGTGATCCTGCGCGAGGACGACGCGGCGGTTCTCCAGGCGCGGTCGGGGCGGCTGGTGGGGCGGGCCTTCCCGGATCTCGTCGCCGCGGCGCTCGCGCTGCCCGCCGGGACGGTCCTGGACGGCGAGGTCGTCGTCTGGCACGGCGGCCGCACCGACTTCGCGGCGGTGCAGCGGCGGGCGGCCGCGGCGTCGGCGGCCCGGGCGCGGGTCCTGGCGCGTGAGCTGCCCGCCTCGTACGCCGCCTTCGACCTGCTCGCCGAGGACGGCGCCGACCTGCGGCGGCTGCCGTACGCGCAGCGCCGGGCCCGCCTGGTCGCGCTGCTCACGCCGGTGGGCCCGCCACTCCAGGCGGTCCCGTCGACGACCGACCGCGACACCGCGCTGACCTGGTACGAGGCCCTGCCCGCGACCGGCGTCGAGGGCCTTGTCGCCAAGCGGCTCGACGGGCGGTACGCGGGCGGCCGGCGGGCCTGGCTCAAGGTGCGGCACAGCGACACCCGGGACGCGCTGGTCGTCGGCTTCACGGGGCCGCCGGCCGGCCCGCGCGCCCTGGTGGTCGTCCTGCCGGGCGACGGCTCACCGATCCTGACGACCCCGCTGCCGGGCGCCCTGCGCGGCGAGGCGGCGCGGTTGCTGCCCGCCCCCACGGGTGAGAGCGGTGTCGTCACCGCGGTGGGCGTGGGCGAGGTGACGTATCAACTCGTCGCCCCGGAGCCGGAGTTGACCCTTGAGGTGCGTCAGCGCTCCACGCGGCACGGCGCGTTCTCAGCCGAGCCGGTCAGGTTCCGCTGAGCGGGCTGTGCGGGCAGCGTGACGGCCGTCGTGAGCAGGCCCGCCGTCACCGCCCAGCGGCCGTGCAGCTCCGTCGTGGCCAGGCGGGCGGTGAAGCCGCCGGAAGCCGGGTCGAGCGCCACCTGCGCGTCATGGAAGTCCAGCCACTCGCCGGTGAGCGGGTACCAGGCCTTGAAGACGCTCTCCTTCGCGGAGAACAGGAGGCGGTCCCAGTGCACCCGCGGGTGTTCCGTCGCCAGCCGGCGCAGCGCGGCCCGTTCCCCGGGGTCCGCGATGAGCGCGCGGACCTCGGGCGGCAGCGCCTCGTGCGGTTCGGCGTCGATGCCCACCGCGCGGATCCGGGCGGTGGGCGCGACGGCCGCCGCCCGGTAACCGGTGCAGTGCGTCATGCTGCCCACCGCGCCGGCCGGCCAGCGCGGCGCCCGGTCGGGGCCCGGCAGCAGCGGCCCCGCCCGGAACCCGGCTGCCGTCAGCGCGCGCCGGGCGCACTGGCGTACCTGGAGGAACTCCGCGCGCCGTGCCGGGACCGCGTGCGCGATGTGGTCCAGCTCCTCCGGGAAGGCCGACGGCTGCCGCGGGGCCGTGCCCCCGTCGCTCTCGGCCACCGCCACGCAGGCCGGCAGGAGCCCGCGCATCACCGGACGCCGACCGGCCCGTCGGGGGTGGTGACCAGGGCGTGGACCGCGCCGAGCAGCCGGGCGAGCAGGTCGGCGGGCAGGTCGGCGCCGCACCGGTTCACATCGGCCGTGACGTGCAGGCTCAGGCCCGAGCCCGCCGTCTCGTTGAGCGCCTCGATGCGCACGGGCAGGCTGGTGTGGTCGCGCATGTCCTCCTCGACGGCGAGCAGGCCGGCGCTGAGCAGTTCGTCGCGCGGGTGGAAGCGGACGTAGTTGAACGTCACCTCGAACGGGTTGTGCCCGAGCAGCCTGCGCACCTCGGAGTGCGGGAAGCGGCGGTGCGGCAGGAGATCGTTCTCGGCGTCCAGGGCGAGCCGGCCCGCGGTGCGCCAGTTCGCGCCGGTGAGGTCGAGGCGGACCGGGAGCTGGTTGAGGAAGAGGCCGAGGGTGAGGTCGGCGCCGGTGCGCTCGGGCCGCCCGTTCAGGAGCAGGCCGACCACGGGGGTGGCCGTCTCCCAGGCCCCTCCGACGGCGGCGCAGGCGGCGGCGAGCAGCAGGCTCTTGACGGGCAGCCCCGACGCCGCGGCCAGCTCGTCGAGGCGGCGGGCGTCGTCGGCCGGGACCGGGGCGCTGACCTTGCGGTGGTCGGGGGCCTCGACGCTCGTGGTGCGCTGCGCGGGCAGCAGTCCCTTGAGCCCTTCGAAGTGCCGGGCGCTGCCGGCGTCGGCGACGGCCTCCCGCTCCAGGCGGACGAACTCGGCGTACGGCACGGGCTCGGCGAGCGCGAGTTCCTCACCGGCCAGCAACGCGGCGTATCCGCGCACGAGTTCGTTGAAGAAGACGGCCTCGCTCCAGCCGTCGAGGATCGCGTGGTGGAAGGAGTACGAGAGCCGGAACCGGCCGGCGTCGAGGCGGGCCGCGTGCACCCGCAGGAGCGGGGCCCGCTCCGCGTCGAAGGGGCGGCCGAGGCTGGCCATCGCCTCCTCGTAGCGGGCGGCGGCGCTCGTCACGTCGAGGCCCTCGTGGTCGTCGAGGGTCAGCGGGATCGGGGCGTCGCGCAGCACCAGCTGCATCGGCTCGCTGAACGTGCCGAGGTCGAAGCGGGTGCGCAGGGCGGGGTGGCGGCGCGAGAGCCGGTCGAGGGCGGCGCGCAGCACGTCGGCGTCGAGCGGACGGTTGACGGTGCGGGAGATGACGTCGAGGTAGAAGGCGCCGTCGCTGACCAGGCTCTCGTAGATCAGGCCGAGCTGGAGCCGGGCGGCGGGGAAGGCGTCCTCGGCGTCGTCGGGGACGCGGGCCCGGTCGAGGGGGCTGAGCAGGTCGGCGGCGCGGCCCCGGGCGGCGGGGGCCGCGTCGGCCAGGGCGCGGCAGGCGCCGCGCGGCGTCGGATTGCGGAACAGGTCGAGCAGGGACAGCGTCAGGCCCTGTTCCTGGGCGGCGCCGATGACCTGGAGGGCGAGCAGGGAGTCGCCGCCCAGGGAGAAGAAGTCGTCGTCGGGGCCGACCTCGTCGGCGCCGAGGATGTCCTTCCAGATCTCGGCGAGCAGGACCTCGGGAGCCAGTGTCGTGGAGCTGTCGTTCATCGTGGTGTGTCCCTCTCGGTGATGCTCGGGGTGCTCGGTGGTGTGCGGGTCCGCACGGGATACGCGGCGTACGCGGTCAGAGCGCGCCCAGGTCGGCGCCCGTGACCTCGCGGGGGCCCTCGGCGTCGAAGGCGAAGCGGTAGCGCAGGACGGCGTCGATGTCCTTGGCGATGGCGCCGAGTTCGGCGACGTCGTCGGCTTCGCCCATGACGATGTCCAGCTCCAGGGTCTGGACGCCGCCGGGCAGCGGGGTGCCGGGCCGCGCGTACGGGCGGTAGAGCGTGACGCCGGGCAGCCGCTTGACCTCGTCGGCGCCGTCGATGCCGAGGAGGGTGCCGGGGGTGCGGGGCGCGGGGTGGAACAGCTGGAAGTAGGCGCGGCCCGCGTAGGGGGCGGGCAGCTCGGGCCGTTCGCCGAGGGCGATGCGGCCGCCGAGCTCGATCAGGTCGAACCGCTGGGCGCGTACGGAGAGTTCGTTGATGCCGCCGCCGAGCCGGCCGTTGACCTCGATGAGCCGGGGCCCCTGCGGGGTCAGCTTGATCTCGGTGTGGGTGAGTCCGTCGCGCACGCCGAGCGCCTCGACGGCGCGGCGGGCCAGGTCGCGGCAGACGTCGTCCTCGTCGGCGGTGAACGGCGAGGGCCAGAACCGGCCGGTCTCGCGGAAGGGGGGCACCATCGGGAACTTCCCGGTGACGGCGAGGTCGGTGACGGCGCCGCCCTGGACGACGGCCTCGACGGACACGTAGTCGCCGAACGGGCCGCAGTCCCTGCCGTGCAGGTACTCCTCCAGGACGAGGGTGCCGCCCGCGACGAGTCCGGGCCGCTCGTCGCCGAGCAGGGATCGGGCCAGCTCGCGGCCCGCGTCGGCGTCAGTGACGTAGAAGGTGTTGCGGCTGCCGCCGCCGTGCGCGGGCTTGAGCACGGCGGGCAGACCGGTCTCGGCGACCGCGTCGTCCCAGTCGGCGAGCCGCTCGACACGCCGACAGCGCACGACGTCGACGCCGGCGGCCGACAGGGCGGCGCGCTGCTGCCACTTGTCGGTGAGCAGCCCGAGGGTGCGCCGGTCGTGGAAGGGCAGGGCGAGCTGCTCGGCGAGCGCGGCGGTCAGGTGCAGGGCGCGTTCGCTGTACGTGACGATGCCGTCGGGGGCGTGGGCGCGCAGCCGCTCGGCGGCCTCCGGCACGGATGCGGTGAGCACGACGGGCCCGAACTGGGCGAGCAGCGGCTCCATCGCTCGGGTGTGGGCGTCGGGTTCGGCGACGAAGACGATGTCGGCCCAGGAGGCGAGGCCGACGGCGATGTCACCGGGGTGCGCGGCGCCGTCCGCGTACACGACGACGAGGGTCTTGCGGGACATCAGAGGTGCCTTCCGGTGCTGAGGGCGGCACCGGCGGTCGCCGGATGACGCAAGCGGGAGCGGATCAGGGTGGCGAACTCGGCGGTGGCGCCCCGGTAGTAGAAGTGGTCGCCGGGCAGGACCGCCGCGGCGAACGGGCCGGTGGTCCAGGACTGCCAGGCGTCGAGGTGGGGGCGCTCCACCCAGGGGTCGGCGGCGCCGCCGAGGGCGAGCAGGGGAGCGGTCAGGGGGCGGGGCGGTCCGGCCTCGTAACGCGCCAGGAGCAGGTAGTCGGCGCGCAGGACCGGTATCGCGAGGTCGGCGACGTCGGCCAGCGGGGACTCGCCGAGGCCGGCGTTGCCGCCCGTGGCGAGCTCCTCGATCCAGTCGTCGCGGGTCATGGCGAGGACCACGGCCGGGTCGAGGCGCTGGAGGTCGGGCGGGCGGGCCGCGGACACAGCGACCAACTCGACGTCCCTGCCGCGCAGTTCGAGGCGGTGCGCGATCTCGTAGCTGAGGACGGCGCCGAGGCTGTGGCCGGCCAGGACGAGCGGCCCGTCGGTGTGGGCGGCGATCTCGTCGGCCGCGTCCTGGGCGAGCGCCATCAGGTCGGTGGCGTGCGGCTCGGCGGAGCGGGGCCCTCGCCCCGGGTACTGGAGCACGAGGGCCCGCTCCCCCGGGGCGCGCAGGTCGGGCAGCCACTCGCCGAGCGCGTACGCGCTGCCACCGCCGAACGGGGCGAGGACGAAGGTGCGCAGCGGGGGCTCGGGGTCGGCCTCGCGCGGCATGAACTCCCACAGCAGCGGGGTGAGCCGGCGGCGCCTCACAGGTCGACCACCGTGGCGCGTACGGGCTCGGGATCGGCCTGGGCCGGGGCGCCGGTCAGCGCGGCGGCCAGCTCGGCGATCGTCGCGTGCGCGTACAGCTGCGCGATGACCAGGTCGGGGTGGTGGCGGCGCAGCCGGGCGAAGACGGTGAGCGCCTTGAAGGAGTCGCCGCCGATGTCGAGGAAGCGTTCGTCGCGGCCGATGCCGGTGCGGCCGAGCGCCTCCTCCCAGATCCCGGCGATGAGCTGCTCGGCGCCCTCGCGGGGTGCCTGGGCGGGCGTCGCGGCCGATACGGGCGCGGCGGTGCGTACGGTCTCGCGCAGCGCGGCGAAGTCGGTCTTGCCGTTCAGGTTCGTCGGGATCGCGGCGACGGAGTGCACGGCGCCGGGCACGAGGGCGGAGGGCAGCGTGGCCCGCAGGTCGGCCAGGAGAGCGCGCGGGTCGGCGTCGCCCACGAGGTAGGCGTGGAGCTCCAACGGCGCGTCCGGCGTGGGCCGTTCGCCGGTGACGACGGCCTGGCGCACCCCGGGGCGGGCGAGGAGCGCCGCCTCGACCTCGCCGGGTTCGACGCGGTTGCCGCGGATCTTCAGCTGCCTGTCGGCGCGGCCGAGGTAGTCGAGGGAGCCGTCGGCCTCGCGTATGACGAGGTCGTCGGTGCAGTAGTGGACGCCCGCGCCGGGACCGTCCAGCTCGACGAACTTGGCCTGGGTCAGGCCCGCTTCACCGAGGTAGCCGGCGGCGACGCACGCCCCGCCGAGGTAGAGGATGCCGGGGCTGCCGTCGGGCACGGGCGCGAGGTGCTCGTCGAGGACGCGGGCCTCGACGCCGGCCAGCGGGGTGCCGATGGACAGGCGCGGGCCCGCGGTGTCGGCGGCCCGCACCCGGTGCATGGTGGCGAGGATGGTGGCCTCGGAGGGGCCGTAGCCGTTGTGGATCTCCAGGTCGGGGCGGACCCGCAGGATCTGCTCGGCGAGCCGGGGCGGGAACGCCTCGCCCGCCACCACGAGCACCCGGCGGGGCAGCAGCGCGGCGAGATCGCCCTCGGCGGCGAGCGCGGCCAGCTGCGAGGGGGTGTAGGTGAGGACGTCGGCGGGATGCGCGGCGAGGTCGGCGGCGAGCGCCCTCGGGTCGAGCGTGGTGTCGCGCGGGTAGACGTCGAGCCGGGCCCCGGAGAGGAGGGCGCCGTACACGGACACCTTGCCGAGGTCGGCGGCGAACGTGGTGGCGAGGCCGTAACTGTCCAGGCCGTCGGCGTCGACCCGCTCCTCGAACGCGGCGCAGTAGTTGAGCAGCGCCCGGTGCTGCACGACGACCGCCTTGGGCGTGCCGGTGGAGCCGGAGGTGCACACCAGGTAGGCGGTGTCGTCGGCGTGCAGCCCGGGGTCGACGGTGTACGGGGCGCCGGGCCCCTCGGCGGTGACGGTGCGCACCGGCGGGGCGGCGTCGGCGAGTCGCGGCCTGTTGCGTGCGTCGGTGAGGACGGCTGCGGCCTTGGTGGTGCCCAGCAGGGTGGCGACGCGGCGGTCGGGGTCGGTGGCCTCGATGTGGACGTAGGCGGCGCCGACGGCCCAGGCGGCGAGCACGCCGATCATGCAGCGGTGCGAGCGGTCCATCAGGGTCGCGACGATGTCGCCGCGGCCGACGCCCTGGGCGCGCAGCCACGCGGCGCTCTCCCCCGCGGCGGCGGCCAACTCCGCATAGGTCAGCTGCTGTTCGTCCTGGCGCAGGGCCGGCCGGTCGGCGGCCTCGCGCGCGGTGGCCGCGAAGACGTGGGCCGCGGTGCGCGGCGCCTGGGTGGTGCTGGTCATCGGGAGCTCCGTTCGGTGGGTCGAGGCGGATGGGGGCGCGGCGGTCATCGCTGCCGCTCCGGGTTCGCGGCGGCGATCAGGGCCGCGAGGCCGTCGACCGTCTCGGTGCCGAGGTAGGTGCGCAGGTCGAGCTTGATGCCGTAGTGCTCCTCCACGGCCGTGAGCAGACGCAGCGCGGCGAAGCTGTTCCAGTGGCCGAGCGAGTCGAAGCGGGTGTCGCCGGTGAGCTGTCCGGCGGGGACGTCGGTGACGGTGGAGATCACCTGGGCCAGGGCGGTGGGGGCCTGGGCTGCGATGTGCTCGCTCATGGGATGAGGTGTCCTTCTCGGGAGCCGGCGGCGGCCGGGGCGGTGACGGTGATCCACGGGGCGGTGGAGGCGGGTCCGGGATCCAGGGCGAGGACCCGGCGTTCGGTGCCGTCGGCGTCGGGCGCGGCCGGGGCGAAGCCGGCCTCGTCCAGGAAGCGGGCGGCGGGGCCGTTGCGCGGGGTGCGGCGCAGGTCGGCCGCGAGGCGGTCGGCGCCGGCGGCGCGGGCGGCGTCGGCGACGGCGCCGAGGACCGCGTGTTCGACGCCGCGGGCGAAGACCCGGCAGCTCATCACGGCGTTCTCGATGACCCAACAGTCGCTTTCGCGGGCGATCCACAGGGCGCCCACGACGCCCTCGTCGCCGAACCGGTCGGCGACCTCGAAGGCGTACAGGGCGTGCTGGGGCGAGTCGGCCATGCGGCGCGTGTCGGCCTCGGAGTGGCTGGTGCCGATCAGGTTGAACTGGTTGGTGCGGCCGCCGAGTTGGACGATGCGGGGCAGCGTGTACGCGTCGGCGGCGCGCAGCGTGACGCGCAGGCCGAGGCCGTGCAGATACTCCTCGGGCGAGGACTGTCCGGCGCTGAAGCGGTGGCGCTGGGCGCGCGCCCGGTACAGGCCCGTGCGTTCTTTGTCGGTGTCGGTCGTGGTGAGCGAGTCGAAGCCGCCGCGGGCGAGGATCGTGGCCGCGTGGTCGGCCGGGTCGCCCGCCAGGTGGACGACGGTGACCTCGGGCAGGGAGTGCCGGACGAGATCGCACTCGAAGGCGGAGTCGTCGGCGAAGACGATGCTGTCGAGGCCGATGTTGAGCTGGTCGGCGATCCGCCGGATGCTGTCGTCCTTGGGCCCCCAGCCGGCCTCCACGGCGACGAAGTCCGCGGCGCGGAGCAGGAGTGCGGGGTGTTCGTCGAGGACGCGGGCGACGAGGTCCGGGTCGTTCTTGCTGGCGACGGCGAGGAGGACGCCCTGGCGGCGCAGGGCGAGGGCGGTGCGCTGCACGGCGGTGTAGGCGTTGCCCGGGTAGAGCGAGCCGAGCTGGATGTTCTCCGGGCCGTCGTCGCCGAGGACGCCGCCCCACAGGGTGTTGTCCAGATCGAGGACGAGGCACTTCTTGCCGCGCCCGGTCAACGCCCTTGCACAGGCCGCCACTTCGGCCGAGTAGACGCTCTCCACGCCGGGTGCCCAGGCCATCTGCGCGAAGGCGTGCAGCCGCCCGTCGCGCAGCGGTCCCGGGTGCTCGGCGAGCAGCGTCTCCAGGTCGACGACGGCCACCCGGTCGGTGTGCTCGGCGAGGTCGAGCAGGCGCAGGTTCAGCTCGCGCCACAGCCGGGACAGGGCGGCGCGGCCGCGGTGCGAGACGACGCCGCGCAGCGCGGCCGCGGGCAGCGGCACGGTGTTCACCAGGACGGAGCCGGTGGTGCGCGCCGCGTAGGAGGCGACGGCGGCGGCGAACCGCTCCCAGCGCTCGTCGACGGCCCCGCGCAGCGCGTCGGGGTCGCCCGGGTCGGCGCCGCGCGGCAGGAACACCTCCTCGTGCACCGGGCACAGGGTCAGGTCGGCGCCGAACGCGTCGAGGTCGGTCACCGCCCCGCCCAGGCGCAGCAGTTGCTGGTCGGGCGCGGCGATCTGGAACTCGGGGGCGAAGCCGGCGGCGAGCAGCGCGACGCGCAGCGGCGCGGCGAGCTGGTCGGCGGTGAACGAGGGCGCGAGCGCCACCCGCAACGGGCGTGGCGGGTGGCCGGGCGCGCCCAGCAGGCGCGGCTCCACGGCCGCGAGGATCCGGCCGGCCTCGCGGGCGGCGGGGGTGTCGGGGCGCTCGGCGAGGCGGGCCGTGAGGCCCGGGTCGGCGGCGGCGCCGGGGGCGGTCAGGCGCCGGGCCCGGGTCAGCAGGTCGTCGTCAGCCATCGGGGGTGGGGGTCCTTCCAGGGGGTTCAGACGCGCAGCAGCGTGCAGGTCCAGTGCATGCCGGTGCCCATGCTCAGGAGGGCCACGGTGTCGCCCTCGACGAGTTCTCCGGCCGCCGACAGCCTTTCCAGGCTGAGGAGTTGATCGGCCGGGCCGAAGTGGCCCAGGGTCATGGCGAGTTCGGCGTTGGTGGCTTCCAGCGGGATGCCCAGCTCCTTGGCCAGGTCGCGGAAGGCACCGATGTTGTCGTGCAGGTAGAGCACCCGCTCCAGGGCGCCGGGGGTCAGCCCGGCGCGCGCGCAGGCCCGTTCGAGGACCTCGCGGGTGCGGGTGTGCAGCAGAGTCATGAAGTCGTACGTGGCCCTGCCGTCGCCCGCGAAGAACGTGTCCATGCGCTCGATCAGCGGGGCGATGACGGCGGGTTCGGGCTGTTCGGCGCTGAAGGGGCGGGCCGCGCCGCCGACCTCCATGCGCATGAAGTCGGCGTACCGGCCGTCACTGATCGTCTCGGTGGCGAGCCAGGCGCCGGCGGTGTGGCCGCGGCGCAGGACCGCTGCGGCGGCGCCGTCGGAGGAGAGCGAGGTGCCGGTGGCGGTGCGGTCCCAGTACGCCTCCGTGATCCGGCTGGCGGCGACGATCAGAGCCGTCCCGTAGCCGGGGTGGGTGGCGAGGCGGCCCGCCACGGTGTCGAAGGCGGTGACGCCGCCGCCGCACGCCTGGGAGATCAGGACGGCCTCCGCGCCCGTGGCGCCGAGCCGGCCCTGGAGAGCGGCGGCCGCGTCCCAGTACAGGTACTCGGGCACGTCGGGCAGCGCGAGCACGAGCAGGTCCACGTCGGCCGCGTCGAGGCGGGCCTTGCGCAGCGCGGACTCGGCGGCCCGCAGCGCGAGGTCGGTCAGGCCCTCGCCGTCGTCGGCGCGGTGCAGCCGGCGGTAGCCGAGCCCGGCCAGCTTGCGCGGGTCGGCGCCGTACCGCTCGGCCGCCTCCGCCACCGTGACGGGGCGGCCCAGGGCGTGCCCTTGGGCCACGATCCCGAATGACATGTCTCGTCCTTCCCGGGAGCCGGGGGCGGGGTGCGCCCCCGGCTCGTGTGCGGTGTGCGATGTGGGTCGCTGCTCGGCGGCTACGGGGCCGCGGTCCCGATGTCCGAGGTGTCGACGGCGAACCGGCCGATCGCCCAGGCCATCGCGCGCGTGTTCTGGTCGAGGATGGTCTTGTTGACCGCGCTCAGGACGTCGCAGGCCTGGTGGTAGCAGGGATCGAGCATCTGGCCCGCGGTGCCGCCGAACAGGTCGGCCCACGCCTGGGACTTGACGGTGTCGGAGCCCGCGTTGACGCCGCCCGCGGGGATGCCGGCGTTGATGAACGCCGAGTGGTCGGAGCGGCCGTCGAGGACCAGGCCGACCGTGGGCAGCTTCTGCTGCGCGAAGTAGCCGTTGACGAGGTCGCTGATCTTCGTGGAGCCGGCCGGCGCGGGGCCGGTCGCCGTCTGGCCGTTGTAGACCTGGCGGGCGAAGTTCGGCGAGGCGATCATCTCCAGGTTGAGGTAGAGCGCCGTCTTCGCCTTCTCGTCGGCGGTGAGCTGGTCGACGTAGTACTGCGAACCGGCCAGGCCCTTCTCCTCCGCGGCCCACCACGCGAACCGCACGCGGTTCTTCACCTGCGGGGTGTGCCGGGCGAGCTGGACGGCGGTCTCCAGGACGGCCGCGGCGGCGGCGCCGTTGTCGTTGGCGCCCGAGGTGGTGTCGACGGTGTCGAGGTGAGCGCCCATGACGACGGTGTGGTCCGCCCTGCCCGTCGGGGTGTCCGCGATCAGGTTGTACGTCTTCGTCGTCTTGTTGTTGCCGCGCAGGTCCAGGTCGAGGGTGACCGGGCCGGTCGCCGCGTCGGCGCGAAGGGCCTCGGTCTCGGCGCGGGTCAGCGTCGCGGTGGGGATGCGCGCGTCGCTCGGCGGGACCATGCGGTAGCGCAGGTTCAGGTCCGCGTTGGGCGAGTTGACGTTCATCAGCATCGCGGCGGCGCCGAGCTCGTTGAGGACCAGCTGCTTCTGCGTGATGAAGCAGTCGGTGCCCACGTCGACGAGGACGATCTTGCCCTTGACGTCCTGTCCCGCGTAGTCGTCGGCGCTGCAGCCGGTGCTCTTGCCGGCCGGCTGGGCGAGTTCGGCGCGCAGGCCGCCCTCGGGGGTGGAGACCGAGAACCGGGCGATGACGGGGTGGAGTTCGCGGGTGGCCGGCGAGACCTCCGAGCCCTTCTCGGACAGGATGTCGTAGTCGAGGAACGAGAACTCCTGCTTCCTGACCTGGTAGCCGGCCCTGGTCAGGGTGCGGGTGATGTAGTCGGCGGAGGCGTCGTAGCCGGCCGAACCGGAGACGCGGGTGCCGCCGTTGTCGACGGTGGCCTGCTGGATCGCCTCAAGACGCTTGTAGGTGTTCGCGCCGGTGACGTCGCTGGACATCGCGCGGGCCAGGGCGTCCGCCGGGATGGCGGTGGTCTCGGCACCGGCCGGCGCGGACGCGGCCAGCGGGATCAGGACGGCGCCTGCCGCCAGGGCGGCCAGCGTCCGCAGACGGTTCGGCGTGCGCCGGGATCTCGCGTTCATGTGGTGGGGCTCCTCGATGCGTGCGGTGCGGGGATGGGTCGGGTGGGCGCCCGGGGGCAGGGACATCAGTCCTCCGGGTGGTCGGTGAGGGCGGCGCCGTAGGCGTCCGCGAGGCGGGCGATCCGGTCGCCGTCGAAGAGTTCGCCGCTGTAGCGCCACAGGACGGTCAGCCGGTCGCCGTCGACGCTCGGGTAGACCTCCAGCGGGCAGGGCCGCTCCATGTCGGCCGGGCGGTCCCGGCCGACATGGTCGGTGTCCACGTCGTGCAGCACACCGGCGCCGGCCCGGAACGCGGGGGCGCCCCAGAAGGAGAACAGGACGCCCGGCACCGGGATGTCGCCGAGCGCGCGGCGCACCCGGGCGTCGGGGTGGTGGTGGCGCAGCACCTCGAAGTCGAAGCCGCTGCGGGGGACGGCACGCAGTTCGGCGGCGACGTGGGCGCGGTGCGCGGTGCGGGCGCGGCGGCCCGGCAGGGCCAGGGCGAACGGGTAGGTGGTGTTGAAGTAGCCGACGGTGCGCCCCAGTTCGAGGTCGTCGAGAAGGTCTTCGCGGCCGTGCGCGACGAGTTGCACGGCGACCTCGCCGCCGCGTGCGCCGAGCCAGGTCTGGAGCGCGCCGCCGAGTCCGCTGAGCAGCACCTCGTAGAGGGTGTGTCCGTCGGTGGCCGGCAGCGGGTGGTGGGTGGTCAGTTCGCGGGTGTTGCCCTCGGTGCCTCGCGGCCCGTCGGGGACGGTGGCGCGCTGGGCGTCCTCGTCCCAGGCCCGGTCGAGCCAGTAGCCGCCGTCGAGTGCGTCGGTGCGGGTGCGGGCCCAGTGGCCGAGCCGGTCCGCCCACTGGAAGAGGGAGGGGCCCGGGGCGCCGAGCGCCCGGTCGTCGCCGTCGCGCAGCAGTGCGTCGAGTTCGTCGGTGAGGACGTTCCACGAGTACAGGTCGACGGCCAGGTGGTGGACGACGAGCAGCAGCCGGTCGGCCTCCCCCTCGGGCGTGCGGGCGAGGGCGGCCCGGGTCACGGGACCGTGGTGCAGGTCGAGCGTCTCGTGCAGCGCGTTCGCCCGCTCGTCCAGCGCGTCGAGTGTCCGCCCCGCGGGCACGTCGCGCAGGTCGAACTCGACGACGTCCGGCGCCTGCGGGTCGGCGTACTGGCGCGGCATGCCGCCGTCGTCCCCGGTCAGCCGGGTGCGCAGCGCCGGGTGGCGTGCGGCGAGGGCGGCGACGGCGCGGCGGGCCTCGTCCAGGGTGACCGCACGGCCGAGGCCGTAGCTGACGCCGTGGTTCCAGTGGTCGGGGTTCTTGGCGCCGCGGGCCAGGAACTCCCTTTGCGGAGGTGTGAGTTCGGCCGGTCCGTCGGGCCCGGCGGGTTCCCGTACGGGCGTCTCGTCGCCGCCGCCGCTCCGCTCGGGCGGCGCGGCCGTACGGGACACGGTGGCGGCCACCGCTTCGATGGTGCGGCCGTCCAGGATGGCGCGGGGGCGCACCGGGTGGCCGAGGCGGCCGGCCTGGGAGGCGATGGCGATGGCGGCGAGGGAGTCGCCGCCGAGGTCGAAGAAGTCCTCGGTGACGCCGACGCTGTCGCGCTTGAGGTGCTTGGCCCACAACTGGGCGAGGACGCCTTCGAGTTCGGTGCGCGGTGCCACCTGGGGGGCCTGTTCGGCGCAGAGCGCGGAGGTGCGGGCGGCGGGGCCCTCGGCGGCGATCCGGGCGAGCAGCGCGCGGTAGTCGTCGAGCCAGCCGCGCACGCTGTCGGCGGCCGGGCCGCCGGGGGCGTACTGGGCGGTGGCCCGCAGCCGGTCCCCGTACTCCAGGACGGAGAGCTGGACGGGGAAGGTGGCGGCGCCCTGGCCGACGTCGAGGAGTTCGACGCCGGGGCCGCCGTCGGCGAGCGCCCGCAGCGGCTCGACGTCGCTGTTGAAGCCGAACATGGTGGCGGCGAGCGGCCGCGCCGATCCCGGCCTGGCCAGGCGCCGGATGCGGTCGGTGGGCAGGCTCTGGTGGGCGAGCGTGGTCAGGGAGGCTTCGCGGACGGCGCCGAGCAGGGCGGCGAACGGCTCGTCGGGGCGCACCTCGACGCGGACGACGAGGGTGTTGGCGTAGTTGCCGACGACGGGTTCGTCGGCGGTGGCGCGGCCGGCGGACGGCACGGCGACGGTGATGTCGCGCTCGCCGGTGATGCGCCACTGGAGCGCCACCCAGGCCGCGAGCAGCACCATGTGCGGCGTGCACCGCGCGGCGCTCGCCAACTTCCGCACCGAGTCGACGAGTTCGTCGCCCAGCGGGAGTTCGGCCCGGCCGCCGTCGCCGGTGGGGCCCGGCAGGTCGGGCTGCGGGGCACCGGCCAGGTACCGGGACCAGAAGGCGGTGAGCTCGTCGCCCTTGGCCGAGGCGAGCAGTGACCGCTGCTCGTCGACGTGGTCGAGGAAGGTGCGGTCCGTGTCCGTGCCGGGCTCGCCGGCCAGGTCGGCGAAGAGGATCCGCCAGGACCAGCCGTCGACGAAGAGGTGGTGGTGCGTGAGGAGCAGCACGTCCCGCTCGGCGTCGGCGAACCGGACGCGGATCAGCTGGTGGCGCGCCGGGAGCCGGTCGTACGGGTCGAGGGGCCTCGCCACCTCGGCCCGCAGCCGGGCGAGGAGCGTCTCGTGCCCGTCGGCGGCGGTGTGCGCGGTGAGGTCCAAGGCCAGTCGCTCCAGCGGGACGGACGCGTGCTCCGCGGGCACGACGTGCTGGCGCGGCCCGTCGTCGGTGTCCTGGAGGTACGTACGGAGCATCGGGTGCCGCCGCACGAGGGCGGCGAGCCGGCCGGCGAGGTCCTGCGGGTCGCCGGGCCGGTCGAGGAGGAAGGCCGCGGGCACGTTGTAGGCGCCGGTGTCGGGGTCGAGCCGGTCGGCGGCCCAGATGGCGGTCTGCGCTCCGGAGAGCGGGCCGCTGTCCGCGTCGGCGGCCACGACGGGTGCGGCCACCTCCCGTGTTTCGGGGACGAGTTCGGCCACGTGGGCGGCGAGCCCGGCGAGGTCCGGCAGGTCGAACAGGTCGAGTACCTCGATCTCCGTGCCGTACCGCTCGTTCAGCCGCGCCACCAGCTGCCCGCCGTTCAGCGAGTTGCCGCCCGCGTCGAAGAAGTCGTCGGCGAGCTGGAGACCCGGCTCCTTCAGAACATCGCGGGCGCAGGCCAGGACCGTGTCCTCGATGCCGAGTGCGGGTGCGGGCTCGGGCTCGGGCGCGTCGGTGGGCTCGGCCGGCCGCGCGCCGGTGGTGGCCGTGACCGTGCGCGGCCAGCAGTGCTCCTGGGCCGGGGCCGCGAGGGGAAGTTCGGCGCGGCGGCGCGGGGCCCGGCCGAGGGCGGCGGCCCAGTCGACGGCGCTGCCCCGCTCGTAGGCCAGGCACAGGATCTCCCCCGGCGACGTCGCCGCGGTGGCGGCGCGGTCGGCGAGCAGCGTGGACAGCGCACTGCCCGGCGCGAGGTCGACGACGAGGAGGTCCGTGCCCCGGTCGGCGAGGGCCGCGGCGAGCGCGTCGGCGTCCGGCGGCGCGGCCGCGGGGCCCGGCTCGGCCAGCGCGTCGAGTTCGGCGGCGACGGGGGCCCCGCCGGCCACGCGCACCGCGGCCTTGCCGACGCCGTGCGCGAGGACGAGGTCGGCCGTGACACCGGCCGCGGCGAGCACGGCCTGCGTGCCCGCGAGGGCGATGAGCCCGCGCTGCGCCGGGTTCCACTCGCCGCCCGGCAGATGCGCCTCGGCCGCGGTGACCACGTCCCCGAACGGGCGGTGGAGCTGGGCCTGTTGGCGGATCAGGGTCAGGTCGGCGTTGTCGAGATCGCCGACGGCGAGGACCAGCGCGCCGGTCGTCGCGGGGTTCGCGCTCCTGCCGTGCAGGGCCGCGTCGAGCCGGTCGAGCAGGTCGGCGCCGTCGCGCGCCGTCGTCGCGTACCGGTGGGCGGCGTGCTCGCGGCCCACGGTCAGTGTCTCGCTCGCCGCGGCCAGGTCGAAGCCGGGTACGTCGGTGGCCACCATGTCGCGCAGGGCGCGCAGTTGCTCGCGCAGGCCCTGCTCAGTGGGGGCGGACAGGACCACGGGGCGTGCGGCGCCGGTGTCGTCGTCGGGGCGCGCGGGGGCGGGGCCCTGCTCGACGACGAGGTGGGCGTTGGTGCCGCTGAGGCCGAAGCTGCTCAGCCCGGCGACGCGGGTGCCGTCCGACGCGGGCCACGGCTCGACGCGGTCGGCGACGCGCAGCGGGGTGGTGTCCAGGGCGAGCAGTTCGGAGGGCTCGCTGAAGTGGGCGGTGGGGAAGATCTCGCCGGCCCGGAACTGGGCGAGGATCCGCACGAGCCCGGCGAACGAGGCCATGCAGCCCAGGTGCCCGAGGTTGGCCTTGACGGAGGAGAGCGGGCGGACGCCGGTGAAGTCGGGGCCGAACGCGGCGGCCAGGCCCTGGATCTCGATCGGGTCGCCGATCCTGGTGCCGGTGCCGTGCGCCTCGACGTATCCGATGGCGGCGGGGCTCACCCCGGCGTCGCGCCACGCGGCGGCGACGACCTCGCTCTGGGCGAGGGGGCTGGGCGCGGTCAGTCCGGTGCTGCGGCCCGCGTCCTGGTTGACGGCGCTGCCCCGGATCACCGCGTGCACCGTGTCGCCGTCGCGCAGCGCGTCGGCAAGCCGCTTGACCAGGACGAACCCGCCGCCCTCGCCGTGCGTGGTGCCGTCGGCGGCGGCGTCGAAGGGGCGGCAGCGGTCGGTCGCGGAGAGCACGCCGAGCCCGTCGTCGGCGGCGGCGCTGTGCCGGGGCACGGCGCCGAGCACCAGCTCGTAGCCGCCGACGAGCGCGAGGTCGCTCTCGCCCCTGGCCAGCTTCCAACGGGCCTCGTGCAGCGCCACCAGGAAGGAGGAGCAGGAGGTGTCGACGACCTGGGCGGGGCCGCGCAGGTCGAGGTGGTACGAGATCCGGCCGGCGGCGTACGCGTGCAGGCTGCCCGTGGTGGCGGGACCGCCGCGCTGCTCCTCGGGCGGCAGCAGGTTGAACAGGCTGGGGTGCGGGGCCCCGTACCCGCCGACCACGACGGCCGTGTTGCTGCCGGCCAGCTCGGCGG
The DNA here is from genome assembly GCF_040679615.1 of Streptomyces sp. NPDC052225. Classification (NCBI taxonomy): domain Bacteria; kingdom Bacillati; phylum Actinomycetota; class Actinomycetes; order Kitasatosporales; family Streptomycetaceae; genus Streptomyces; species Streptomyces sp. NPDC052225. Next base: position 123,299 of record NZ_JBFAVD010000023.1, on the reverse strand, counting down.
GGGCGTATCCGGCGGCGCCGATCGCGCGCACCGCGAGCTGGAGCATGCGCCGCTGGCGCGGGTCGACGAGCTCGGCCTCGGCGCGGGAGAGCCCGAAGCGGCGGTGGTCGAACCCGGTGATGTCCTCGATCCAGCCGCCCGCCCGGTCCTCGGGGGTCGGCGCGAGGCCGGTGTCCTTGACGCGGCGCTCCGGCATGGGGCGCATGGTGTGTCCGGCGCCGCGCAGCAGCGCGGTCAGCGCGGCCCAGTCGTCGGCTTCGGGGAACTCGAACGCGACGCCGACCACGGCGAGTTGGTCGGGAGCGGCGTCGGGGGTGGCGGGGTGGGCCATGGGGGTGCCTGCCTCTTCAGCGAGGGTTGACTTCTTGTGGGGCGCGTCCGGTGATGGCGCGGGCGTCCGGCAGTGCGATCACGGCGAGGTTGGCGACGAGGACCAACGCCGCCGCGGTGACGAGCGGCAGCGCCTCACCGGTCAGGGCCGCGACCGGCGCGGCGACGGCGAGCCCGAGCGGCCGGGCGGCGAACGACAGGAGCGCGTCGTAGGAGTCGGCGCGGGCCAGCGCCTCGGCCGGGAAGTGCCGCTGCATGGTGGTCTGCCACAGCGTGTTGAGCACGCCGATGCCGAGCATGGCGATGCCGTAGGCGACCGCGTCGGTCCAGGTCGGCCAGCCCGCGGCGAAGGTGATCAGCGGCAGCGCGAACAGGGCGCCGCACAGCGAGGTCACGACCAGCGGCCGCCGCACGTTGAGCCGGGGCGCGACGAACGCGCCGATCAGCATGCCGGCCATGCCCGCCTGGTAGACGAGGACCCAGGCGAACTCGCCGCCGAGCCGTTCCACGGCGATCAGCGGGCCGAGCGTCATCAGGACGCCGGCGGCCAGGTTGGACACGCCGTGGCCGATGAGGTTGGACCAGAACCAGGGGCGGCTGCGCACTTCCTGCCAGCCGTCGGCGAGCTGGCGGAAGAAGCCGGTGCGCCCGTCGCGGGCCGGGGTGACCGCGGGCAGGCCGCCCAGGGTGACGGCGGCGCAGCCGAACACCGCGGCAGTGGCGAGGAACGCCCAGCCCGCGCCGACCGCGACGACCAGGACACCGGCCACACCCGGCCCCGCCACCAGCGCGATGCCGCGGGCCACGCCGAGGTGGCCGTTGGCCCGCAGCCGGGCCTCGGGCGGCACGGTGGCGGCGACCAGCGGCGACATCGTGGGCGTACCGAAGGCGATGGCGGCGCCGGTCACCGCGGACAGCGCGGCCAGGTCGATGATGCGTACCGACCCTGCCAACAGCTCGACACCGATGGCGAGTTGAGCCAGGCCCCGGACCAGGTCGGCGGCGAAGGCGACCCGCTGGGCGGGGAACCGGTCGGCGACGACCCCGCCGATCGGCAGCAGCGCGAGCTGCGGCACGAGTTCGGCGGCGAGCACCAGGCCGAGGTCGGTGGCGCTGCCGGTGGCCTCGATGACGGCGAGGGTCAGCGCCGTCGGCACCAGGGCGGTGGCGAGGAACGACAGGGAGCGGCCGGTGAGCAGCCGCAGGAAGCCGGGCAACTTCAGTACGGACACGGGCGCCTGGGTCTTGACGTCGGTCACGGGCGGGCCGCCAGCGCGGCGCCGAGCGTGCCGAGGAGTTCACCGGGGGCGTTCAGAAAGGCGTAGTGCCCGCCGGGCAGCACCGGGAACGTGACGTCGTCCGCGTACTCCCGCCAGCCCTTGAGCTGGTCCTGGGTGACCTCCGGGTCGTCGGCCCAGTGCAGCACGCCGATCGGGAACGGCACGTGGGTGGCGGCCTGCCGGGTGTAGACGCGGTTGGCGTCGAGGTCCTCCTTGAGGACGGCGAGGGCGAGGTCGAGCAGCTGGGGGTGGGCGATGCCGCCACGCAGCAGGGTCAACTCCTCCAGTTCCGCCCGGAGTTCGGCGTCCGTCATGTCGAGGAAGCGGTCGTGCGGGCAGTGGTGCGGGGCGACCTGCGCGGAGACGAAGACCCGCTCGGGCAGCGGCAGTCCGCGCTCGGCGAGCAGCCGCGCCGTCTCGAAGGCGGGCAGCGATCCCGCGCAGTGCCCGAAGAACACGAAGGGCCGGTCGAGGTGCGGGGCGAGCGCGTCGACGAGCTGCTCGGCCAGCAGCTCGTACGTGCCGTAGTGCGGCTCGCGCAACCGGCCCTCGCGGCCGGGGAGTTGGACCTGGCAGACCTCGACGGAGTCGTCGGGGCCGAACCGCTTGGGCCAGGCGTTGAACATGGACGCGCCGACGCCCGAGTAGGGGAAGCAGAAGACCCGGGCGGCGGCGTCGGCCGCGGGTTTGCGCAGGAGCCAGCGGGAGGAGGGCAGGGTGGTGCCGGCGGACATGGGGGTGTCTCGCAATCTGGTGGAGGGGCGCGCGGGTCAGCGGGGTTCGGTCAGCACGGGCAGGTGGGTGAGCCCGGCGATGAACACCGACCGCAGATGGGTGGCGGGGCCTGCGGTCTCGACCGACCGGAAGGCGCGGAGGAACTCGTCGAACAGGACGCGGAAGGTGATCCGGGCGAGCGGGGCGCCCAGGCAGTAGTGCGGGCCGTAGCCGAAGGCGATGTGCCTGTTGTCGTCGCGCAGCACGTCGAAGCGGTACGGGTCGGCGAAGACGCGCTCGTCGCGGTTGGCCGAGCCGACCCAGACGGCGACGGCGTCACCGGCGGCGACCCGGCCGCCGGCCAGCTCGGTGTCCTGGACGGCGTACCGCAGGAAGCTGCTGGCGGGCGAGGTCCAGCGCAGCCCCTCCTCGACCAGGGAGGGGATCACCGCGCCGGGGTCGCCCGCCGCCTTGCGCAGCTGGTCGGGGTGCTCGCTCAGGGCGAGCAGCGTGCCCGAGACGGTGTGCGGGGTGGTCGCGTTGGCGCCCAGCAGGATGCTGTAGCAGTTGTAGATGACCTCTTCGTCGGTGAGCGGGGCGTCGCCCGCGCTCATCGTCATCAGATGCCCGATGAGGTCCTCGGCCGGGCCGGGCCCTGCCTCGGGCCGCTTCCTGCGCTCGCGCACCTGCGCGGCGAAGTACTCGAAGGTCTGGTGGTGGGCGACGGCGAGGGTGGCGGCGGCGCTGCCGATGCGGAACTCGGCGTCGTCGGGCGCGGCGGCCATCGCCGTCCAGCGCACGAGCTCGTCCCAGTCCTCTTCCGGTACGCCCATGAGGGCGCCCGCGACGGTCATGGGCAGCCGGTAGGCGCGCTCGGCCACGTCCCAGATCCCGCCGTCACGGGCGGGGGCGAGGAACTCGGTGACGGCCTGCCGGATGCGGCCCTCCCAGTCGGCGAGGGCGCGCGCGGTGACCCGGCGGTTCATGGGGCGGCGCAGCTCGCTGTGGCGGGGCGGGTCGGTGGAGACCAGCATCTTGCCGGAGGAGACGTCGTCGTGGCCGAGCTGGGTGAGCACGGAACCACGCTCGGAGGTGAACTCGCGGTGGTCGCCGAGCACCCTGCAGACGTCGTCGTAGCGGGTCACGTTCCAGAACCGCCGTCCGTCGGGCAGCACCTGACGGTGCAGCGGGGCGTGCTCACGCAGATGGGCCCAGAGGGCGTGCGGGTCGCCGCTCGCGTGGTACTCCGGGTCGAACAGGTCGGCGGCGGCCACGTCCACGGGCTCGTCCGCCGCGGGGGCGGCGCCGATCCTCATCGGTCACCGCCGGCCTGCACGACGGCGTCGGCGAGGCCGGCCGGGGTGGGGGCGAGGTAGAAGGTGACCGGGGAGATCTGGACGCCGTACTCGCGCTCCAGGTCGGCGGTGATGCGCACGCCGACCAGCGAGTGGCCGCCGAGTTCGAAGAAGTCGTCGTCCGCGCCGATCCCGTCGATGCCGAGGTGGTCGCTCCACAGGTCGGCCACGGCGGTTTCGATGCCGGGGGCGGGGGTGCGGTAGTCGGCGTTCAGCTCGGGCCTGGCCGGGGAGACGTCGGCGGCGAGCGCGGTCCTGTCGACCTTCCCGTTCCCGGTCAGCGGCAGGGCGTCGACCACCCGGACGTGCGAGGGGACGGCGTACGAGGGCAGCACCTCGCCCAGTTCGCGGCGCAGGGCAAGGGTGGCCGGCCGGGCGCCGGAGCGGCCGGTGACGAAGGCCACGAGCCGCTTGCCGCCGCCCGGTTGGGGCTGGGCGACGACGGCCGCCTCGGCGATGTCGTCGCGGGCGGCGAGCGCCGCCTCGATCTCCCCGGGCTCGATCCGGAAGCCGCGGATCTTCACCTGGCGGTCGGCGCGGCCGTGGTACTCGATGACGCCGTCGGGGCGCCGGCTGACCAGGTCGCCGGTGCGGTACATGCGGGCGCCGGGCCGGTCGTCGAACGGGTCGGGCAGGAAGGCGCGGGCGGTCTGTTCGGGGTGGCCCAGGTAGTCGAGGGCGAGGCCGTCGCCGGTCGCGAAGAGCTCACCGGTCTCGCCGTCGGGCACGGGCCGCAGGCCGGCGTCGAGGATGTGCACGCCGGTGCCGCGGATCGGGCGGCCGATGGGCACGGCGCCGTCCACCGGCTCCGTGATCGTGTGACAGCAGGTGAAGGTGGTGTTCTCGGTGGGCCCGTAGCCGTTGACGAGGGTGAGGCCGGGCAGCGCGGCGAGTGCCTGGTTGACGTGCGGCGGCGACAGGACGTCCCCGCCGGCGAGCAGCACCCGTACGCCTGCGAGGTCGTCGAGTCCGTACTCCACGACCTGCTGGAACAGGCCGGCGGTGAGCCACAGGACGGTGATCCCGAAGTGGCCGATGTGTTTGGTCAGTTCACCGACGGACAGGTCGCGCTCGGGGGCGCAGTCGAGCCGGGCGCCGTTGAGCAGCGGCCCCCAGATCTCCAGGGTGGAGGCGTCGAAGGCGACCGGTGCGTACTGGAGCACGACGTCGTCGGGGCCGATGGTGAGGAAGTCGGCGTCCACGACGAGCCGCAGGACCGCGCGGTGCGGGACCCTGACGCCCTTGGGGGTGCCGGTCGAGCCCGAGGTGTAGGCGACGTACGCGACGTCGTCCGGCCCGGTGGTGACGGGCTCGGGCGCAGGCCCCTCGGGGACGGCGTCGAGGTCGTCGCGGGTCAGGGTGAGAACGGCGCCGCTGTCGGCAAGGACGACCCGGCGGCGCTCGGCCGGATAGCGCCGCTCCAGGGCGAGATAGGCGGCGCCCGCCTTGAGGATGCCGAGGAGGGCGACGACGGTGGCGGCGCGGCGGTCGGCGTCGAGCGCGACCACGTCGCCGGGGCGGACCCCCTGGTCCTGCAAGTGCCGTGCCACGTGGTCGGAGCGCCGGTCGAGCTCCGCGTAGGTCAGCTCGGCGTCCTCGCCGCGCACGGCGGTCCGCTCGGGGGTGCGGGACGCCTGCCGCGCGAAGTGCGCCGCGATCGACGGGGGGTGCGTGCCGTACTGCGCGTCCACGGACCATCCTCCAGGTGCGGGTCGGACGCGGTCACCGGGTTTCGGTCACCGCCTCGGCCCATCCTGGAGACGGCCCCTACCGGTGCGCTTTCGGCCGTATATCGGGCGCGGGTAGCGCGGTGATAGGCCAAGCGATAGCGAGCCGATAGCGGGGCTGCATAGCATCGCTGTACCGAGCAACCAGTACTCGGCCGACCCATCGGCTTCGGAAAGCGAGCAGACGTGCGGAAGACCCTCTCGATCGTGGTGACGTCCCTGGTAGCAGCGGCAGTCCTGCCGGTGGCGCTCAGCGGGCAGGCTGCCGCCGACACCCCCTGGCCCTCCCCGAACGACCAGAGCGTGAGCGCCTCGGCGACCCCGCTGGACACGCCGTGGCCGGGCCCGGGCACCGGTTCGACGACCGCCGCCGCCGACGACGACACCCCGTGGCCGCTGGGCTGAGCCGTCCCGGGGGCCCGACCGCGGCATGCCGGGCCCCGAACCGTTCAGCGTGACGACCGCGCGGCTCAGCAGTGCAGACCGCGTGGCCCCGAACCGCCGGACGGGGTGACCCTGTCCTCCAGGGCGACCTCCAGCTGGGCCAGTTCCAGGCGCACCTCGGCCGCGCCGACCCGGTCCATGATGCGTTCCCGCGTCGCTATGGCTGCGCGCAGCAGACGCTGGGCGTCGTCGTTGCGGCCGAGCCGGGCACTGACGCCGCCGAGCCGCTGCAGTACCCGTGACTCCCCCGCCACGTCGCGCCGCTCCCGCACCTGTCGCAGCAGGTCGGTGAGGACGTTCTCGGCTTCCTCGTACCGCCCCTGACGCTGCATCAGATCGCTCAGCACATAGCGCACTTGCAGCTCGACACGGCGGCTGCCCGCGCCCTGGCAGATCTCCAGGGCCTCGTGGAGATAGCCGCCGGCGGTGCTCCAGTTGCCGCGGTCGCCCTCCAGACGGGCCATGTGGACGAGCACGCTGGCCGCGCCGACCTGGTCGCCCGCCTCGCGGAACTCGCCGAGCGCCACCCAGAAGCGGCCGAGCGCCGCGTCCAGATCGCGGTTGCGCAACTCCAGGAGGGCGAGGTTGCGCCGGGCCAGCGCGCAGCCGTGCACATCGCCGAGGCCGATGAACAACTCCAGTGCGGGCACCAGGCGTTGCCGGGCCGCCTTGAGCTGCGAGCGGCTCAGGTGCAGGGAGCCGAGCGAGCACAGCAGGGCCGCGCGGCCCCGCTCGCCGCCGGCGTCGCGCACGCAGTCGAGCGCCTGGAGATGCGTGCGCTCCCAGTCCTCGAAGTAGCAGCGCGCCTCGAACAGCGAGACCAGGCCGGTGGCCAGGTCCCAACAGGCCTCGGCCTGTCCGGTGCGGGCAGCGAGGCCGACGGCGGCGCACACGTTGGCCCGCTCGGACTCCAGCCAGCCCAGCGGGTCGGCGAGGACCCGGTGCAGGGCGAGTCCGGCCGGGCTGCGGCGCGGAGCGGAGCCGTGCAGGATGGTGAAGTCGCCGCCGTAGATGCGCCGGTGGGCCTCGTCGACAAGGCTGAGCCAGCCGCCGACCACCCGCTCCAGGGCGGCGTCGCCGCCGTCGGTGTCGCGGTGGCGTTCCAGTTCCTCGCGGGCGAAGAGCCGGATCAGGCCGGGCAGCCGGTACCGGGGGCTGGAGGTCGGGTCGTTGCCCACCACTTCGAGGAGCTGCGCCTCCACCAGCTGGTCGAGCAGGTCGACCGCGTGGAAGAGATCCACGTCGAGCAGGGCCGCGGCGACCCAGCCGCCGGTCCAGGGCCCGTCGAGCAGGCTCAGCAGGCGCAGCAGCCGGCGGGCGCTGTCGTCCAAGGCCTCGTAGGACAGGGCGATACCGGTGCGGATGGCCAGGTCCCCGTAGGCCAGTTCGTCCAGGCGCCGGTGTTCGTCGGAGAGCCGCTCGACCATCCAGGCCAGCGACCAGTGCGGGCGGGCGGCGAGCCGGGCCGCCACGATCCGCAGGGCCAGCGGCAGCCGGCCCACGATGCGGCCCAGCGTCTCGGCGGCCTGCGCCTCGCTCGCCACCCGCTTCTCGCCGACGACGGCGGCGAGCATCCGCAGCACCTCGTCGTCCTCGAGGACGTCGACGGTCAGCGCCCGCACCCCGGGCAGACCGGCCGCCCGCGGGCTGCCGGTGACGAGGACCGCGCCGGCGCCGGGGCCCGGCAGCAGCGGGCCGAGCTGGGACTCGGTCGCCACGTCGTCGAGAACGACGAGCATCCGACGCCCGGCGAGCAACTGCCGGTACAGCGCGGCGCGTTCGTCACAGGACGCGGGCAGCGCCTCGCCCGGCACACCGAGTGCCCGCAGGAACCGGCCCAGGACATCGCTCGCGGTGAGCCTGCTGCCGGGGGCGCCGCCGAGGTCGCAGTACAGCTGTCCGTCGGGGAAGTGGCGGGCGATCCGGTGGGCGGCGTGCAGCGCGAGGGCACTCTTGCCGATGCCGGGCGGCCCGGTCAGGGCGACCGCGCGGACGTCGCCCGGCCCGGTCAGCAGGTCCTCGACGGTCCGCAGCCGGTCGGCCCGGCCGACGAAACCGGCGACGTCCGGCGGGAGTTGGCGGGGCACGGGCAGCCCTTCGGCCCCGCGGGCCCCGTCGGCGGCGTCGGCGTCGGCGGCCGGGACGCCGTCCGCGACGGTCTCCGCGACGGCGGGGGCAGGAACAGCGGCGGGGCCCGGCGCCGCGGGCGCGACGCCGCCCGCCTCGCCGGAGAGGATCGCGAGCTGGATCTCCTTCAGCTCGTCGCCGGGCTCAAGCCCCAGCTCCTCCACGGCGAGCCGGCGCCCGGCGCGATACGCCTCGAGCGCCTCGGCGGTGCGGCCCGAGCGGTGCAGGGCGAGCATCAGCTGCCCCCGTATTCGCTCGCGGAGCGGGTGCTCGGCGAGCAACGACCGCAGTTCCCCGACCAGTTCGGCATGGCGTCCCGCGTCGAGCCGGAGTTCTGTGTACGTCTCCAGGGCGCCGAGGCGAGCCTCCTCCAGATGCTGGGCGCGCACCCGCAGGAGGTCACTTCCGGTGCCGCTCATTGCGGGCCCGCGCCACAGGGAAAGGACCGAACGGAGAATCTCCTGCGCGTCTTCGGCTCGGTTTTCCCTGAGCAGCGCGTGAGCCTCGGAAATACCGGAAAGGAGAACCTGACTGTCGAGTTCACCTTCGGAAACCTGAATCATGTAACCGGGCCCTTTCGTGACGATGTCCGAAGGGCGCCCGCTTTCCGCGAGCAGTGTCCGCAGGCCGGAGATGCAGGTCTGTATCTGGGTACGTGCGGTAAGGGGCGGCGATTCACCCCATACCGCCTCCATCAGGGACTCTGTGCTGACAACACGGTTCGCCTCCAGCAACAGGGCGGCCAGTACCGTCTGTTTTCGGCCACGCGGCACCCGGCTCTCGGGCAACTGCTCGAAGGCGACTTCGAGCGGGCCCAGAATTCGATACACCGGACCGTTCCGCATGACCATGCACATCCCCCAGCTCAGCGGCGGCCCCAGCCCCTCATGAGGCTGCTCCCTCAGACCGCCCAAACCACTGGACTATACATGCGGACGGGTACGCTCCATAACGGCCGCAGCGCGACGAAATCGCAAATAATTCGGCGCTCCCGTTCATACACGCGCCCATGTCCCGCGATCCCTGGCCATCGCGTGCAGGGCTTCCACATCGGCCGGTTTGAGCAGACCGCCGGAGCGCGCGAGGCCCGAGACGTCGGGCACCGTCAGGATCCGGACGTCCCGCGGCGCCGCGAGCACGTCCACCGCGACCGGCTCCGTCACCACCAGCGCGGCCCGCACCTCCGCGGTGAGCGCGAACGAGGCGCGGGACGCGTCCGCGCGCACCCGGCGCAGCAGCGGCTCCGGGTCCGCGCGGCCCACCGAGACCATCGGGTCGCTGACCCTGACCCGCTGGCGGCGCGCGGGCAGGACGTGCAGCGCGAACAGTCCGCCGGGGCCGATCAGAAGGTGGTGCAGGCGCGAGCCGCCGGGCAGCGGGACCGAGTGCAGCACCCGCCAGCCGGCCGCTTCGAGCCCGTCGAGGAGCTCGCCGACCATCTGCTGCGCGGCCAGCGCCCGGCGCCTCGGGTCGGTGCGCAGCCTGCGCTGCGGTCCTGGTTCGCGGTCGAGGGAGATCACGAGGGCCTCGCCGGGCCGGTTCGGCGCGAGGTCGTCGTCGGGGTGGAGGCTGAGCCTGGCCAGCTCGGCCGGGGTGGGCACCGGCGGCGGTCCGACGGTCACCTGTCCGGTGAGGAACGGCCCGAGCACGTCGAGGACATCCTGTCTGCTGCTCTCGCTGAGCAGGTTGACCCTGGCCGCCTCCCGGTCGTACCAGGCGACGTTCCTGCCGTCGTCCCCGCACACGTAGAGCCGCTCCTGGCCGTGCCGCCAGGTCGGTATGACGCGCAGTCCGCTCATGCCCCATCACCCCATGACCATGGGAGCAGCAAGGGCCGCCGCAGGGCAAGAAGCCCGCAACCGCGACATGCCTCCCTTAACCGTCGGGACCGGCGGCATTAACCACATCGGGCGCAGAGCTTGGCCCCGCTGTTACACAGTCGCCGAAGTGCCGTGATGGCCGACTTTTACGGTGAATGCACCACACGGGATGTCAAACAGGACGGAGTCACTCATGCGCCCGCGCCTCACCCTTCTCCGCAGCGCCGTCGTCGCCGCCGCGGCCGGCGGCGCCCTCCTGGTGCCCGCCGCCGCGTTCGCGGACAGCCCGGCCGCCCCGGCGACCGCGACCGCCGGGGCCGACGCGGGCCAGGTCCGCGAGCGGCCCGCGGCCCAGGCGCCGGACGAGGCCACGGTCAACCCGTTCTTCCTCGCGGCGGGCGGCACGATGGCCGCCGCCGGCGCCGCGGGGCTCGTGTACTCCACGGTCCGCCGCGGCCGGGCCGACGCCTAGGACCCGACGTCGAACTCCCCCACACCCCTCCTGGAGCCCCCGTGAAGATCCCCGCCCGTATCGCCGCGACCGCACTCCTGACGGCCTCCCTCGCCGCCGGGGTCACCGCCTGCGGGCAGGGTGGCCAGGACAGCGGTGGCCCGGCGCCCGACGTGAGCGTGAGCAGCACCACCGCCCCGGCCGGCCGCGCGGCGCACGCGGCGGCCGCGATGGACCGCAGCGCCCCGACCGGCCTGCGCATACCCGCCGCCGGGGTCGACGCGCACTCCATGCTGCGGCTCGACCTCGACACGGACGGCGCGCTCCAGGTGCCGTCGGTCGCCGAGGCCGAGGAGCCGGGCTGGTGGACGGGGTCGCCGACGCCGGGGCAGAAGGGCGCCGCGGTCCTCGTCGCCCACTACGACACGGCGAACGGACCGGCGCTGTTGCGGAACGTGGCGAAGGTGAAGACGGGCGACCGGATCGAGGTGCCGCGGGCGGACGGCAGCACGGCCACGTTCGAGGTGCGCGAGATCCAGCAGGTCAATAAAAAGGAATTCCCCACCCATAAGGTGTACGCGAGCACCGACCGTCCCACGCTGCGCCTCGTGACCTGCGGCGGCCCGATCGTGGACGGTCACCGCAGTGACAACATCATTCTCTTCGCGGACCTCGTCGGGGGACGCCCGTGATGCGGCACCGGCAGTCAGGAGTGCAGTGAGGAACAGGCGCCGAAGCGGACCGGTGGCCGCGGCCGCCGTCGTGTGCGCCGCCGCCCCGCTCCTCGCGGGCTGCGGCGACGCGGGCGGGCTGCGCAGCGCGGGCCCGACACCGACGGCGGTGGGCCCGGAGCGCCTGTGGCCCTCGCTGCCGCCCGCCACCCGCGCCGCCGACGACTACGGCGCCGGCGAGACCGCGGTGATCAAGGGTGTCGACGTCCCCGGCGGCAAGCTGCGCAAGGTCGACCCGGTGACGATCGTGCGGGCCCGCGTGACCTCCGACCCGCAGGACTACAAGGACGTCGTGGACGCGCTCGCCGACTGCGGCGACCCCGGCCCGCGGACCGCCGGATGCCCGGTCCTCGACGCCTACTACCGGGACCTGAGCGGCGACGGCGCGGACGACCTCCTGGTCGCCGTGCGCGCGCCCAAGCGGCAGCTGTACACGCAGGTCTACACGTACACGGGCGGCAAGCTGATCCAGATCATGGACGACAAGGACGCCGTCATCAACGTCCAGCTGGCCGGGCGCAGCGTCGTCGTCCGCTCCGCCGCCGACCTGCCGGGATACGAGTACCGCACCTCCTGGTCGTACGACCCGCACCAGAAGGCGATGCTGCCGGCGCGCGACGAGATCATCCGCACCGGCGCACCGAGCACCCCGGCGCCGTCGCCCTCCCCGAGCCGCTCATGACGTCGGCGCAGCGGCCCCGGCTGCCGTCCTGGACCGCGACGCTGACCTGGAAGGCGGCCGCGTTCATCACGGTGATGTGCTGCGCCCTGGCCGCGCTGCTCGGCATCCTGGTGCACGTCTCGGTCACCAACCAGACGGTGGGCCAGGCCCGGGAGCGGGCGCTCACGCTGCTCGCCGAGGCGACGACGCGGTACGAGGCCGGGCGCCGCCTGCCGCCCGGCGCGGGCGTCGACCCGCCGGACCTGCCCGGCGCCCTGCACGCGCTCGCGGTGAAGGGGCAGCGCGGCACCACGGTCGGCCGGCACGAAGCGCGGCCGACGATGTGGGCGGCGGGCCCGGCGGAGGGCGGTCGCACGCTCGCCGTGCAGATCGACTACTCGCAGGGCTCGCGCACCATCGACGGCCTCGACCAGGCGATCCTCGGCTCGTCCGTGCTCGCCATCGGGGCGACGCTCCTGGTCGGCGCGTTCGCCGTGACCCGGGTGACGCGGCGGCTGCACACGACGGCCCGGGTCGCCCGCAAGATCAGCGCCGGGGACCTGGACGCCCGCGTCAACGACCCCCGGACGAAGGACCCCGCGCGCCATCAGGACGAGGTGGCCGCGGTGGCCGGCGCCCTGGACAGCATGGCGTCCTCGCTCCAGGCCCGGATCCTCACCGAGCAGCGCTTCACCGCGGACGTCGCGCACGAGCTGCGCACCCCGCTGACCGGCCTGCACGCCGCGGCCGAGCTGCTGCCGCCGGGCCGCCCGACCGAGCTGGTCCGCGACCGGGTCGCCGCGCTGCGCACCCTCACCGAGGACCTCCTGGAGATCTCCCGGCTCGACGCCCGCAGCGAGCGCGTCGACCTGGACGCGAACTGGCTGGGACCCGTGGCCGAGCGCGTGGTGCGCGCGTCGGGGACGCGGACCGAGGTCGTCGTCGTACGGGACGTGTGCGTGGTGACCGACCGGCGCCGTCTGGAGCGGGTCCTCGGCAATCTCGTGGCCAACGCCCACCGGCACGGCGGCCCGCCCGTCGTGCTGACGGTGGACGGTCCGGTGATCACGGTCAGGGACCACGGCGAGGGCTATCCGCAGTACCTGGTGGAGCACGGCCCGCAGCGGTTCCGTACCGAGGGCGGCGCGAAGGGACACGGCCTCGGCCTGACGATCGCGCTCGGCCAGTCCGAAGTCCTGGGTGCGCGGCTCGTGTTCACCAACCCGGCGGACGGAGGGGCCCTCGCCACGCTGACGCTCCCCTACGACGAGCCCGCGGCCTGGCCCGGGTGAAGCGCCCAGCGTCACCCTGGCGGAGTCCGCCGCCGTGCGCATCCCCCGTCCGGCGCATTAGGTGAGAGGCAGGGCCCCGACCGGCCCGGCATCCCAGCTCCCTCAGGAGACCCGCATGAGCGCACGGACCGCAACCACCCGCCTCGGCATAGCCGTCGCCGCCGTCGCCACCCTGGCCGCGACCGCGACGCCCGCCCTCGCCGCCGACAGCGCGAGCGGCGCGAACAACAACCCGCCGGTCTACAAGGGCCGCGTCACCGCCAAGTCCGGCCTGCTGCTGCGCGACGCCCCCACCCGCGGCAGCCGCGTCATCCGCACCGAGCCGTACCACGCGATCGTCCCGATCTTCTGCAAGACGGGCGGTGACGACGTCGGCGGCAACAACCTCTGGTACCTGCTGACCGACGGCACCTGGGCCTGGGGCTCGGCCAAGTACATCGACAACATCGGGCCCGCGCCCCGCTGGTGCTGACATAAGCGGATATCACTGAATATCGCGGACTTGCTTGCTACGTTCCCGGCATGACCGGATCAACGGGTCCCACGGGAACCACAGCACCGTCCTCGGTACCCGCGGTCCGTGTGCCGAAGAAGCGCGGCACCGAACTCGCCCTGATCGTCCTGGCCGTCCTGCTCAGCGTCTACGGCTACTGCGACGTGGGGCTCGCGAAGAATGGTTCCGTCCCGCCCGGCGCCGCCGGTTACGGCGCCGGGCTCGGCGTGCTCGCGCTCCTCGCCCATCTCGCGGTCCGCTTCCGCGCCCCGTACGCGGACCCGCTGCTCCTGCCGATCGCCGTGCTCCTCAACGGCCTCGGTCTCGTCCTCATCTACCGCCTCGACCTGGAGACCCCCAACGACGAGGCGGCCCCCACCCAGCTGATCTGGTCGACGCTCGGGGTGGGCCTGTTCATCGCGTTCGTGGTCTTCCTGCGCGACCACCGCGTGCTCCAGAGATACGCGTATCTGTCGGTCGTCACGGCGCTGATCCTGATGATCCTGCCGATCTTCTTCCCCGCCGTGAACGGCGCCCGGATCTGGATCCGGATCGGCAACTTCTCCATCCAGCCCGGCGAGTTCGCCAAGATCCTGCTCGCGATCTTCTTCGCCAGCTATCTGGCGGCGAACCGCAACGCCCTGCGCTACACGGGCAAGAAGATCTGGAAGCTCCAACTGCCCACCATGCGCGTCTTCGCGCCCATCCTCGCGATCTGGCTGATCAGCGTGGGCGTCCTGGTCCTGGAGACCGACCTCGGTACGTCGCTGCTGTTCTTCGGCCTCTTCGTCGTGATGCTGTACGTGGCCACGGGCCGGGCCGGCTGGATCGCGATCGGGCTCGTGCTCGCCGCGGCGGGCGCGGTCGTCGTCGCCTCCTTCGAACCGCATGTGCACAGCCGCGTCGAGGACTGGCTGCACCCCTTCGCGTCCATCGACGCGGGCGAGGGCGCGAGCCAACTCGCCCAGTCCCTCTTCGCGTTCGCGGCGGGCGGCATGCTCGGTACCGGGCTCGGGCTCGGCCACTCGATCCTGATCGGCTTCGCCGCCAAGTCGGACTTCATCCTGGCGACGGCCGGCGAGGAGCTGGGCCTGGCAGGACTGACCGCGATCTTCCTGCTGTACGCGCTTCTCGTGGAGCGGGGCTACCGGGCCGGGCTCGCGCTGCGCGATCCGTTCGGCAGGCTGCTCTCCATCGGCCTCGCCTCGATCGTCGCGCTCCAGGTCTTCGTCATCGCGGGCGGCGTGATGGGCCTGATCCCGCTGACCGGTATGGCGATGCCGTTCCTCGCGCAGGGCGGCTCGTCCCTCGTCACCAACTGGATCATCGTCGCGATCCTGATCCGCGTCAGCGACCAGGCCCGCGGCGGGCTGCTGCCCGAGACCCCCCTGAACCCGGCGGAGGGCGCCAAGTGACCAAGTACATCCGCCGCGCCTCGGTCTTCTGCCTGATCCTGCTGGTCGCGCTGCTCCTGAACGCGGCCCGCATCCAGGTCTTCCAGGCCGAGTCGCTCGACGACAACTCGGCCAACCGGCGTTCCACGATCCAGCGCTACGACCAGCCGCGCGGCAACATCCTCGTCCAGGGCAGGACGGTCACCGGGTCGAAGGACACCGGGGAGTCGCTGCGCTACGAGCGCACGTACAAGAACGGGCCGCTGTACTCCCCCGTCACCGGGTACGCCTCGCAGACGTACGGGACGACGTTCGTGGAGAACGCCGAGGACGACATCCTCTCCGGCACCGACCCGATGCTGTCGCCGATCCCGTTCTGGGACGAGATCTCGCGCACGCAGGAGCCCGGCGGCAACGTCGAGACGACGATCAACGCCACCGCGCAGCAGGCCGCGTACTCCGGGCTCGGCGGCAAGAAGGGCGCGGTCGCCGCGATCGACCCGTCGACCGGGAAGATCCTGGCGCTGGTCTCCACACCGTCGTACGACCCCGGGGACATCGCCGGGACGGGCAGTTCCACGACGGGCGCGTGGGCGCGGCTCAACGCCTCCTCCGACCAGCCGATGCTCAACCGGGCGATCCGGCAGACGTATCCGCCGGGGTCGACGTTCAAGGTCGTCACGGCCGCCGCCGTCCTGGAGAACAACGTCGTGGGCGGCATCAACACGCCGACCGACACCCCGTCCCCGTACACGCTGCCCGGCACGACGACGCAGCTGACGAACGAGTCCGCGTCGGCGGCCTGCGAGGACGCGACGCTGGAGTACGCCCTCCAGGTCTCCTGCAACACCGTCTTCGCCAACCTCGGCGTGCGGGTGGGGCTCTCCGACATGGTGAAGATGTCGGAGAACTTCGGCTTCAACGACTCCGGCATCAAGGTGCCGATGACCGCCGCCAAGTCGAACTTCGACACCGACATGAACAAGTCGCAGCTGGCCCTGTCCTCCATCGGGCAGTACGACACCGCCGCCACGCCGCTCCAGATGGCGATGGTCGCGGCGGCCGTCGCCAACGGCGGGACGCTGATGTCCCCGCACCTGGTCGACAGGACGACGACCAGCGACGGCGACACCGTCTCCAGCACCGGCAACAAGACCTACAAGCAGGCCATGTCCCCGTACACGGCGACCCAGTTGCAGCAGATGATGGTGAACGTGGTGGAGAAGGGCACAGGGACCAACGCCCGGATCTCCGGCGCGACCGTCGGCGGCAAGACCGGCACCGCGCAGAACGGCGTGAACAACGAGGGCATCCCCTACGCCTGGTTCATCTCCTACGCGCAGGCCGACGACGCCTCGCAGCCGCAGGTCGCGGTGGCCGTCGTGGTGGAGGACGCCTCCGCGAACCGGGACGACATCAGCGGCGGCGGCAGCGCGGCGCCGATCGCCAGGGCCGTGATGGAGGCGGTCCTCAACTCCGCCGAATAGAGCGCGGATTGGTCCCCGTCCCGGCCTGCGGATTGGCTCTGTGCGCCGGCCCGCCGCCCCCGTACCGTCCCGATCATGACGACGTACGAACTGGCGCAGGTGAACATAGGCCGCCTCACAGCGCCGCTCGACGCCCCCGGGATGAAGGACTTCACGGACAACCTGGAGCCGGTGAACGCGGTCGCCGACGCGGCGGACGGGTTCGTGTGGCGGCTTCAGGGCGACACCGGCGACGCGACCGGCTTCCGGATCTACGGCGACGAGTGGCTCTTCCTCAACATGTCGGTGTGGCGCGACACGGACGCGCTCACGGCGTTCATGTACCAGGGCACGCACCGTGAACTCCTCGCCCGCAGGCGGGAGTTCTTCGAGCGCATGAGCGAGGCGGTGACGGCGCTGTGGTGGGTACCGGCCGGGCACCGGCCGACGATCCGGGAGGCGGAGGAGCGGCTCACGCATCTGCGCGAGCACGGCCCCACCGCCTTCTCCTTCACCTTGCGGAAGCCGTTCAGCCCACCGGCTTCCTGATCTCCGCGCGCACCTTGGCGGCCGTCTCGGCGGCCGCCTCCAGGTCGATGCTCTTCGGGTCGGGGCTGAGGTCCGCGGCGTCGATCTCGCCGACGGAGGCGCCCGTGTTGTCGTCGACCCAGGCGCACATCGCCATGGTCAGCTCGGTGCCCGCCTGGTTCTTGGTGAGCACTTCGCAGGTGATGGTGGTGTCGGCGCCGGCCGGGTGGAAGTCGCGCGGCTCGACGACGACCTTCGCGCCGTCGGACTCCGCGGCGCCCTTCATCATGTTGTCGCGGGAGTCGTCGGTGTCCTTGAAGCGGCCGTACATCCCGGAGATGACGAGGACGCCCTTGGCGGCGTCGCCGCCGGGCGCGTACTGGGCGACGACGGCCGTGGCGTCCTTGGCGTTGTACGCGCCGTCGGCCTCGTCCTCGATCTGCTGACCCTCCGAGCCGTCCGACATGTCGTCGGCCAGCTCGTACTTCCCGCCGAGCAGCTTCTGCGGCAGCGTCAGCTTGTACTCGGCGTCGGGGAAGGAGCCCTCGACCTGCGACCCGATGAAGGCGAGCGCGCCGATCCCGACGACGACCACGCCCACGACACCGGCGACGATGCCGATGATGAGGCCGGTCTTCTTCTTGGGCGGCGGCGGGGCGCCCCACGGGGCGCCGTAGGGCATGCCGCCCTGCTGCTGCGGGAAGCCCGGGTAGGCGGGCGGCTGGCCGTAGGGCTGCTGCGGCTGACCGTACGGGGCCTGCGGCGGCTGCTGGGGCTGCTGGTGCGGGGGCCCGTAGGGGCCGGGCTGAGGCGGCGGTGGCGTGGACACGTCCGAAACGCTACTCCATCCGGGCCGCTGCCCGGCCCGGCCCGGCGCCTCAGTCGCCGGTCCCGGCGCGGATCGCGGCGTCGACCTCGGCGACCCGCTCGTGCTCCTCCGCCGCGAACCGCTCGGCGTCCAGCTTCTCGGCGATCTCCTCGTCCTGCGCCATCAGCAGATCGAGGTTGGAGTCGCCCATCTCGAAGACGCCCATGTCGACGTAGGCCTGCTGGAGCCGCTTGCCCCACAGTCCGATGTCCTTGACGCACGGCACGATCCGGCTGAACAGCAACTGCCGGAACAGCGCGAGGAACTCGGACTGCTCGGTGTACTCGTCGGCCTGCGCCCTGGGGATGCCGAAGTCCTCCAGGACCTCGACGCCGCGCAGCCGGTCGCGCATCAGGTAGCAGCCCTCGATGACAAACTCCTCGCGCTCGCGGAGCTCGGCGTCGGTGAGCTGCTTGTAGTAGTCGCGCAGCGCCATCCGCCCGAAGGCCACATGGCGGGCCTCGTCCTGCATCACGTAGGCGAGGATCTGTTTGGGCAGCGGCTTGTCGGTGGTGTCGCGGATCATGCCGAACGCCGCGAGGGCGAGGCCCTCGATGAGGACCTGCATTCCGAGGTAGGGCATGTCCCAGCGGGAGTCGCGCAGGGTGTCGCCGAGCAGCGCCTGGAGGTTGTCGTTGATCGGGTACAGGAGCCCGATCTTCTCGTGCAGGAAGCGGCCGTAGATCTCCGCGTGCCGGGCCTCGTCCATGGTCTGGGTGGCGGAGTAGAACTTGGCGTCGAGGTCGGGCACGGACTCCACGATGCGCGCCGCGCACACCATCGCGCCCTGCTCGCCGTGGAGGAACTGGCTGAACTGCCAGGAGGCGTAGTGCTTGCGCAGCTCGCCCTTGTCCTTGTCGGTCATCTTCGCCCAGTGGGGCGTGCCGTACAGGGACATCGCCTCGTCGGGGGTGCCGAGGGGGTCGTACGGATCGACTTCCAGGTCCCAGTCGATGCGCTTGGCGCCGTCCCACTGCTTGTCCTTGCCCTTCTGGTACAGGGCGAGGAGACGGTCGCGTCCGTCGTCGTATTCCCAGCTGAAGCGGGCCGAACTGGCGGACGGTACCTGCCAGTTGGGCTCGTCCGGTGCCCTGGTGTACAGCTCATGCGTCGCCATACCGGCAGGCTCACACGGTGGTAGACGCGGGGTCAACAAGTCGCGCACAAGGGATTGACGCCCTTGCTGACAAGCAGTCTCATAAGACGGAAGGCGAGCGTGACCGCCGGTAACCGAGACTCCAGAGACTGGGGACAGCCGATGACGACCATGACGGAAGCCGACGCCCTGGAAGGACTGCGGGACGCGCTCGGTCTGCTCAAGGACCGGGAGCAGGTGGCCGAGCGGCTGCTCGACTCTTCCGCCAAGCACTCCTTCGACCCGGACAAGGAGCTGGACTGGGACGCGCCGTTCGAGGACGGCAAGTGGTTCTGGCCGCCGGAGCTCGTGTCCCTGTACGGCACTCCGCTCTGGAAGAAGATGAGCGAGGAGCAGCGCATCGACCTCTCGCGCCACGAGGCCGCGGCGCTCGCGTCCCTCGGCATCTGGTTCGAACTGATCCTGATGCAGCTGCTCGTGCGGCACGTCTACGACAAGGCGGCGACGAGCGCGCACGTCCGGTACGCCCTCACGGAGATCGAGGACGAGTGCCGGCACTCGAAGATGTTCGCGCGCCTGATCACGCGCGGCGAGACCCCGCACTACCCGGTGGCGCCGGTCCACCACAATCTGGGCCGCCTCTTCAAGACGATCTCGACGACGCCGGGTTCGTTCACGGCGACGCTGCTCGGCGAGGAGATCCTCGACTGGATGCAGCGCCTGACGTTCCCGGACGAGCGCGTGCAGACGCTGGTCCGCGGCGTGACGCGCATCCATGTCGTCGAGGAGGCCCGCCATGTCCGGTACGCCCGCGAGGAGTTGCGGCGCCAGATGGTGACGGCCCCGCGCTGGAGCCAGGAGTTCACCCGCCTGACCTCGGGCGAGTTCGCGCGCGTCTTCTCGGTGGCGTTCATCAACCCCGAGGTCTACACGAACGTCGGCCTCGACAAGCGCCAGGCCATGGCCCAGGTCAAGGCGTCGGGGCACCGCCGCGAGATCATGCAGACCGGAGCGAAGCGCCTCACGGACTTCCTGGACGACATCGGCGTCCTGCGCGGCGTCGGCCGCAAGCTGTGGCAGTCGTCGGGACTTCTGGCCTGACCCCCGCCTTGGGCAATCTGCCGCCTTGGGCGGCAGGGTGGGCAAGGCGGCACCCCGGCGCGGGGTGAGCGCTTCCAACCGGCGTCCAGCTCGGTTCGGCTGGTTCATCGCCGGGTGCGGCCCGGTGGGGGCTGGTCGCGCAGTTCCCCGCGCCCCTGGCGGGGCACTTCCCCGGTTACGCTGCGGAGCATGACCTCGGCAACCGGCACGCCCGCCTACCGGCGGCTCAGCGTGGAGCAGCGGCGGGCCCAGCTCCTCGAAGCGGCGCTGTCGCTGTTCGCGCACCGGGCGCCGGAAGAGGTCTCCCTCGACGACGTCGCGGAGGCCGCGGGGGTCTCGCGGCCGCTCGTCTACCGCTACTTCCCTGGCGGCAAACAGCAGCTGTACGAGGCCGCGCTGCGCTCGGCGGCCGATGTCCTCGAGCAGTGCTTCGCGGAGCCGCCCGAGGGGTCGCTGACCTCACGGCTCACCCGCGCCCTCGACCGCTATCTGGCCTTCGTCGACGAGCACGACATGGGGTTCGCGGCGCTGTTGCAGGGCGGCAGTGTCGTCGAGACGTCCCGTACGACGGCGATCGTGGACGGAGTGCGGCGGGCCGCGGCCGAGCACATCCTCAGCCACCTGGCCGCCGCCGAGCCGGGCCCGCGTCTGCGGATGACGGTCCGCATGTGGATCACGGCGGTCGAGGCGGCCTCCCTCATCTGGCTCGACGAGGACAAGCAGCCCCCGCTGGACGAACTGCGCGACGGCCTGGTCGACCAGTTCATGGCGGTCCTCACGGCGACGGCGGGCCGCGACCCGCAGACCGCCGAGGTCGTCCGGGCCGCCCTCGCCCTGGAGACCCCTGACGGGCCGGTCGGCGAGCTGGCGCGCCGGGTGCTGCCCGTGGTGAGCGACGCCGCGCACCTGCTCTGAGCGGGCCCCACACTGATGGGGTGAAGAGCGAAGACATCCCGTTCGTCGGCGGCCCCCTCGACGGCCGCACGCTGCCGGTCCTGACCACCGCCACCGGCAACCCGCCCAAGGTCTACCGGGTGCCCGTGCCCGCCCACGAGGACGGTGCCGGCGGCCCCGACACCGTGCTCGTGTACGTACGCGAGCCCGTGCCCGGAGGCAGAACGGTGGGCTTCGTGCGCTGGCGGTACGTGTTCGCGCCCGACGGGAAGGCCGGGCGCAATCTGCGATGGCCGTGGTCGAAGGCGTAAAGGCGGCTCGCCGCGCGTCCACCACAGGAGTGGCGGAGTTGGGCCGAAGCGAGCAGCGTGCCGCGTGGACCTGGTGCCTGTCTGTTGATGTTCACGGTGTGGGGTACGACGGCTGCCCCGCACCGGAGGTGATGAGGTGTCAGGCAGGCTCTCGACCCGCCTAGTGCGGTGGGTGTGCACGGCCGCGGTCGCGGGGGCGCTGCTCGCGCCGGTACCCGCGGGGGCGGTGCCGGAGCCACCGGAGCAGGGGACGGACCGCTCCGTCGCCGAACTCCTGACGGATCTTCAGCGCCTGTACCGGGAGGCGGAGGAGGCCTCCGAGACGTACAACGCGACCGCGGAGACGCTCAAGGAGCGCCGCAAGGAGGCGGAGGAGCTCGCCGGGAAGCTCGCGAAGGCGCGGGGCGCGCTGCACGGCAGCCGGCTGGACGCCGGGCGCCTGGCCCGCGAGCAGTACCAGGGGCGCAGCGAGATCTCCCCGTACGTGCGGCTGCTGCTGGCCCGCGATCCGCAGCACGCGCTCGACCAGGGCCATGTGCTGCGCCGGGCGGCCAAGGAGCAGGAAACCACCGTCGAGCGTCTGGTGAGCGGTGAGAAGAAGGCCGACGAGCTGGCGACGAAGGCGCGGGCCGCGCTCGACGCGCAGTTGCAGCTCGCCGAGAAGCAGAAGAAGGAACGGGACGCCGTCGACGGCCGTCTCAAGGAGGTCGAGGAGCTGCTCGCGTCCCTGACCACGAACGAGCTCGCCGAGCTGTCCCGCCTGGAGAACGCCGGGACGGCCGAGGCCCAGCGCTCGTTCATGGCCTCGGGCGCCCTCAGCTCGGTCGGCCGCTCCCCCTCGAAGGCGGGCGCCACGGCACTCACGTACGCGGTGAAGCAGATCGGCAAGCCGTACGTGTGGGGCGCGGAGGGCCCGAACGCGTACGACTGCTCGGGGCTCACGTCGCAGGCCTGGGCGCACGCGGGGCGGCCGATCCCGCGCACCTCGCAGGAGCAGTGGGCGACGCTGCCGCGCGTGCCGCTGTCCCGGCTGCGCCCCGGCGACCTCGTCATCTACTTCCCGAAGGCCACGCACGTCGCGATGTACCTGGGCGACGGGATGGTGGTGCAGGCGCCGCGCCCCGGCGCCCGCGTGAAGGTCTCCCCGATCGCGGCCAACCCGCTGCTCGGCGCGGTGCGTCCCGACCCCGGGGCCGGGTCGATGACCGGGTACCGGGCACCGGAGCTGCCGCCCGGGGCGATGTCGGGCGGGGACGCGGGGTACGGGGACGCCGGCGCCCCCGCGCCCCGCTGACGCGCTACGCCCCGGTGACCGACGCCAGGTAGGCGCCGGTCTTCTCCGGCTCGTAGAAGAAGTTCTCGAAGTCGGCCGGGTTGTTGAAGCCGTTCGCGAACCGGTCGGCGACGGGCTGGAGCTGGCCGGCCGCGCCGATCAGGTTGAGGACGTGCTCCGGGGGCGCCTGGAGCATGGTGTTCGTCCACTTGGTGACGTGCTGGGCGGTGTCCCAGTAGCGGTCGAACGTGGCCTGCATCCACTCCTCGTCGAACGGCTTGTCGCCGTGCTCGACGATCGAGGCGAGATACGCGGCGGCGCACTTGGACGCCGAGTTGGAGCCCTGGCCGGTGATCGGGTCGTTGGCGACGACCACGTCGGCGACGCCGAGGACCGAGCCGCCCGAGGGGAGGCGGCCGATGGGGTTGCGTACGGTCGGCGCGTAGCGGCCGGCCAGCGTGCCGTTGGCGTCGGTCAGTTCGACCTTGGTGGCGCGCGCGTACTCCCAGGGCGTGAACTTCTCCATCAGCTCCAGCGTGAGCGCCAGGTGCTCGGAGGGGTCCTTGATGCCCTTGAAGGCGTCGAGCGGGCCGCCGGGGATGCCCTCCCAGAAGAGGATGTCGGCGCGGCCGGAGGTGGTCAGGGTCGGCATGACGAAGAGTTCGCCGACGCCGGGTACGAGGTTGCAGCGCACCGCGTCCATGTCCGGGTGCTCCGGGCGCGGGCCGAGGCCGTGCACGTACGCGACGGCGAGGGCGCGCTGCGGCTCCGTGTACGGGGACTTCTCCGCGTCACGGCCGAACATCGACACCAGCTCGCCCTTGCCCGCGGACACGAGCACGAGGTCGTACGTACGCGAGAAGTAGTCGAGGTCGGAGACGGCCGCGCCGTGGATGACGAGCTGCCCGCCGCGCTGCGCGAACGTCTCCATCCAGCCGGCCATCTTCACGCGCTGGTCGACGGACTGCGCGAAGCCGTCGAGCCGGCCGACCCAGTCGATGGCGCGCTGCGTGGGACCCGGGTCGTGCGATCCGGGGGCGGCGACGGAGACGCCGAGGCCCTCGATCCGCGGGGCCTGCGACTCCCAGAAGTTGAGCTGGAGGTCGCGCTCGTGCTGGAGCGCGGTGTGGAACATGCACTGCGTCGACATGACCCGCCCGGAGCGGATCTCGTCGGCCGTGCGGTTGGACATGAGGGTGACCTCATAGCCGTGGGACTGAAGGCCCAGAGCGAGCTGGAGACCGGACTGGCCGGCTCCGACGACGAGTATCTTCCGCGACATAACGGCTGCCTCTAACTGATGACTGGCGTAAGGGACTGAATAAGGGGGTCGCTACTCAGGCGTGGCGTCCAGGGCGTGGCCGACCAGGGCGAGCAGCGTCTCGATCACCGATATCCGGCGGCGCGCGTCCATCACGAGGACGGGCACGTGCGGCGGCACGGTGAGCGCCTCGCGCACGTCGACCGCTTCGAACTCCTCGCTGCCGTCGAAGTGGTTGACGGCCACGACGTACGGCAGCCCGCAGCTCTCGAAGTAGTCGAGCGCGGGGAAGCAGTCGGACAGGCGGCGGGTGTCGGCGAGCACGACGGCACCGATCGCGCCGCGCACCAGGTCGTCCCACATGAACCAGAACCGCTGCTGGCCCGGTGTGCCGAAGAGGTAGAGCACCAGGTCGTCGTCGAGCGTGATGCGGCCGAAGTCCATGGCGACGGTCGTGGTGACCTTGTCCGGCGTCGCGGTGAGGTCGTCGGTGTCCTCGCTCGCCCGGGTCATCAGCGCCTCCGTCTGGAGGGGCTGGATCTCCGAGACGGCGCTCACCAGCGTCGTCTTGCCGACGCCGAAGCCGCCCGCCACGACGATCTTCGTGGCGATCGGGGCCCTGGTCCGGTCCGTCTGCCAGGGCTGCAACTGCTCGTCCTCGGCCGGG
This sequence comes from Streptomyces sp. NPDC052225, assembly GCF_040679615.1. Lineage (NCBI taxonomy): Bacteria > Bacillati > Actinomycetota > Actinomycetes > Kitasatosporales > Streptomycetaceae > Streptomyces > Streptomyces sp. NPDC052225. Next base: position 99,015 of record NZ_JBFAVD010000023.1, on the reverse strand, counting down.
AGTCCGGCCACGAGGTCAGAGACGGCGGAGTCCACTCAGCACCCTTTCGAGGAGCGCGCGGTCCGGCTGTCCCGGGCCGTGACCGGTTCCGTACACGCGGATCTTTCCCTGGTCGGCGAGGTCGCTCAGGAGCACGCGGACCACGCCCAGGGGCATCTTCAACAGCGCGGCGATCTCGGCGACCGTGCGCATGCGGCGGCACAGCTCGACGATGGCGCGCATCTCCGGCATGACGCCCGCGAGGGTGCCCTTGCCCAGCTCCAGGCGCTCGTCGGCCGCTTCCAGTTCGAGCGCCGCCACGAACGTCTCGACCAGCAGCACGTGCCCGAAGCGGGTGCGGCCGCCGGTGAGGGAGTAGGGCCGTACGCGGGCGGGCTTGCGGCCGCCGCCGCGCACGGGGAGCTTGCTCGTACCGCTGGTCATGCTCGTACTGCCGGCTGTCATCGGGTGGTCTCCATCGACTGGCGCAGCTCGCTGCGGAGTTCGGGCGTCAGGACGTGCCCGGCACGGCCGACGAAGAGCGCCATGTGGTACGCGATGACGCTCATGTCGCAGTCCGGGGTGGCGTGCACGCCGAGCAGGGAACCGTCGCTGATCGACATGACGAAGAGGCTGCCCTCCTCCATCGCGACCATGGTCTGCTTGACGCCTCCGCCGTCCATCAGCTTGGCGGCGCCGATGGTGAGCGAGCCGACGCCGGACACGATGGTGGCCAGGTCGGCGCTCGATCCCTTGGGGCCGCCGCTGCGTACCTCCGGGGCCTGTTCGTTCCTTCCCGGGTCGGAGGAGAGCAGGAGCAGCCCGTCGGACGAGACGACCGCGACGGAGAGCAGGCCTGGCACCTCCTCGACCAGATTCGTCAGCAACCAGTGCAGGTTGCGTGCTGCGGTGCTGAGAGAGCTGAGAGCTCCGGGTGCAGGGGTGGGCGCAGTCAACTGCTTGCCTCCTCGGCGGTGTCCCCCTTGGCTTCTCCACTAAGTTCTGGGCCCTCGGCCAGCTCGACCTCGACGTCCCTGCGGCCCTCCTGGGCGCCGCGGTGGAAGCCGCCGAGCCTGCGCCGCAGCGCCTCCGCGTCGACGGAGCCGGTGCGCGGCTTCGGAGCGGGGGCTGCGGCGGTGACCTTCGGGGTGCGCTTGGGCAGGCCCTTGTCGGTGAGGCGCTCGCGGGCGGCCGTGCGCTGCGGCGGCACCTCGGCGACGGGCACCTCGGCGACGGGCTCGGTGGCCGGCGGCTCGGCGGGGCTCTCGTCCGGGGTGCGCTCGTGGGCGTCGGGCTCGGGCCGGGGCCGCGGCTGACGCTGCGGCGCGGGCCGGGGCGCGGGCGCGGGCCGGGGCGCGGGCTCGGGCTGCGGCTCGGGCTCGGGCTGCGGCTCGGGCTGCGGCTTCGGCGCGACGAGTTCCATCGTCGTCTCGGCCTCGGACTCCCGTACGGCGTGCTCCGCTGCCTCGATGAGCGGGTCACCCGGCCCGGACCCGGGCAGCGAACGCCCGTCCAGGACATTGGAGTTGGCCTCCGCCTCGGAGCCCGGCAGATGCACGGCGGGCGCGCCGCCCGGCACCGGCACGGCGGGCGGTACGGCGGTGGCGGGCACCGGCGCGAGCAGCGCGGTGGGCAGCACGACGACGGCCGCGACCCCGCCCTGCTTCTGCTCGCGCAGCCGGACCCGCAGGCCGTGCCGGGCGGCGAGGCGCGCGACGACGTACAGGCCGAGCCCGAGCCCGTCGGCGTCCTCCGGGTCGTGGGTCTGCTCGGCGCTGAAGGACGCGAGCCTGGCGTTCAGCTCGCGCATCCGGTCCTCGGCCATGCCGATGCCCTCGTCCTGCACGGAGAGCATCACCTCGCCGTTCTCCAGGAGCCAGCCGGAGACCTCGACGGAGGCGTCGGGCGGCGAGAACGACGTGGCGTTCTCCAGGAGTTCGGCCACCAGGTGGCTGAGGTCGTCGGCCGCGAACCCGGCGATGTGGGCGTGCGGCGGCAGCGCGGCGATGCGGACGCGCTCGTACCGCTCGATCTCGGAGACGGCGGCGCGCGCGACGTCGACGAGCGGCACGGACCCCGCGTGCTGCTGTCCGTGCTCGGCGCCCGCGAGGACCAGCAGGTTCTCGCTGTGGCGGCGCATGACGGTGGCGAAGTGGTCGAGCTTGAAGAGGGTGGCGAGCCGCTCCGGGTCCTGCTCGCGCTCCTCCAGGCCCTCGATGACGCCGAGTTGGCGCTCGACGAGGCCGAGGGTGCGCAGGGCCAGGTTGACGAACGTGCCGTGGATGGAGTGCCGGGCGCGCTCCAACTGGGCGGCCGCCTCGTCCAGTTCGGCGCGGAGCGCGTCGCGCTCGTCGGCCATCCGCTGCCGCTCGCCGATCAGGTGCTTGCGGTCGGACTCCAGGGTGGCCTGGCGTTCGTGCAGGGCGACGGCGTGCGCGTGCAGGGCGTTGACCGAGCGGACGACCTGGGCGAACTCGTCGTTGCGGCCGGTGAACTTGACGGGTTCCTGGCCGAGCGGCTCCTCGGCCAGGCGCGCCGAGCCGATCCGCAGCACGGCCAGCGGCCGGGTCAGGGAGCGGGCCGCGCCCATGGCCACGCCCACGGCCGAGAGCAGCAGGACGCCGACGAGCGCGATCCGCAGTTCGAGCGCGGTCACGTCGTCGTCGCGCAGCTGCTCCAGGCGCTTGACGCGCTGGTCGCCGAGGGCGGCCTCGGCGCCCCGCATGAGGTCGATGCGCGAGGTCAGGGCGGCGTCGACGGCCTTGCTCTTGTACTGGAGTTCGGCATCGGAGAGCGTGGGCGCGTCCGTCAACCGCTTCAGGTACGCGTCGGCCTTGTTGACGTCGGGTCCCGTGACCGTCGAGTCGTACGAGGCCACGGAGGCGGCCGGGGCCGATGTGCGGAAGTCGTCGAGGGCGGCCCGCTCGCGGACCCGGGCCAGCTGGGCGGCCGCGCTCAGCTCGTCCTGCTGCTTGCTGTCGGAGGACTCCTCGCTCCGCACGGCCGTCGGCAGCCCGGTGACGGGGTCGATGACGGTCGTGGTGGCGGTGGAGCGCGGCACGGCGTACGCGGCGAGCAGCAGCCCGCGCGCGGCCGAGGCCTGCTCGACGGCGCGGTCCAGGTCGGCGAGGGCGTGCGCGCCGGTGCCCGCGCGGGCCGGGATCCGGTCGGCGAGGTCCTCGGCGAGCCGGTGCAGCTCGGCGATGGCCTTCGAGTACGCGGTGTGCGCCTCCAGGGCCGAGCCCTTGCCGGTGAGGGCGGCGCGGCGGACGGCGGCGATGTCGTCGATGGAGCGGCGCAGCGAGTCCGGCGCGTCGGCGCGCAGCTCCTGCACCTGCCGGTCGACGCGGGCGCTGCGCGACTCGGTGAGCCCCTTGCCCTTGGGGCGTCCCGCGGCGATGTAGACGGTGACCTCGTCACGCTCGTCGGCGAGCGCGTGCGACAGGGAGAGCGCGAGCTGGGTGCGTCCGGCGTCGTCGACCAGTTCCTGCGTGTCGCCGAGCCGGCCCGACGCGGCGACGACGGCGGGGACGCCCGCCCCCGCGATGGCGGCGGCGACGACGGCCACCGCGACGATCAGCCGGTTGCGCACGCGCGCGCGTTTGCCGTTGCCGATCACGGGCGCGACGTTCCCGTGTGCTGGTGAGGCCGGTGAGACGCCAAGACCGCTGTCCCCGTTACCGCCGGAGGTGTTCCGCAACCTGGTGCTCGCATTCCTGACTCGTCCTACCCCTGGGCCGGATGACGGTCCGTCAACACACGCGCCCCTCTGGCATGGCTCCTGACCATTCCAGTGCCGGTGAGCAGCGGGCGTGCATCACCTTGCCCGCCACCCGAAGGAGTGAACATCGACCGGGAGTTGGGGAGCAAGTTCCTCTGTCACGGTCACCACCCTTTCACGGGGCGCCGGTTGGACGTCCTTCACGGCCTTTGGCAAGATGCCCCGCCGCCCACCCACCGGAGTTGATCATTCCGCCCCAAACCCCCCACGGTGACCTGCTGGTACGGTCCAACTTCCGCCATCCGTCCACGCTGTGAAGGCCTCGTGCAGACTGGCCGAATGCGCATCGAACTGACCACCGAGCCCGGCGACCCCGCCCGCCCGAACGAGGACTACGCGTCGGTCGCGGTTCCGGCGTCCGGACAGGGCGGATCACTCGTCGTCCTCGACGGCGTGACCCCTCCGGCGGGCGATGCCGGATGTCTGCATTCCGTCCCCTGGTTCACGGCCCGCCTCGGCGGCGCACTGTCCGAACTGTCCGCTACGCGGCGGGATATGACCTTGTTTGACATCCTCGCGGCCGCCATCGCGAGGACGGCCGACGCCCACCGAGGAACATGTGACCTTTCTCACCCGCGCACGCCTCAGGCAACCGTCGTCCTCGCCCGCTGGGACGAGGACACGGTCGACCACCTGGTCCTCTCCGACTCGGCGCTGCTCGTCGAGGCGCCCGACGGCACGGTGACCGCCCTCCTCGACGACCGCCTGGCCCGCCTCCCGCGCTCGAGCCTGGTCTCGGACGAGGTGGCCGACGCGACCGTACGCAACAAGGAGGGCGGCTTCTTCACGGCGGCGGCCGACCCGTCGGTGGCGGCCGAGGCGGTCACGGGCACGCTCCCGCGCTCCGAGGTCAGGGCGCTGGCCGCGATGACCGACGGGGTCACGCGCTGGGCGGAGAAGTTCCAGGAGGGCGACTGGACGGACCTGTTCAGGCTCGTCCGCAAGGAGGGGACGGCGGCGGCGCTGGCCCGGGTGCGCGCCCTGGAGACGGCGGACGCGCGGACCCGTACGTACTTGCGCCGCAGCAAGACCCACGACGACGCGTCGCTCGTCTACGCGGAGCTGTGAGCCGGGGCCGCGGCCGGGCGGGTCAGTGACCGCTCGGGCCGGGCGTCGGACTTCCGGTCACCGGCGGCGGCGTCTGCTCCGCGGTCTGGTCGGGCACGGCCCAGAAGCCCACAAGAGCCGTGGCGAGCGCGGTGGCCACGGCGACCACGACCGTCGTCGCGGGCACGGCGAGCGTGGACAGGGAGCGGAAGTTGCGGATCTGCCCCCAGCGCAGCCCGGCGGCCCTGACCTGGCGGGCCTCCCAGTACAGGCCGAGGACGAGGAACACGGCGAGACAGTCGCCGCTCGTGAGCAGCAGCTTGATGCCGAACTCGGCGGGTTCCATGCCCTGGTAGAGGAGTGACGCCAGTTCGGCGGGGAGCACGACGGCGAGCAGACACATCGCCTTGCCCAGGGGTGTTCTGCCGCGCAGCCAGGAGTACAGATAGCCGTACACGAATCCGTACAGCGGCCACCGCAGGGCCGTCGACCAGACGGCCACGCCTTCGGCGGCCTCGCCGCTGTCGATGCCGACCACCTTCGACGGCAGGGTGTAGGCGGTCCAGGGCAGGCTGAGGACGGCGAGGAGGGTGGCGGCGGCGATCCCGTTGCGCCAGGCGGTGCGGCCGCCGGAGGAGCCGAGTGCGGCGGCCCGTACCTCCTGCCAGCGCTGCTGCGGAGACTTGCCGCCCTCGGCACGGCCGCCCAACTCCCGCCACCGCGCGCTCCATTGACGTGCCGTGAGGGTACCGTCGGCCAGTGCGGAGTGTGCCCCGCCGAGGAACGTGCGCCGCCCTGCCGCCAGGGTCTGATCCTTCAGCAGGCGGTGGACGGCACGGGTGTGCCCGGCGCTGGTCGCGCCGTGCAGGCGCAGCGCCTCGCTCTGCCCGGACAGCGGGATCAGCCAGGCGAAGCCGACGGAGGCGACGGCCAGGGCGAGGAAGAGCCCGCTGTCCTGATGGCTGTCGTACACGAAACTGGCGAAGCCCTGTTCCGTGAGCACGGTGCCCACCGCGGCCACACCGAGTGCGAGCACGGCCGGGCGGGCGTACCGGGGCCAGTGCCCTGCTGCGGCGCCGCCGGTGGGCCGCAGCGTCACGAGCGCCAGGCAGACGACCAGGGTCTGCACGACGACGAGCGGATGATTCGCCGCTGTGGTCCCGCCGATGCCGACGTCGTACCAGGCGCCGTCCTGCATCCTTCCCCAGGAGTACAGGTCGTTGCCGTCGGCCGCGAGCAGCCACCAGGCGCCGGCCGCCGCGAGAGCCGCGGGCCCGCGCGGTATCCCGAGGACCCACAGCGTCACCAGGAGCGCGGCGGGCCAGAACCAGCAAAGACCCCACGCGGCAAGCGAGTTGGCGTTCGCCCAGGCCGTGCCCGTGTCGATCCCGTAGACGGCTTCGTCGCCCAGCGGCAGTCCCGTGCCGGGACCGGCCGCGGCGACCGCCACCGCCGACACGGCCGCCGCGGTCGCGGCCCAGCGCCGTCCGATCGGCCCCAGGAACCCGGCCCGCAGCACCAGGGCCACGGCGCCCGCCGCGCCCACCGCCGCGGCACCCTGCACGAACAGGACGGGCCCGGACCGCCCTTGCGCCGTGAGCACCGCCGCGGGAGCGAACACGGCCGCGCCCGGCAGGGCGAGCAGCGCGAGCCGGCCGGCCCCGGGCGGCCTGCCGGTTCCGGCCCGCACGGCCCAGGACGCGACCAGCAACGGAAGCACGACCCACCCCCACACGACGAGGGCTGTGCCCCGCAGTTGGGTCTCCGCGCTGTCGTCCAGCGTCCCGGCCAGCAGCACCCCGGTGACCACGGCCGCCCCCGCGCCCGTCAGTTCCCACCGGCGCCGGGCAGCCGCAGGGGCCCACCGGCCGAGGAACGGCACGACGAGACAGGCCGCGAGGGCGCCCATGGCCGCCGCCAGGAGGAGCCTTTCCCGCAACGGAACTCGGCTGTCCTGCAGCGCCGAGCTGAGCACCATCACGTCACCGATCTCGCGCCCGATGCCGTCGGCCCGGTCCAGATAGACGTCGGCTTCGCCGCGCTCGCTCAGAGTGAACTCCGCACTGCTGCCCGCCTGTTCCACGACCCGGCCGCCGGCCAGGGCCACGATCCGGTATCCCTTGGTGCGGACGACTACTTTCCAGCTGTCGTAGAGGCCCCCCTTGCCCAGGAGAGTGCCGTCCGTCTTCAGCTTGAGGGCGAAATGGGCCAGGGGCGAGGGATACCGGGAACAACTGGTGAAGCTCTCTCGGCCCTGCCAATCGCTCGACGCGGCGACACGGACGACGGATCCGCTCTGGTCGACCCGGTTGCTCTCGAAGTCGTCCTGCTCGAGACGCTTGATCGCACAGTCGTCGATGCCGGAGTAGTCGCTCATCGTGAACGGCAGCCAGCGCACGAGCTTCTGCGTTCCTCCGCGCAGGTCACCCACCATCGGGTCGCCACTGGGCAAGGTCAGACGGTGCGTGGCCTCGACGCTCCACGTTCCGCCCTGCTCCACCTCCATGCCGTTGGACGAGACCGTGATCGTCGTCGTCCCCGTGCGCGCGGGGTGCTTCTTCGCGCGATAGCGGTCGCCGGCCTTGCGACGCTGCGCCGCCTCATCGGCCTCACTCCGCGCCGCTGCCTCCTCCCCCGCCGCCTGCCGCTCCGCGGCCCGCGTGGCGAAGCGATCCTCAGCCGCCCGGACCCACCCCAGATGCGCGAGCACGCACACCGCGACCACCCCGGCGGCCAGCAGCGCCCCCGCTGCCGCCCGCCCGTACCACCGCGCCACACCACCGGCCACTCGCACCGCCCCCGTCGCTCGCAGAGCGACAGGGTAGCCAGACGGTGCCGCGCTACTCGGCCCCGGCATTCAACTGATGCAGCAACCGAGCCAGTTCGGCCACCTCGAGCCGATCCCAGCCGGCCAACTGCCGTACGTACCGCATCCGCCGAGCATCCCGCACCTCACGAAAGTTCTCGCGCCCGCGCTCCGTGAGCGAGACGAGCCACGCCCGCCCGTCCGCGGGATCGGGCTCGCGGGAGACGAGCCCGAGGTCCTCCAGGGCGCGCAGCTGCCGGCTCATCGTCGCCTTGCCGACCCCGATGTACGCGGCCAGCGCGGTCGCCCGCTGCGCGCCGCACTCGTCGAGGCGGACGAGCAGCCCGTACGCGGCCGGCTCCAGGTCGGGATGGACCTCGCGGGCCATCTCCCCGGAGGAGGCGCGGGCGCGGCGCAGGAACACCGTCAACTCCCGCTCCAGGGCCAGGAATTCGTGGTCCACACCAGTCGGCGCGGGGGCGGAGTTCGCGTCGCGTTCCGCGTTCCGCCGCTCGCCGTTCCCGTCTTCGTGCACGTCAGCACCCATGGCCAGAGATTCCCCGGGTTTCCGAATTCTGAAAGTTTTCGCCAATCGCCGCCATCGCCGCAGCTCCGCCAGTATTTCGCAGGAGTAGACCAACGGCGGCATCCAGGCCCTCTTCCCTCCCCCAGGTCTACATGCGTAGCGTCATGCACGACAGCCCGCATGGCATGTCCACAGCATCGACATGTCGATGGCGCGCTGCCGCACAGGTCAGCCCAGCACAGGTCACCGATCAGCACCCCCTGATCCCCCACGAGGCCTTCGGAGGCACTCCCATGCCCGTGCACAGACCCGGAACCAGCCGCCGCACCCGCGCCACCGCGGCCGGAGCCCTGCTCGCAGCGCTCTCCCTCTTCTTCACCCTCCCGAGTGCGGCCCAGGCCGCCGACACCCCCACCCGCGGCGAGGCCTACCTCGGCATGGGCGTCCCGTCGCACGACGGCGACACCGGCCAGGGCCCCGTCACCCGCGCCACCCAGACCGAGGGCGTCGACGTCAGCGGCCACCAGGGCAACGTCTCCTGGTCCACGCTCTGGGGCAGCGGCGTGAAGTGGGCCTACGTCAAGGCCACCGAGGGCACGTACTACACGAACCCGTACTTCGCGCAGCAGTACAACGGCTCCTACAACGTCGGCATGATCCGCGGCTCGTACCACTTCGCGACCCCGGACACGACGAGCGGCGCCACGCAGGCCAACTACTTCGTGGACCACGGGGGCGGCTGGTCGCGGGACGGCAAGACGCTGCCGGGCGCGCTCGACATCGAGTGGAACCCGTACGGCGCCGCCTGCTACGGCAAGACGCAGAGCGGGATGGTGACCTGGATCCGGGACTTCCTGAACCAGTACAAGGCCCGCACCGGCCGTGACGCCGTCATCTACACGGCGACCAGCTGGTGGACCCAGTGCACGGGCAACTACGGCGGCTTCGCCACGGCCAACCCGCTGTGGATCGCCCGCTACGCCTCCGACCCGGGCACGCTGCCGGCCGGCTGGGGCTACTACACGATGTGGCAGTACACGTCGTCAGGCCCGACGGTCGGCGACCACGACAAGTTCAACGGCGCGCTGGACCGCGTACAGGCGCTCGCCAACGGCTGAGCACCCACGCGCTTGAAGGAGAAAGCGGCCGGACACCCCCACGGAGTCCGGCCGCTTTCGCCCGCACAGACGATCAGGCAGCGACCGGAACCTTCACCTCGGCCGAAGCAAGCGCCAGTTCGAGAACCTGCCGCACATCCGTCACCGGATGCACATCCAGCTTCTCCAGCACCTCCGCCGGCACATCGTCCAGATCCGCCTCGTTCCGCTTCGGGATGATCACCGTGGTGATCCCCGCCCGGTGCGCGGCCAGCAGCTTCTGCTTCACGCCGCCGATGGGCAGCACCCGCCCCGTCAGCGACACCTCCCCGGTCATCGCCACGTCCGTACGGACGAGCCGCCCGCTCAGCAGCGACGCAAGAGCCGTCGTCATCGTGACGCCCGCGCTCGGCCCGTCCTTGGGCACCGCACCCGCCGGGAAGTGGATGTGCACGCCGCGCTCCTTCAAGTCGGCGACGGGCAGCTCCAGTTCGGCGCCGTGCGAGCGGAGGAAGGACAGGGCGATCTGGGCGGACTCCTTCATCACGTCGCCGAGCTGACCGGTCAGGGTCAGACCCGCCGCACCCGTCTCCGGGTCGGCCAGGGACGCCTCGACGAAGAGCACGTCACCGCCCGCACCGGTCACGGCGAGCCCGGTCGCGACACCCGGCACCGCGGTGCGCCGCTCGGCCGGGTCCTGCGCGGACTCGGGCACGTGGTGCGGCCGCCCGATGAGGTCCCGCAGATGGCCCTCACCCACGGTGAACGGCAGTTCCCGCTCGCCGAGTTCGTGCTGCGCCGCGACCTTGCGGAGCACGCGCGTGACGGCCCGCTCCAGGTTGCGGACGCCGGCCTCGCGCGTGTACTCGCCGGCGAGCTTGCGCAGCGCGTCCTCGCCGATGACGACCTCGTCCTTGTCGAGCCCGGCCCGGTCGAGCTGGCGCGGCACCAGGTGGTCACGGGCGATGACGACCTTCTCGTCCTCGGTGTACCCGTCGAGCCGGACGAGCTCCATACGGTCGAGCAGCGCCTCGGGGATGGACTCGAGGACGTTCGCGGTCGCCAGGAACACGACGTCGCTCAGGTCGAGTTCGACCTCCAGGTAGTGGTCCCGGAAGGTGTGGTTCTGCGCGGGGTCGAGCACTTCGAGGAGGGCGGCGGCCGGGTCGCCCCGGAAGTCGGAGCCGACCTTGTCGATCTCGTCGAGGAGCACGACCGGGTTCATCGACCCGGCTTCCTTGATGGCCCGCACGATCCGCCCCGGCAGCGCGCCGACGTACGTACGCCGGTGTCCGCGGATCTCCGCCTCGTCCCGTACGCCACCGAGCGCGACGCGCACGAACTTGCGTCCCATGGCGTGGGCGACGGACTCACCGAGACTCGTCTTTCCCACACCCGGAGGACCGACGAGCGCGAGCACGGCACCGCCGCGCCGCCCGCCGACCACGCCGAGCCCGCGGTCCGCGCGCCGCTTGCGCACGGCCAGGTACTCGGTGATCCGCTCCTTCACGTCGTCGAGCCCGAAGTGCTCGGAGTCGAGGACGGAGCGCGCGCCCTGGATGTCGTACGCGTCCTCGGTCCGCTCGTTCCAGGGCAGTTCGAGGACGGTGTCGAGCCAGGTCCTGATCCAGCTGCCCTCGGGCGACTGGTCGCTGGACCGCTCCAGCTTGTCGACTTCCTTGAGGGCGGCCTCGCGCACCTTCTCGGGCAGGTCGGCGGCCTCGACGCGGGCGCGGTAGTCGTCGGACTCCTCGCCCTCCTGCTCGCCGTTGATCTCCCGCAGTTCCTTGCGTACGGCTTCGAGCTGGCGCCGCAGCAGGAACTCGCGCTGCTGCTTGTCGACGCCTTCCTGCACGTCCTTGGCGATGGTCTCGGCGACGTCCTGCTCGGCGAGGTGCTCGCGCAGCTGCGCGGTGGCGAGCTTGAGGCGGGCGACCGGGTCGGCGGTCTCCAGGAGCTCGACCTTCTGGGCCGTGCTCAGGAAGGGCGAGTAGCCGGAGTTGTCGGCGAGCGCGGAGACGTCGTCGATGGCCTGGACGCGGTCCACGACCTGCCAGGCGCCGCGCTTCTTCAGCCAGTTCGTGGCGAGCGCCTTGTACTCCTTGACGAGCTCGGCGACGGCGCCGGGCAGCGGGTCGGGCACCTCTTCCTCGACGGTCACACCCTCCACCCACAGGGCGGCGCCGGGACCCGTCGTGCCCGCACCGATGCGCACACGGCCGCGGCCGCGGATGAGGGCGCCCGGGTCGCCGTCGGCGAGGCGTCCCACCTGCTCGACGGTGCCGAGCACGCCGGTGTTGGCGTACGTGCCGTCGACGCGCGGAACAAGGAGCACCTTCGGCTTGGTTCCCCCGTCGGGCCCGCTGGAGCGGGCGGCGGCCTGAGCGGCCTCCACCGCGGCGCGCACGTCGGTGTCGTTCAGGTCCAGCGGCACCACCATTCCGGGCAGCACGACCTCGTCGTCGAGGGGCAGCACCGGCAGGGTGAGTGGGTTGGACGTCGAAGCCATGATCTCTCCCTAGGCAGTCAAGTTGAGCTATGTCGACTCAATGCATGGGCGCCTTCGAATGTTCCCAGCCGCGCGTTCGCTCTGAGCGATCACCCCTGTCGCGGCGGATCCCGCCCTACGTAAGGTTCACTCATCGACATCGACCATTACATCCGGGAGTGGGCATGGGCGCGGACGTGGATCACGTACGGGAGTGGGTCGACGGCTGGGTCGTCTCGCGCGGGGCGACTCCCCCGCTGGTCGAACCGTGGGGTTACACGATCCACGTGGGTCTGCCGCAGCATGTCGGCCGGCACGTCATCGGCGCCACGAACGACGCGGTGCGCGAGGACGACGTCCGCAAGGCGGCCGAGTCGACGCGCGGCCGGAACACGCACCTGAAGGTCTTCGCCGACCCGGCGCGGGTGCTGCCCTGGCTCGGCCCCGCATGGAAGCCGTACGGCTCGGGCGACTACCTGATGACGACGGACCTGGCACCGGCAGCGGCCCCCGCGGTCCCGTCCGGGTACCGGCTGCACTCCTGGACGCGCGGCGGCGTCACCCGCCTCCTGATCACCGACGCCGACGGCTCCTTCGCGGCGCGCGGCCAGGTCGCGCCGACCGGCGCGAGCGCGGTGGTCGACCAGATCGAGACGTCCGAGGACCACCGCCGCAAGGGCCTCGGCCGCGTCGTCATGGGCACGCTCCAGGCGGCGGCCCACGCCCAGGGCGCGACCCGCGCGGTCCTGGCGTGCACCCCCGAGGGCCGCCTCCTGTACGAGGCGGTGGGCTGGCGGATCGTGGCTCCGCTGACGAACGCGACGTACGTAGGGCCACGCTGAGCACTGGGCCCGCGCCTTCGCCCGGGCCCCGTCTGCCGGGTTGGCCCTCGTCGTGAGATCACCGGCGAGCCGGTCCTCGTACGGCACCCAGGACGAAGTCCCTCAGTACATCAAGCAGATGTGGCACTGCCTCGTGCGGTTCGGCCGGCCGGGGGCCGGCTCCGCCACCGCCGGACCAGCGGCCACGTCGCCACACCGATCGCGAGGGCCAGCAGATGCCCCCAGTTGCTCAGCGGATCGGTGAACGCCACCAGGTCCGCGACGAGCATCCCGCCGAACCCGAGCAGCACGAGCAGGCGCGGCCAGAGTGTGAGCAGTCCGGCGAGGGCTCCGATGCTCGCGGCGACGCCGAAGCTGATGCCGTAGTCGAGGCGGTGCAGGGAGCTGTCGGGCAGGTGCCCGGCCATCACGGAGAGCCCGACCGGGACCTCGGTGGCGAGGGTCGCGAGGACATGGCCGAGCAGGAAGACCCCGGCCGCGCGCAGGCCGCCGATGCGCCGCTCCAGCGCGGTCAGCACCACGACGAACGCGATCACGAACGGTGACGTGATGCCGCCCGCGATCCACAGGGCGCTGGCCAGCAGGACGAGCACCGGCGTCTGGGCCAGATGGGCGACATCGGTGCTGGATGCACGCAGCAGCGAGGAGACCGTGTCCGGGTCCCCGAACTCCATGTAAAGGGAGGTGGCGGCGAGGACGACGGCGTAGGTGAAGGTGAAGGGCGTCCCGGTCGGCGTCGGCAGCAGCCGCCACGGCCGCAGCCGGGCGAAGCGGCCTCGCGTCGCCCGCTCCAGGGCGGGCGCCCCGGGCTGCGCGGGGACGGCGGGCAGCAGGCCTCGCGGGTCGCGCAGGCCGCGTATGTCGGCGTCGGCCGTCACATCCGGTTCCACGCGGGACACCCCTTTCGTGCCGATCGACCCCACCCTTCGCCCCACCGGGCGCGGTTGTCAGTGACCGGCGACACGTGAGACGCGATGCACAGCAACCTCACAGCCGCGCACGGCGTCCGCAACCGGCGGGCCGCGCTCCGTGCGCCCACCCTAAGGTCCGGCGAAATCGTCTCCCGCTCCCCGCAGCCCGTACGCAAAACTGTTCCGCATGAGCACCGCGTACCCGGAAGAGAACACCGTCGTCCTGGACCGCCGCGAGAGCCCCTTCGGCGAAGTCGTGCTGCGGCGGCGTGGCGACCTGCTCCAGATCATCGCCAACGGCACGTTCCTGATGGACACGTCCGACGGCCGCTCCGAGCGGCTGCTCGTGGACGCGGCCCTGGACGCGCTGCCTGGCGATCGCGAACACCCCGACGTCCTCATCGGCGGCCTCGGCGTCGGCTTCTCGCTCGCCCACGCGGCGGCCGATCCGCGCTGGGGCCGGATCACGGTCGTCGAGCGCGAACCGGCGATCATCGACTGGCACCGTGAAGGGCCGCTGCGTCATCTGTCGGCCGCGGCGCTCGCCGATCCGCGCACCGAGATCGTCGAGGCCGATCTCGTCCACCACATCCACACAACCTCCGCGACGTACGACGCTCTCTGCCTCGACATCGACAACGGACCGGACTGGACGGTGACCGAGGACAACGAGAACCTCTACTCCCCCGCAGGTCTCGCGGCCTGCGCGGCCCGTCTCAACTCCGGTGGTGTGCTTGCCGTTTGGTCCGCACAGCCCTCCGCAAATTTCGAAAGAACCTTGCGGAATGCCGGATTCCGGGCGGTCCGCACCGAAGAGATCCCCGTTGTCCGAGGCGTACCCGACGTGGTGCACCTCGCAGTAAGGGCCGCGTAGCCGACCGGCGGTAACTCCCCGTACGCTGACGTCCGAAACCCAGATCATTCAAGCGTCAAGCGCGTCACGAGGGCGCGCACTCAGGGGCGGGGCGATGGAGCAGACACACACCTCCCACAACACCAGCACGGCGGCGCCGGGTGCCCAGCGACGGGTCCTCGTCGTCGAGGACGACCCCACGATCGTGGAGGCCATCGCCGCCCGGCTGCGTGCCGAGGGATTCCTCGTGCAAACCGCACAGGACGGCCCCTCGGCGGTCGACACGGCCGAGGCCTGGCAGCCCGACCTGCTGATCCTCGACATCATGCTGCCCGGCTTCGACGGCCTCGAGGTCTGCCGCCGCGTCCAGGCCCAGCGCCCGGTTCCGGTGCTGATGCTGACGGCCCGCGACGACGAGACCGACATGCTGGTGGGGCTCGGCGTCGGCGCCGACGACTACATGACCAAGCCGTTCTCCATGAGAGAGCTGGCGGCCCGCGTGCACGTCCTGCTGCGCCGCGTCGAGCGGGCCGCGCTCGCCGCCGCGACCCCGCGCAGCGGGATCCTCCGCCTCGGCGAGCTGGAGATCGACCACGCGCAGCGCCGCGTGCGGGTGCGCAGCGAGGACGTCCACCTCACGCCCACCGAGTTCGACCTCCTGGTCTGCCTGGCGAACACGCCGCGCGCCGTCCTCTCCCGTGAGCAGCTGCTCGCCGAGGTGTGGGACTGGGCCGACGCGTCGGGCACCCGCACCGTCGACAGCCACATCAAGGCGCTACGCCGGAAGATCGGCGCGGAGCGCATCCGCACCGTGCACGGCGTCGGCTACGCACTGGAGACGCCGACCCCATGAGCGCCGGGGACCGGGCACCGCACGCACGGGCGCCCAAGCCGCCCCTCAACCCGCACTGGGCATCAGGCGGCCTGCGCCCGTTCTCGATCAAGGCGAAGCTCGGCACGCTCGTCGTGGTCTCCGTCTTCATCACCACGGGTCTGCTCATGGTGGCGATGTACACGGCGACGGAGCTCCGCTTCATCACCGTCTTCTCCATCATCGCGACCCTGCTGATCACGCAGTTCGTGGCGCACTCGCTGACCGCGCCGCTGGACGAGATGAACACGGTGGCCCGCTCCATCTCGAACGGGGACTACACGCGCCGCGTGCGCGGCGACAGCCGCCGCGACGAACTGGGCGACCTCGCCGTCACGATCAACCGCATGGCCGACGAGCTGTCCGCGCAGGACCAGCAGCGCAAGGAACTCGTGGCGAATGTCTCCCATGAACTGCGCACCCCCATCGCGGGCCTGCGCGCGGTCCTGGAGAACGTCGTCGACGGGGTGATGAGCCCCGATCCCGAGACGATGCGCACGGCACTGAAGCAGACGGAGCGGCTCGGCCGGCTCGTCGAGACCCTCCTCGACCTGTCCCGTCTGGACAACGGGGTCGTGCCGCTCAAGGCCCGCCGCTTCGAGGTCTGGCCCTATCTCTCGGGCGTCCTGAAGGAGGCGAACATGGCCGTCTCGCAGCGCGCCGGGATCGCCTCGGGCTCCGGTACCCATACGCGTACGGACGTCCACCTGCACCTCGACGTCTCGCCCCCCGAACTGACGGCGCACGCCGACCCGGAGCGCATCCACCAGGTCGTGGCGAATCTCATCGACAACGCGGTCAAGCACTCCCCCGCGCACGGCCGCGTCACCGTACGGGCCCGGCGCGGCCCGTACCCGGAGTCCCTGGACCTCGAAGTCCTCGACGAGGGCCCCGGTATCCCGCAGTCCGAATGGCACCGGGTCTTCGAGCGCTTCAACCGCGGCGACGCGAAGAACGGCGGCAAGGGCGACGGCGGCACGGGCCTCGGCCTCGCCATCGCGCGCTGGGCGGTGGACCTGCACGGCGGCCGGATAGGCGTGGCTGAATCGGCACGCGGCTGCCGGATCAAGGTCACCCTTCCGGGAGAGCCGAGAACGCAAAGTTGACGTAGGGTTTCGGTCAGGCAGGGGTCAAGCCGCGCCAAGGCGTACGCGAACGCGCCGGGCGCGGATCCGAACGTACGCAAACCCCGGTTGTTTCCCGCCATTCCCCGGCCCGAAACACGGCTTCCAGTGTGACTTACGCGACGGATACCGGCCCGGACTGCACGTCCCGCTGATGGAGGCGTAGCCTTTATTCCCGCTGTCCATCACCTTGTGAGAAGCGGAAGAGGGCGGTTCACGCCGTGTCGCCACAGTCCCCCAGTAACTCGAGCATCTCCACCGAGACCGACCAAGCCGGGCAGGGCAAAAACCCTGCTGCCGCCTTCGGTCCGAACGAGTGGCTCGTCGACGAGATCTATCAGCAGTACCTCCAGGACCCGAATTCGGTTGACCGAGCCTGGTGGGACTTCTTCGCCGACTACAAGCCCGGTGCCGCAGCCGCGGGGGCTGCGCCGACTGAGCCTGTGAAGACACCGGCCCAGAAGCCCGCGGCCCCGGCCGCACAGCCCGCGCCCGCAGCGCAGGCTCCGGCCGCCCCCGCGACCCCGGCCCCCGCGCAGCCCGCAGCAGCCGCAGCTCCCGCACAGACTGCCGCCGCTCCGGCCTCCGCGCCCCAGCCGGCCACCGCCACCCCTGCTCCTGCACCTGCACCGAAGAAGGCTGAAGAAGTGACGACCGAGGCCCCTGCCGGCCCCGAGTTCGTGACGCTGCGCGGTCCCGCCGCCGCCGTCGCGAAGAACATGAACGCCTCCATCGAGGTCCCCACCGCCACGTCGGTGCGTGCCGTCCCGGTGAAGCTGCTGTTCGACAACCGCATCGTCATCAACAACCACCTCAAGCGCGCCCGCGGCGGGAAGATCTCCTTCACGCACCTCATCGGGTACGCGATGGTGCAGGCCATCAAGGCCATGCCGTCGATGAACTACTCGTTCGCGGTCAAGGACGGCAAGCCGACCCTGGTCAAGCCGGAGCACATCAACTTCGGCCTCGCCATCGACCTCGTGAAGCCCAACGGCGACCGTCAGCTGGTCGTCGCGGGCATCAAGAAGGCCGAGACGCTGAACTTCTTCGAGTTCTGGCAGGCCTACGAGGACATCGTCCGCCGCGCCCGCGACGGCAAGCTGGGCATGGACGACTTCACCGGTGTCACGGTCTCGCTGACCAACCCCGGCGGCCTCGGCACCGTCCACTCGGTCCCGCGTCTGATGCCCGGACAGTCGGTCATCATGGGCGTCGGCTCGATGGACTACCCGGCGGAGTTCCAGGGCACGTCGCAGGACACCCTCAACAAGCTCGGCATCTCGAAGGTCATGACGCTCACGTCGACCTACGACCACCGGGTCATCCAGGGCGCCGCCTCCGGCGAGTTCCTGCGCATCGTCGCGAACCTCCTCCTCGGTGAGAACGAGTTCTACGACGACATCTTCAAGGCCCTGCGCATCCCCTACGAGCCGGTCCGCTGGCTCAAGGACATCGACGCCTCGCACGACGACGACGTCACCAAGGCCGCCCGCGTCTTCGAGCTGATCCACTCCTACCGGGTCCGCGGCCACGTCATGGCCGACACCGACCCGCTGGAGTACCGCCAGCGCAAGCACCCCGACCTCGACATCAACGAGCACGGGCTCACGCTGTGGGACCTGGAGCGCGAGTTCGCCGTCGGCGGCTTCGCCGGCAAGTCGATGATGAAGCTGCGCGACATCCTCGGCGTGCTGCGCGACTCGTACGTGCGCACCGTCGGCATCGAGTTCATGCACATCCAGGACCCGAAGCAGCGCAAGTGGATCCAGGACCGTGTGGAGCGCCCGCACTCGAAGCCCGAGCGCGAGGAGCAGCTGCGCATCCTGCGCCGGCTGAACGCCGCCGAGGCGTTCGAGACCTTCCTGCAGACGAAGTTCGTCGGCCAGAAGCGCTTCTCCCTGGAGGGCGGCGAGTCCGTCGTCCCGCTGCTCGACGCGGTCATCGACTCCGCCGCCGAGGCCCGCCTCGACGAGGTCGTCATCGGCATGGCCCACCGCGGCCGCCTGAACGTCCTGGCGAACATCGTCGGCAAGTCGTACGCGCAGATCTTCCGCGAGTTCGAGGGCAACCTCGACCCGAAGTCGATGCACGGCTCCGGCGACGTGAAGTACCACCTGGGCGCCGAGGGCACCTTCACCGGTCTCGACGGCGAGCAGATCAAGGTCTCGCTGGCCGCCAACCCGTCCCACCTGGAGACGGTCGACCCGGTCATCGAGGGCATCGTCCGCGCCAAGCAGGACATCATCAACAAGGGCGGCACGGACTTCACGGTCCTGCCGGTCGCCCTGCACGGTGACGCGGCCTTCGCGGGCCAGGGCGTCGTGGCCGAGACGCTCAACATGTCGCAGCTGCGCGGCTACCGCACGGGCGGCACGGTCCACATCGTCATCAACAACCAGGTCGGCTTCACCGCCGCCCCGGAGTCGTCGCGCTCCTCCATGTACGCCACCGACGTGGCCCGCATGATCGAGGCGCCGATCTTCCACGTGAACGGCGACGACCCCGAGGCCGTCGTCCGCGTTGCCCGTCTGGCCTTCGAGTTCCGCCAGGCGTTCAACAAGGACGTCGTCATCGACCTCATCTGCTACCGCCGCCGCGGTCACAACGAGTCGGACAACCCGGCGTTCACGCAGCCGCTGATGTACGACCTGATCGACAAGAAGCGCTCGGTGCGCAAGCTCTACACCGAGTCCCTCATCGGTCGCGGCGACATCACCCTGGAAGAGGCGGAGCAGGCGCTCCAGGACTTCCAGGGCCAGCTGGAGAAGGTCTTCACCGAGGTCCGCGAGGCCGTCTCGCACCCGGCCGCGGCGGAGATCCCCGAGCCGCAGGCCGAGTTCCCGGTGCCGGTGCAGACCGCGATCTCCCAGGAGGTCGTCAAGCGCATCGCCGAGTCCCAGGTCAACATCCCGGACAACATCACCGTCCACCCGCGTCTGCTGCCGCAGTTGCAGCGCCGCGCGTCGATGATCGAGGACGGGACGATCGACTGGGGCATGGGCGAGACCCTCGCCCTCGGTTCGCTCCTCCTGGAGGGCACCCCGGTCCGCCTGTCCGGCCAGGACTCGCGCCGCGGCACGTTCGGCCAGCGCCACGCGGTCCTGATCGACCGGGAGACGGGCGAGGACTACACCCCGCTCCTCTACCTGTCGCCCGACCAGGCCCGCTACAACGTCTACGACTCGCTGCTCTCCGAGTACGCGGTCATGGGCTTCGAGTACGGCTACTCGCTGGCGCGTCCCGAGTCCCTCGTGATGTGGGAAGCGCAGTTCGGTGACTTCGTCAACGGCGCGCAGACGGTCGTCGACGAGTACATCTCGGCCGCCGAGCAGAAGTGGGGCCAGACGAGCGGTGTCACGCTCCTCCTCCCGCACGGCTACGAGGGCCAGGGCCCGGACCACTCGTCCGCGCGTGTGGAGCGTTTCCTTCAGCTCTGCGCCCAGAACAACATGACGGTCGCCATGCCGACCCTCCCCTCGAACTACTTCCACCTCCTGCGGTGGCAGGTGCACAACCCGCACCACAAGCCGCTGGTGGTCTTCACCCCGAAGTCGATGCTGCGCCTCAAGGCCGCCGCGTCGAAGGTGGAGGAGTTCACGTCGGGCGGCTTCCGTCCGGTCATCGGCGACGAGTCGGTCGACCCGAACGCGGTCAAGAAGGTCGTCTTCGTGGCGGGCAAGCTGTACTACGACCTGGATGCCGAGCGGAAGAAGAGCGGTATCACCGACACCGCGATCATCCGCGTCGAGCGTCTGTACCCGCTGCCGGGTGCCGAACTCCAGGCGGAGATCAGCAAGTTCCCGAACGCCGAGAAGTACCTGTGGGCCCAGGAGGAGCCGGCGAACCAGGGTGCGTGGCCGTTCATCGCGCTCAACCTGATCGACCACCTGGACCTGGCGGTCGGCGCCGACATCCCGCACGGCGAGCGCCTGCGCCGCATCTCGCGGCCGCACTCCTCGTCCCCGGCGGTCGGCTCCGCGAAGCGCCACCAGGCCGAGCAGGAGCAGCTGGTGCGTGAGGTGTTCGAGGCGTAACCGCCCCGGCCTCTCCAGCAGGGCCGCACTCCCGTCAGGGGGTGCGGCCCTGCCGCATATCCTGGATCCATGTACTTCACGGACCGTGGCATCGAAGAGCTGGAGAAGCGGCGAGGCGAGGAGGAGGTCACCTTCGAGTGGCTCGCCGAGCAGCTGCGGACCTTCGTCGACCTGAACCCCGACTTCGAGGTGCCGGTGGAGCGCCTGGCGACGTGGCTGGCCCGCCTGGACGACGACGAGGACGACGAGTAGGCCGGCTGCTACGCGCGGCCGGCCCGCATCCTGTCGTACGCGAATCCGAGCGCCCCGTGGGCGAGCAGGACGGCCCCGGCCGTGGCCCAGCCGCCGCTGCGGCGGCGCAGACCGTAGAGCGTGAGCGGCAGCCCGGCGGCGAGCTGGGCGGCGGCCACACAGCGGGCCTTGGGACCGCGCAGCCAGGGGCCGATGCTGCTGGACTCCACGACGTCTAGCTCGGCGTGGACGGCGTCCCGCCACCCCGACCACTCCACACGCTCCACGTCCGGCTGGACCCGGGCGACCTCGCGCAGCCGGTCCGCCGGTTCGCCGGGGGTCAGGCCCGCGGGGAGGGTCAGGCCGGTGCGGGTGAGGACGGCGAGCAGGCCGCGCATCCGCGCGCGGGCGTCGGCCTCGGAGTCCGGCTCGGCCAGGGCTTCGAGGGCTTGCATGTCGAGTACGGGGTCGAGGCCGAGGCGGGCGGCGAAGGTGCGCAGGGCCTCGTGCTCACCGACCGGGGTGCCGTTCGCCAGCCATTCGTAGCCGACGGGGCGGCGGAACCCGGAGGCGAGCGTGAAGCCGCTGTGGTCGGTGTCCCACCACAGGGCGAGCACCGGCCAGGTGGCGCCCACGGCGAGCGCTCCGGCCCAGCCGCCGAGGACCCGGTCGACGGGCTCGCCCTCGGCCGCCCACGGCTTCTCCTCCGGTACGAGGACGCTCCACTCGCGTCCGGCGGAGGTGAGCAGCATGGTCCGGCGCAGCAACTGCGCGGCGGGGCCTACGACGGCGGGCTCGGCCCGGCACAGCAGGAGCGCACCGGCGGATTCAGGGGACGGCATGGCCCCACGCTAGGCGAATTTGCCCTACTTGGACCACAAATGAGCCCACGTATGACCCCCCAGACGAACCCGGAGATGTCGCGACAGTCTTGACTTCCCGGAACCGCGATATATCGTGAGTGTCAGGGAACGCGATATGGCGCGTTCGCTTCCGAGGAGGTCGCACCATGCCCGAGTGGTCCGTCGCGGAGCCGCAGAAGCTCGCCTTCGACGAGCCGGTGACGGCCCTGCACGTACGCATCGTGAACGGAACGGTGAACGTGGTGGGCACCGACGAGAGTTCCGCCCGCCTGGAGGTCTCCGACATCGAAGGGCCACCGCTCCTGGTGAAGCAGGCGGCGGACGGCACCCTGTCCGTCGCCTACGACGACCTGCCCTGGAAGGGCTTCCTCAAGTGGCTCGACCGCAAGGGCTGGCACCGCAGCGCGGTCGTCTCCCTCGCCGTCCCGTCCGGCACCAGGGTCGAGGTCGGCGTGGTCGGCGCCGGTGCGGTCGTCTCCGGCATAGAGGGGCGCACGGCGGTGAAGGGCGTCACCGGCGACACCACGCTGGTGGGAGTCACCGGGCCGGTGCACACCAGCACGGTCTCCGGCAGCGTGGAGGCGCAGGCGGTCACGGGCGACCTCCGGTTCGAGTCGGTGTCGGGGGACCTGACCGTGGTGGACGGCTCGGGCCCCTCCCTCAAGGCGGACACCGTCAGCGGCTCGATGATCGTGGACCTGGACCCGGCGGGGCCCACGGACGTCAGCCTGGCGAGCGTCTCCGGCGAGATCGCCATCCGCATCCCGCACCCGGCGGACACGGAGGTCGAGGCGAACACGGCGAGCGGCGCGGTGTCGAACGCCTTCGAGGGCCTGCGGGTCTCCGGCCAGTGGGGCGCGCACAAGATCACCGGTCGCCTCGGCGCGGGCACCGGCAAGCTCAAGGCGACCACGGTCTCCGGCGCGATCGCCCTCCTGCGCAGGCCACCGACGGACGACGCGGCACCGGACGCCGCGGCACCGGCCGACTCCCCCGCCGACCAGCCCGCCGCCGACAAGAAGGTGCTCTGATGGCTCCCGTCTTCGCCCACGGCCGACTGCGCCTCTACCTCCTCAAGCTGCTCGACGAGGCCCCGCGCCACGGGTACGAGGTGATCCGCCTCCTGGAGGAGCGCTTCCAGGGCCTGTACGCCCCGTCGGCGGGCACGGTCTACCCGCGCCTGGCCAAGCTGGAGTCCGAGGGCCTGGTCACGCACACCACCGAGGGAGGCCGGAAGGTCTACGCGATCACCGACGCGGGCCGCGCCGAACTGGCGGACCGCAGCGGCGAGTTGGCGGACCTGGAGCTGGAGATCCGCGAGTCGGTGGCCGAGCTGGCCGCCGAGATCCGGGACGACGTACGGGGTGCGGCGGGCGATCTGCGCCGCGAGGTCCGGGCGGCCACGTCCCAGGCGCGCTCCTCGGGGCCCAAGGAAGCGGCGGACTTCAAGGACCCGGAGTCCTGGCGCGCGGCCAAGGAGGAGCTGCGCCGCGCCAAGCAGGAGTGGAAGGAGCAGGCGCGGCGGGCCAAGGACGAGAGCCGGCGCGCCCGCGACGAGGCCCAGCGGGCACGCCGCCAGGCCAAGGAGACCCAGGACAAGGTGCGGGCGCAGGCGCAGGAGGAGTTCCAGCGGATGGCCAAGCGCGTGCAGGACCAGGTCCAGGACCACTTCGCGCGCGGCGACTGGCCGACGGGCGTCCGCGAGGGCCTGTCCGAACTGGCCAGGGAGTTCGGCGAGTTCGGCAAGACCTTCGGCAAGGACACCACCGCCACCCGCCCGGCCCCCGAGCCCCAGTACCGCCCCCCGTCGGACGACATCCCCACCGAGTACCTCCCGCCCTGGGCGACGGAGGACCCCACCGGCGACCCGTCCCGCGACCTGGACCGCCTCCTGGACCGCTTCCGCGACGACATCCGCGACACGGCCCGCGACCACGGGGTCACCCCCGGCCAGCTCGACACGGCACGCCGCCACCTGTCGGAGGCGGCGGCCCGCATCGGGGCGACGCTGCGGACGCCGAAGGGGTGAGCGACCGGGGTGGGGAGGCAGCGGTCAGCTCGCCGCCGCCTGCCCGCCCCCGTAGAGCACCCGCTCCACGGACCGCGTCGTCACGCCGTGCTCGGCCAAGGCCTCGGCCGCGATGCCGGGGCGGGCGGTCAGGGCGAGGAGGAGATGTTCGTCGCCGATGGCCCGGTCGTGGTGGGCGAGGGCGCTGCGCAGGGACGATTCCAGGACGCCCTTGGCCTCGCGGCTGAAGGGGCGCCGGCCGCCCAGCCGGCGGCCACCGGTCAGCGCGCCGACGCCGTGGGCCTGTTCGACCCGCGCGACGATCTCGTCCACGTCGATGCCGAGTCCGGCGAGGGCGTCCGCGTCCGCCCGGCTCAGGCCCGCGCGGCGGCGGGCGTCGGCCAGGGAGCGGCCGATGACCTCCCGGCGTCCGTCGGCGTCGACGCCGAGCGCGCCGAGGGCGAAGGAGCCGCGGGTGCCGCGCCGGTCGAGGAGCGAGAGCAGCAGATGGCCCGCGTCGACGGACTGCGCGCGCTCCTGTTCCGCGTGGGTGACGGCGCCCTTGACCACGTCGCGGGCGCCCTTGGTGAATCGCTCGAACATCATCGCCTCCCGTACTTCTTGTGCACGGCCTGCCTGCTGATCCCGAGCTCGGCCGCGATCTCCTGCCACGACCAGCCCTGATTGCGCGCACTGCGCACCTGTACCGCTTCCAGCTGCTCGAGCAGCCGCCGCAGCGCGGCGACCGCGCGCAGCCCGACCCGCGGATCGCGGGCGCCCGCCTGCTCGGCGAGATCCGTTGCCTCGGTCATGGTGTCAATGTAGGTTGACACGACCCACGTCGTCAACCTTGGTTGACATGGAGAGCGAACGAAAGGGCGCCCCGGCGAATCCAGGGCGCCCTCGTCCTCGTCCTCGTCACACAGCAGGTCGAGCGGTCAGACCGTCAGGACGATCTTGCCGAACAGGTCGCCGCCCGCCATCTTCTCGAAGCCCTCGCGCGCCCGGTCGAGCGGCAGCACCTCGTCGATGACCGGGCGCACGCCCGTCGCCGCGCAGAAGGCCAGCAGGTCCTCCAGCTCGTCCTTGGAACCCATCGTCGAGCCGACGACCTTCAGCTCCAGGAAGAAGATGCGGTTGAGTTCGGCGGCCTTCGGGTTGGGGCCGCTGGTCGCGCCCGAGATGACCAGGGTGCCGCCCGGCCGCAGGGACTTGACCGAGTGCGACCAGGTCGCCGCGCCCACCGTCTCGATGACCGCGTCCACGCGCTGCGGCAGCCGCGCCCCCGACTCCAGCGCCTCGACGGCGCCCAGCTCCAGGGCACGCTTGCGCTTGGCCTCGTCCCGGCTGGTCGCGAAGACACGCAGTCCGGCCGCCTTGCCGAGGACGATGGCGGCCGTGGCGACGCCGCCGCCCGCGCCCTGCACCAGGACCGAGTCGCCGGGCCGTACGCCCGCGTTCGTGAAGAGCATCCGGTACGCCGTCAGCCACGCGGTGGGCAGGCACGC
This sequence comes from Streptomyces sp. NPDC052225, assembly GCF_040679615.1. NCBI lineage: Bacteria > Bacillati > Actinomycetota > Actinomycetes > Kitasatosporales > Streptomycetaceae > Streptomyces > Streptomyces sp. NPDC052225. The sequence goes on along the minus strand of NZ_JBFAVD010000023.1, from coordinate 74,046 downwards.
GGCCTCCTCGAAGGAGAGCTCCTTCGGCTTGGGCAGCACGTTCCACTGCGGCACGGAGACCTGCTCGGCGAAAGTGCCCTGGTACTTCTCGGTGAGGATGGAGCGCCCCTCGCGCGGCCCGACCCCGTAGCCGGTCTGCCCGATGACGGAGTGCAGCACGACCTCGTTGCCCTCGCTGTCGATCCCGGCGGCGTCGCAGCCAAGGATCATCGGCAGCGCCTCCTCACCGAGTCCGACCCCGCGCAGGGACCACAGATCGTGGTGGTTGAGGGAGGCGGCCTTGACGTTCACGGTGGTCCAGCCGGGCCGGTTCTCGGGGGCGGGCCGCTCCCCCAACTCCAGGCCGTTCAGCGGCTGATCACGGTCGATGCGGGCTGCGTAGGCGGCGAACATAACCGTGACGATAGGTCGCCCGGCAGGCGCACGGAACCACCCCCGCCTGTGACACACATCCCCTGGCGCGGGGCACGGAAAAGGCCCCGCCGACAGGGGCAGGGCCTTCACCATGTACGGAAACCGCTAGCGGCGGGCGACGCCCTCGGCGCGGGCCGCGGCCGCGACCGCCGCCGTGACCGCCGGCGCCACGCGCTCGTCGAACGGCGACGGGATGACGTAACCGGCGGCGAGCTCGTCACCCACCACGGCGGCCAGCGCGTCGGCGGCGGCGATCTTCATGCCCTCGGTGATCCGGGAGGCGCGCACCTGGAGGGCGCCCGCGAAGATGCCCGGGAACGCGAGGACGTTGTTGATCTGGTTCGGGTAGTCCGAGCGCCCGGTCGCGACCACGGCCGCGTACTTGTGGGCGATGTCGGGGTGCACCTCGGGGTTCGGGTTCGCCATCGCGAAGACGAAGGCGCCCGGCGCCATGGAGGCGACCGCCGGCTCGGGGACCGTACCGCCCGAGACGCCGATGAACAGGTCGGCCCCGGCGAGCGCGTCCTCCAGGGAGCCGCTCAGACCGGCCTTGTTCGTGATCTCGGCGAGCTCACGCTTGACCGGCGTGAGGTCCTCGCGGTCCCGGCTGACGATGCCCTTGCGGTCGGTGACCGCCACGTCGCCGAGGCCCGCCTCGAGGAGGAACTTCGCGATCGCCACGCCCGCCGCACCGGCGCCGGAGATCACGCCGCGCAGCTCGCCGAGCGACCGCCCGGACAGCTTCGCCGCGTTCTTCAGGGCGGCCAGCGTGACCACGGCCGTGCCGTGCTGGTCGTCGTGGAAGACCGGGATGTCGAGCTTCTCCTGGAGCTTGCGCTCGATCTCGAAGCACCGCGGCGCCGCGATGTCCTCCAGGTTGACGCCGCCGAAGGACGGCGCGAGCCGCACGACGGTGTCGACGATCTCGTCGACGTCGGTCGTCGCGAGCGCCAGCGGCACCGCGTCGACGCCGCCGAACTGCTTGAAGAGAATGGCCTTGCCCTCCATCACCGGGAGGGACGCCTCGGGACCGATGTCACCGAGTCCGAGCACGGCCGTACCGTCCGTCACGACAGCCACGACGTTCGACTTCCACGTGTAGTCGTGGACGAGTTCGGGCTGCTCGGCGATCGCGCTGCACACTTTCGCGACGCCGGGCGTGTACGCCAGGGACAGGTCGTCCTTGTCGCGGACCGGCACGGTGGCCTGCACGGCCATCTTGCCGCCGCGGTGCAGCGCGAACGCCGGATCGAAGGGCTCGTCGGTGCCTTCGTTGCCGGTACTGCTGTCGCTGCGAGGATTGACGATCTCCGCTGCCACTTGTCTGACCCCTTAAGTCTTATTGCATCAGTGAGGGTGTCCGCTCCTGGTTGAGGAGCGGGCGGGCACCGCGTACGCACCGCTCGGTTCACGTTGGTGAACCGCTGCACGGGCACGTACACGACGGGCGCGCCGCACGCGCGCCCTTGAGCCTGAACGGCTCTGCCCCGGATGAGGGGTGTAAAGAACCTTCTTACCTGACGGACGGTGTCGCGCACGAGTGCATACGTGATCGATCACGCGGCGGTGACATGACTCATAGCCGAATATGTGGACAAGTCATCGACTCGCGCTCAAAGACCGATGAAAGAACGCCCGAATGGTGAGACACCGGACGGTTCGCCGGAGAATCTCCGGTCGCCGGGCGCTGCGCCCGCAGATGATGTGGCGTCCATGCACCTTGATGTGCGGGCCTGTTGGACGTCTTGGTTCACCTGTTATCCGATTTTGACATCTCAGACCCCCTGAACCGGCCAGTCCGAATGGCAAGATGCCGTCATCACACGAGGTCGCGACACCCGAAGGTGTGTGCCACACGTCGACCTATGCACGGCAACTCCCTCACCCTGCCGGAGGAACCAACCATGACCGCAAGCACCACCCGTCGTACCACCGCGAAGTCCCGGATAGCCGCGGTCGGCGCGATCGCGGTCGCCGGCACCCTGCTGCTGACCGGCTGCGGTGACCAGACGAAGTCCGAGGAGGGCTCCGCGAAGTCCTCCACGAAGTCCGCGCCGCTCGCGAGCAAGCTCCCGAAGGAGATCCGCGACAAGGGCGTCATCCGCGTCGGCTCCGACATCGCGTACGCGCCGGTCGAGTTCAAGGACAAGTCGGGCAAGGCCATCGGTATCGACCCCGACCTCGCGGACGCCCTCGGCAAGCAGCTGGGCGTGAAGTTCGAGTTCCAGAACGGCACCTTCGACACCCTGATCACGGGTCTGCGCTCGAACCGCTACGACATCGCCATGTCGGCCATGACCGACACCAAGGACCGCCAGGACGGTGTCGACTCCGACACCGGCAAGAAGGTCGGCGAGGGCGTCGACTTCGTCGACTACTTCAACGCCGGCGTCTCGATCTACACACCCAAGGGCAAGACCCAGTCCATCAAGACCTGGGACGACCTGTGCGGCAAGAAGATCGTCGTCCAGCGCGGCACCGTCTCGCACGACCTCGCCAAGGCGCAGGCCAAGAAGTGCAAGGGCGGCAAGAAGCTCGGCATCCAGGCCTTCGACGACGACCAGCAGGCGCAGACCCGGCTGCGCTCCGGTGGCGCCGACGCCGGCTCCTCCGACTTCCCGGTCGCCGCGTACGCGGTGAAGACCTCGGGCGGCGGCAAGGACTTCGAGATCGTCGGCGACCAGGTCGAGGCGGCGCCGTACGGCATCGCGGTGGCCAAGGACCAGACGCAGCTGCGCGACGCCATCAAGGCCGCGCTCGACGCCGTGATCAAGAACGGCGACTACGACAAGATCATCGCCAAGTGGGGCGTCGAGGCCGGCGCCGTGAAGGAAGCCACTGTCAACGGCGGCAAGTGACCGCATCGCGGGCTCAGTTGACGTCGTTGAAAGGCAAGATCCGTGTCTGCTGACATAAAGAAGACGGGCGGCGGCCCCCAGGACACGCCGCCGCCCGTGACCGTGCCGGAAGCCATCAGGGCGATCCCGGTCCGGCATTACGGGCGCTACCTCGCCGCGGTCATCGCCCTCGGGCTCCTCGGCTCGATCATCTACGCGTTCGGCCAGGGCAAGATCCAGTGGGGCACGGTCCCCGAGTACTTCTTCGACGACCGCATCCTGACGGGCGTCGGCAAGACCCTGCTCCTGACCGTCCTGTCGATGCTGATCGGTGTCGTCGGCGGTATCACCCTCGCCGTGATGCGCCTGTCGAAGAACCCGGTGACCAGCTCGATCGCCTGGTTCTACATCTGGTTCTTCCGCGGCACCCCGGTCCTGGTCCAGCTGTTCATCTGGTTCAACCTGGGCCTGGTCTTCGAGTACATCAACCTCGGGCCGATCTACAAGGACTACTGGTCGTCCTTCATGACGCCGCTGCTCACGGCCCTCCTCGGCCTGGGGCTCAACGAGGCGGCGTACATGGCGGAGATCTGCCGCGCGGGCCTCATGTCCGTCGACGAGGGCCAGACCGAGGCGTCGCACGCGCTCGGCATGAGCCACTCCAAGACGCTGCGCCGCATCGTGATCCCGCAGGCCATGCGGGTCATCGTGCCGCCGACCGGCAACGAGTTCATCAACATGCTGAAGACCACCTCGCTCGTCGCGGCGGTCCAGTTCAACGAACTCTTCCGGTACGCCCAGGACATCGGGCAGCAGTCCGGCGCCCCGGTGGAGATGTACTTCACCGCGGCCGCCTGGTACCTGGTCATGACGTCGATCCTGAGCGTCGGGCAGTTCTACATCGAGCGTTACTACGCGCGGGGCACGACGCGGCAGCTGCCGAGCACGCCGTGGCAGAAGGTGAAGGCCAACATGGTTTCACTGTCCGCTTGGAGGCGATGACCTGTGAACGCAATGGTCAAGGCTGAGGGCGTCCACAAGTCCTTCGGCAACGTGGAGGTCCTCAAGGGCATCGACCTGGAGGTCAAGCAGGGTGAGGTCTTCTGCCTCATCGGCCCCTCCGGCTCCGGCAAGTCGACGTTCCTGCGGTGCATCAACCACCTGGAGAAGATCAACGGCGGTCGGCTCTACGTCGACGGCGAGCTGGTCGGCTACCGGCAGCAGGGCGACAAGCTCTTCGAACTCCGCGACCGGGAAGTCGCGTTGAAGCGGCGCGACATCGGCATGGTGTTCCAGCGCTTCAACCTCTTCCCGCACATGACGGCGCTCGAGAACGTCATGGAGGCGCCGGTCCAGGTCAAGAAGCAGTCGAAGGCGCAGGCCAGGGAGCGGGCGGCGCAGCTGCTCGACCGCGTCGGTCTCGCCGACAAGGCGGGCAACTACCCCTCGCAGCTCTCCGGCGGCCAGCAGCAGCGCGTCGCCATCGCGCGGGCCCTGGCGATGGACCCGAAGCTGATGCTGTTCGACGAGCCGACGTCCGCGCTCGACCCGGAGCTGGTCGGTGACGTCCTCGACGTCATGCGCGACCTCGCCGAGTCGGGCATGACGATGATCGTCGTCACGCACGAGATGGGCTTCGCGCGCGAGGTCGGCGACAGCCTGGTCTTCATGGACGAGGGCGTCGTGGTCGAGTCGGGCCACCCGCGGGACGTCCTGACGAACCCCCGCCACGAACGCACGCAGGGCTTCCTCTCGAAGGTCCTGTAGGCGTCCGGCAACGGAAAGGACCCGGCAGCGCGTCTGCCGGGTCCTTTCCGTTGCCGGGTGCGGGTTGCGTCGTGGCTGGTCGCGCCCCGCGGCGGAGCCGCTGATGTCACAGCCCCGCGCCCCTGAAGGCGAGCGCCTTCGCCGCTCAGCCTTCATCGGGGAAATGCGCGCGAAGCGCAGGCATTTCAGGGGCGCGGGGAACTGCGCGACCAGCCCCCACGCACCCGCAGACGATTCACTTCACGGCAAGAACCATCGCGTCCGACGGCGACGCCCACACCACCCGCGCCTCCCCGAACCCGGCATCGCGGAGCGCCCCCGAGTGCCAGCCGGCCGACGGAGTCTCCCCGTCCGCGTGCTCCCCGTAGATCTCGAACCGCCGCGCCGTCGGCTCGGCCAGGACCGGGTCCTTCGCGGCCAGCGCCCACCACTCGGCCCAGTCCACCGCCCCGCCCGTCTTCGCCGCGTCCATCCGCGCATGCCGCAGCGCCCGCTCCGCGGCGTTGATCCGGGGCGTCGAGGGGTCGATCATGTGGTCCGCGTTCATGAAGACACCGCCGTCCCGCACCAGCGGGCCGAGTCGGCCGTAGAGCGCGGCGAGGGGTTCGGAGTGCAGCCAGTGCAGGGCGGTGGCCGTGAGCACGGCGTCGTACGAGTCGTGCGGCAGCGCCGACGTCCACTGCGGGTTCTTGAGGTCGGCGGTCACGAAGCTGACCCGCTCGTCGCCCTCGAACGTGCCGCGCGCGATGGCGAGCAGCGCCGGGTCGAGGTCGACGCCCACACTCGTCGCCTCCGGGAACCGCTTCAGGAGCCGGTCCGTGATACTTCCCGTACCGCACGCGAGATCGAGCACCCGGGGCGCGGGCCCGACGAACGCCTCGACCATGTCGAGCATCACCCGGAACCGCTCCTCGCGGTCGGGCATGTACCACTCCTGCTGCCGGTCCCAGCTGTCCTGCCAGGCACGCCAGTCGGTCGCCGGGGCGGTGTCGGGGGCGGTGGTCTCGGTCATGGAAGGTCCCTCCCGTAATACCCTTGAGCGCGAAGCGAGCATTACTCTCGCCGACCCCGACGATAGACCGCACCGGTAAGGACTACAAGTGGAACTGGCCTATTACTCGGACTACGCCGTGCGTCTCGTCAACACCGAGGAACCGGGGCGTGGCAAGGACACGTTGACCTCGGTGGAAGCGGTGCGCGAGCTCTTCGGCGCCAGCCAGGACGCGGCCCGCCGCGCCACCGACGCCGACCTGACCCGCTTCCGCGGCATCCGGGCGCGCCTGCGCACCGTCTTCGAGGCCGCCGACGGAGGCGACGAGGAGCTCGCGGTGAACCTGCTGAACTCGCTGCTCCTGGAGTTCCCGGTGAGCCCGCAGATCTCCGGGCACAACCACCGCGACGAGGACGGCCGCCCGCTGTGGCACATGCACCTGGCGGACCACCCGTCGAACGCGACGGCGGGCTACGCGGCGATCGCCGCGATGGGCCTCGCGTTCCACCTCACCGAGTACGGCGTGGACCGCCTCGGCATCTGCGAGGCGACGCCCTGCCGCAACGCGTACCTCGACACGTCCACGAACCGCTCACGGCGCTACTGCTCGGACCGCTGCGCGACCCGCGCCAACGTCGCCGCCTACCGCGCCCGCAAGCGCCTGGAGGCCGACCGGTCCGAGAGCACGGGGCGTACGGCGGAGAAGACCCAGGACAGCACGGCCGTCACCGACCGCTGACCCTCGCCCTCGGCCCACGGCCTGCGGCGCCGCAGCCGCCCGCGCACCTTGGCGAGCACCAGCTCGTCCGGCACGACGCCGTACACGGTGCTGTCGCCGCCGGCCCCCGGGTTGTCGCCGAGGACCCACCAGCCGCCGTCCCTGCGCTCGGCGATCCGCTTCACCACCAGAAGGTCCTGCTGGAAGGGGTGGCGCAGCACGATGACGTCCCCCGGCCGCACGCGGGCGCCGTGCTGCACCAGCATCCAGTCACCCGGATACAGGGTGGGGACCATGGACGGACCGTCCACCTCGATGATCTGAAACGGCACCTTCGCCTCGCGCACTTCCTCGACCGCCTCGGGCATCAGACATCCTCCCCGGTTCCCGCCGTGCTCGGCACCTGTTCCATCCTCCACCAGTCCCAGTCTGACCCCGGTCTTTTGACCTAAGCCCCCGGGGGCACCCGAGAAAACCCGTCCTGCACGGAGTAATGTCGCACCCGAGAAGACGATCACGAGGAAGGAACAGCTACATGCTTTCCCGCCTGTTCGCCCCCAAGGTGAAGGCCAGCGCCCACTGCGACCTCCCCTGCGGCGTGTACGACCCCGCCCAGGCCCGCATCGAGGCCGAGTCGGTCAAGGCCGTCCAGGAGAAGATGGCCGGCAACGACGACCCGCACTTCCAGGCGCGCGCCACGGTCATCAAGGAGCAGCGTGCCGAGCTCGCCAAGCACCACGTCTCGGTGCTGTGGAGCGACTACTTCAAGCCCCCGCACTTCGAGAAGTACCCGGAGCTGCACCAGCTGGTCAACGACACCCTGAAGGCCCTCTCGGCCGCCAAGGGCTCGACCGACCCGGCCACGGGCCAGAAGGCGCTCGACTACATCGCCCAGATCGACAAGATCTTCTGGGAGACGAAGAAGGCCTGATCCAGGCCTCGTTCACGTCCGCGGAACCGGCGGGCGGTGCACCCCCGCGGGTTCGCTGCGTGCACATCTCCGAAGGGCCCGACCGGGCATCCCCCGGCGGGCCCTTCGCCATCCCCTCCCCCGCCCTCAGCCCCGTACAGGAGTCGTTCCATGTCCCGCCGTCCCCGCGTCCTCTACGTCACCGACCTCGCGTACGAGGCCCGTGGCCGGCGCTACTGCGACGAGGACATCCGGCTCACCTCGCGGCTGCGCGCGACATTCGACCTCGCGCTGTGCCATCCGCTGGACGCGGCCGCGCTGATGGACGGCTTCGACGCGGTCGTGGTGCGCAACAGCGGCCCGGTGCTCGGCTACCAGGAGGCCTACGAGGCGTTCCGCGCGCAGGCCCTGGAGCGGGGCGTGAACGTCTACAACCCGCTGACCGGCCGCGCCGACATGGCCGGCAAGCAGTACCTCCTGGACCTGACCGCCGCTGGGTACCCGGTCATCCCGACCGTCGACCGGGCCGAGGACCTGGGGCTGCTGCCCCGCGCCGAGAGTTACGTGGCGAAGCCGAAGCTGGGCGCGGACTCGATAGGACTGCGTTTCGTACGACCCGACGACCTTGCCGAACTCCCTTACGGAGACGGCCTGTTGGTCCAGCCGCGCATCGACTTCGCGTACGAGGTCTCCTTCTACTTCGTCGACGACCGGCTCCAGTACGCCCTGTACGCGCCCGACCCGGACCGCCGCTGGGAGCTCGTCCCGTACCAACCCACCGACTCCGACCGGGAGTTCGCCCGGAGCTTCGTCGAGTGGAACACCCTCGCGCACGGCATCCAGCGCGTCGACGCCTGCCGCGCCCCGGACGGCGAACTGCTCCTCGTGGAGCTGGAGGACCTCAACCCCTATCTTTCACTCGACCTGGTGGACGAGGCGACGCAGGAGGCGTTCGTCCGGGCGATGGCGGACTCGATCCGCGCGACGACCGATGCCCGTACGCCGGTGAACTAGACGCTCACCACCGCCACTTGGGGACTTCGCGCAGCGGATGGAGCTCCTCCTCGGTGCGGGCCCGCGAGTTCTGCTGCGCCACGCGCGTGCCGAACTCGATGTGCGAGCGGAAGGCCGCCCGGAACCCCTCGTCGTCCGGCAGCCCCGCCTCGTCGAGCGCCTCCTCGTACAACTCGGCGAAGCGCACCCGCTGTTCGTCGGTGATGTCGAGACCGCGGTGCACGTCGACGAGGTGCCGGAAGCCGAGTTCGCTCGTGAAGCGGTCCGGGCCGCCGAGGGACTCCGCCGTGAACCAGGTCAGATGCTCCACGTGGTGCGGCCGCCGGTGCGGGAAGAGGGCCTTGAGGACCGGGTCGGCAAGCACCTTCCCGTAGAAGATCTCCTCCACGCGGTGCAGTCCCTCGTCGCCGCCCACATGGTCGTACAGCGTTTCCTCGTTGTCCGTCATGAACAGCACCCCCTGGCGACATGACCGTCACATCGGAACGTAGCGGACATCCCGACGCCGCGGAACAGACCGGCTCACGCCGGCTTCAGCACCGCCTCGGCGTTCGCGAGCATCCGGTCCCGGTCGGTGCGCACCGCCTCGAACTCGGCCCGGTGGAGGGCCAGTTCACGCCGCTGGAGCCGGTTCGCCACCGCCCACCACACGCCTGCCGTGTTGAGCGCGCGCTTGCACTCGATGTCGGCGACGGCCGTGCCCAACTCCCTCGGTGTACGGGCCGTGTTGCCGTCCTGGCCCCGCTTCCACTCCTTGGCGCCGTAGGCCGCGGCGGGATCGGAGTACCGCTTGAACCCCTTGTCCACCACACAGTCGGCCCACGCCGTGAACGCGCGCCGCATCCGCGGATCCCGCTCGACCCGCTTACGTATCACCGCGCCGCGCCCGCTCACGTACGTCCACGTCCGTCTGACGTTCCGCACCCCGCGCTCGAGCCGCAGGGACGCCTCCCCGTAGCAGCCGCTGTGCGAGGTGCGCCGGTCGCCGTAGTAGACGTCGGACTCCTCGGCCGTCATCTCCCGCCCCTCCGGCTCGGGCGGCGACGTCCTGCGCCGCGGGTCCCAGCCGTAGCCCCAGCGGCGCGCGGCGCCCAGGTCGTAGAGGCCGACGGGTCCGGTCGCCACGATCACGAGCGCGCGCATGGTCGTACCCCTGCCCTGACCCGGGTACTTCGGGTCCCGCGGGAATCCGGCGAAGCCGTGCCGGACCATGCAGCGCTGCGTGAGCAGCTTCCTGGCCTGCTCCAGGCGGTCGTACGCCTTCCCGTTCACCGCCGTGAACTCGTAGGCGTCCAAGGGAAGTTCGGGCATCTCGTTCTCCGCCCACACGACCGGCGTCCCGTCCGCCCAGGCCTTCGGGTGACCGGCAAAGCCCTGGTCACCCCCGGCGAACCCCACGAGCAGCGCCCCCGCGAGGACGCACACCGCCCCCCGGCGTCTCACTCCCCGGCCCTCCCGAGCTTCCGTACGACGCGCGCCGGGTTGCCGACGGCCACCACGTCCGGCGGCAGGTCGCGAGCCACGACGGAGCCCGCTCCCACCACCGTGTTCGCGCCGATGGTGACACCGGGGCAGACGATGACACCGCCGCCCAGCCAGACGTTGTCGCCGATCGTGATCGGCTTCGCCGCCTCCCACTTCGCGCGGCGCGGCTCCGGGTCGATCGGGTGAGTGGGGGTGAGGAGTTGGACGTTCGGGCCGATCTGCACGTCCTCCCCGATCCTGATCGGCGCGACGTCCAGCATCACGGCGCCGCAGTTGACGAAGGTGCGCGCGCCGATGCTGATGTACCGGCCGTAGTCGACGGCGAGCGGCGGGCGCACCACCACGTCCTCGCCGACCTCACCGAGGAGTTCGCGCAGCAGGGCGCGGCGCGCGGGCAGGTCGGTGACGCTGCTCGCGTTGTACCGCTCCCCCAGTTCGGCGGCGCGCAGCGCGTCCGCCTCCAGTTCCGGGTCGTCGGCGAGGTAGAGGTCGCCGGCGAGCATGCGTTCCTTCTGGCTACGGTTCTCAGGCCGCGGCCAGTCCCGTACCTCGGTCACCGCGGCGGCCGGCAACGGACCGTAGATGTGCGGGAATTGAGGCCCTCCGGGCTTGATCTCCTCGACGCGCACCGGCACGTCCAGCCGGGCCGGGTCGATGACGAGCACCACCAGTTCGCCGGGCGCGGGCGCCGCCCCGTACAACAACTCGGCGACGCCGCGCACCTGATGCGGGAACGAGCAGTGGATGAACCCCTCCTCCTGAAGGGTCCTGCCGCGGGTCGACCAGGTGTACGTGCCCGCGGTCCGGGCGCTCTCCCACAGGGCGCGCTCGGTGATGTGCAGCAGTTCGCTCATGCCGGACAACCTATGAGGTCGCGCGGCCGCGACAGCCTGGCATCACGCCCTCCGTGCGTACCGGCGGACGATCGCGCCGTTGCCGAAGATCCAGTTCTCCTCCAGGGAGAACTGCGCCAGGGAGTACGCGCGGCCCCCGAACATCGGCATGCCGCCGCCGAAGACCACCGGGTACGTCTTGACCACCAGTTCGTCGACCTCGTCCGCGAGCAGCCCGGCCAGCTGTGCGCCGCCGCACAGCCAGATGCCCAGCTCGCCGTCCTCCGCCTTGAGTTCGCGGACCTTCCCGACGACGTCGTCGCGGATCAGCTCCACGTTCGGGTGCGGGGACTCGGTGAGGCTGCGCGTGGCGACGTACTCGCGCAGATGCCCGTACGGGCTGGTGACGCCGGCGTCGAGGCCCACCTGATAGCTGCCGCGGCCCTGGACGACGGTGTCGAACTTCTTGTTCGCCGCCCCGTCGAGGCCGAACGACGGGCGGGCCTGGGTGGGGAGCGTCTCGGGATACTCGCTGGTCAGGAACCCGAGGTACTCCTCGTCGAGGAAGGACATGAACACGGATCCGTCTCCGGACTCGTCTCCGATGAAGCCGTCGATGGACGCGGCGATGAAGTACGTGAGCTTGCGCAAGCCGGTCTCTTTCCGCAGGGGGCAAGGGAGTTGGGGCGTACACCGCCCGAACCACTTCAGTTATAGTGCTTCAGGTGTAGTGGTTACAAGTGTTTTTCAGGAGGCGTCACCATGGCGAGGAATCCGGAGCGCAGGGCCGCCCTCGTGGACGCGGCCGTCGAGGTACTGGCGGCCGAAGGCGCGCGGGGTCTGACCTTCCGTGCGGTGGACACGGCGGCGGGCGTCCCCATCGGCACGTCGTCCAACTACTTCGCCAACCGGGACGACCTGCTCCACCAGATCGACGGCTGGCTGCACCAGCGGCTCGCGCCGAAGCCGGAGATCATCGAGAAACTGCTCGCGCGGCCCCGGGACCGGGCCCTGGTCACCGCGTTCATGCACGACATGATGGACCGCGTCCGGGGCGACCGCACCGGCTTCCTCGCCCTGATGGAGATGCGCCTGGAGGCGAGCCGCAGGCCCGAACTGCGCGCTTCCCTGATGACGTCGCTGCGCGGCGACCTCGACTCCGGCATCGCGTTCAACGCCGAGGCGGGGCTGCCCGGCGACGCCGAGGACATCACGCTGCTCTACCTGGGCATGCTCGGGCTGATCCTTGAGCAGCTGACGATGCCGGGGATGCTGGACGGGGCGATCCCCGGCGTGAGCGTGCCGGACGGTGTGGTGGAGCGGCTGGTGGAGCGGATCGTGCCCGCGGGATGAGTCACGCGGGGTCACTCATGCGGCAGCTCAACTCGCCTGCGGCTCCCGCCACATGGGCCACAGCGTCGGCCCGTCCGGCAGGTCGAGCGCCGTCCCCGTGAACACGAACCCGAGCCGCTCGTACAGCGCGCGGCTGCGCGGGTTGCTGGCTTCCAGATAGGCAGGCAGCCCCTCCCGGTCGCAGCGCTCCAGGACCGGTGCCATCAGCGCGCTGCCGAGGCCCTCGCCCTGCCGGCCCGGCACGACACCGATCATCCAGAGGTAGACGTGCGCGCGGCCCACGGGGTGGATGCCCGCCGTCCACCGGGCTATCTGCTCGACCCGTTCGTTGTCCGGGTCGACGGCGGCGCGCACGGCCGCGGCCTGTTCGGCCAGTTCGGCCTCGGTCGGCGCGTGGAACTCCTCCGGCATGTCCATCCACAGGGCGACCGCCGCGTCGTCCTCCACGAGGTCGATGTAGCCGTCGGCGAGCGTGGCGTCGGTGAACGCCGCCATCAGCCCCGCGTGCCGGGCCCGCCGGTACTCCTCACTGGGGAAGACCCAGCCGCTGACCGGATCGTCCATGAACGCCTCGTCGAGCAGTCGTACGACGAGGTCCCGATCACCCTGCTCCGCCCGCCGGATCCGCACACCCACGCCGACCGCCCCCTGCCTCAACCCTCAACACGCCTGTCCTGTCCGGTCGTTGGCAGCCTAAGTGATCAGCGGGGCGGACGGGCACGGGCCCCGCGCTCCGCCCGGAAAGCGGCGGAATGCGGGGCGCTGCGGTGCCGGGTGGGTTGTGCCGGGGGGCGGTACCGGGTGGGAGGAGACGAGGGGCGGTGCCGGGTGGGAGGAGACGGGGGGCGGTGCCGGGTGGGCGGTGCTGTGCGGTGCCGGGTGGGTCAGCCGCCCGCCACGCTCTGGTTGAGCGTGTCGCTGCGGCTCATCGCCGGAACGCCTCAGCGCGCCCGTCGGTAAGACGTCAGTAGCCGCGCCACGTGACGAACTCCGCCAGCGACAGCAGCCCGTCCGCCGCCTCCGGCACCGGGACCGCCCGGGACAGCTGGTGCACGGCACGGGCCATCTGGTCCGCGGCCTCCGTCTGCGCCCAGTCCCGACCGCCGGCCCGCTCGACCGCGAGCGCGATGGCCTCCAGGTCAGCCGCGCTCTCCGTGCCGGAGCCCGGCGGCTGCCCGTACAGCGCCGCCAGTTCGGCCGCGGCCGGGCCGCCCGCGGCGAGGCCCGCGACGACCGGCAGGGACTTCTTGCGTACGGCCAGGTCGGCCCCGGCCGGCTTGCCGGTGCGGGCCGGATCGCCCCAGATCCCGATCACGTCGTCGATCAGCTGGAACGCGAGGCCCGCCGCCCGCCCGAATGCGTCCAGCGCCTCGACCTCCTCCGGCGCCGCCCCCGCGTACAGCCCGCCGAGCGCACACGCGCAGCCGAGCAGCGCCCCGGTCTTGGCCTCCGCCATGGCGAGGGTCTCCCCCAGGGTCACCTCCCCGGGGCCACGCCGCTCCAGGGCGACGTCCGTGGACTGGCCTGCGCACAACTCCACGACGCAGTCGGCGAGTCGGGCCGCCGCGGCAGGCGCCGCCGGGTGCCGGTCCTCGGCGAGCAGGCGCTGTGCCAGGGCCTGGAGCGCGTCGCCCGCCAGGATCGCGTCGGCGTCCCCGAACACCTTCCACGCGGTCGCCCGGTGCCTGCGGGTGGCGTCCCGGTCCATCACGTCGTCGTGCAGCAACGTGAAGTTGTGCGTCAGCTCCACCGCTGCCGCCGCCCGGACCGCCTGCTCGGGCCGCCCGCCGAGGGCCCGCGCCGCGGCCAGGACGAGGGCGGGCCGTACGGCCTTGCCCGCGTTCCCCGCCGCGGGCGTACCGTCCGCGTGCTCCCAGCCGAAGTGGTACAGGGCGACGCGGCGTATGGAGCCCGGCAGGGACTCGACGGCCCGGCGCAGCTCGGGGTCGACGGCGCCCCTGGCCTGCGCCAGGATCACCGCCGCCTCCTGCGTCTCGTGCCCGTCGCTGACCGTGCTCACCGTGCTCACCGCCACCGGATCGGCAGGCTCTGCCGCCACTCGCGTCTCCGTCGTCTGCGTCATGGACTCACCCCGGAGAGGGTGCGGACGGTGGCGGTTCCGCTGGTGCTGGGCGCGTACCCCCTGGTTGTACCCGCCCCGGCGGGCGGGGACACGGGCCGCCGGGGGGTGGGTGTCACCGCCACCGCCCCACCTCCACGTTCTCCAGGACGCCGAGCGCGTCGGGCACCAGGACGGCCGCCGAGTAGTACGTGGTCACCAGGTACGAGATGATCGCCTGCTCGCTGATGCCCATGAACCGCACGGACAGGCTCGGCTCGATCTCGTCCGGGATCCCGGACTGCCGCAGGCCGATGACGCCCTGCTCCTCCAGTCCCGTACGCATACAGATGATGGACGTGGTCCGGGCGTCCGAGATCGGGATCTTGGCGCACGGGTAGATCGGCACACCGCGCCAGGTCGGGATGCGGTTCCCGCCCACGTCGATGCTCTCCGGCACCAGGCCCCGCTTGTTGCACTCGCGGCCGAACGCGGCGATCGCCTTCGGGTGCGCCAGGAACAGCTTGGAGCCGCGCCGCCTGCTGAGCAGCTCGTCCATGTCGTCGGGGCTGGGCACACCGTCGTGCGGCTGGAGCCGCTGCTCGTACTCGCAGTTGTTGAGCAGTCCGAACTCGCGGTTGTTGATCAGCTCGTGCTCCTGGCGCTCCTTCAACGCCTCGACGGTCAGCCGGAGCTGGTGCTCCGTCTGGTTCATGGGCTGGTTGTAGAGGTCGGCGACGCGCGTGTGGATGCGCAGCACGGTCTGCGCGACGCTCAGTTCGTACTCGCGCGGCGCCGACTCGTAGTCGACGAACGTGCCCGGCAGGACCGCT
This sequence comes from Streptomyces sp. NPDC052225, assembly GCF_040679615.1. Taxonomy (NCBI): domain Bacteria; kingdom Bacillati; phylum Actinomycetota; class Actinomycetes; order Kitasatosporales; family Streptomycetaceae; genus Streptomyces; species Streptomyces sp. NPDC052225. Next base: position 58,832 of record NZ_JBFAVD010000023.1, on the reverse strand, counting down.
TCCCCGACGTGGCCCGCGGAGAGGTCGATCTCCTTCTCGCCGTACTTGTTGGCCCGCTGCTCCGGGACCGCCCGCAGCGCCTGAAGGTGGTCGCGCAGCGCCTCGGACCGCTCGGCGATCTGCTCCAGGTCGCGGCGCGGCAGCGTGAGCACCGTGCACGCGGTGACCGCACGGGCCGTGTACTCCCAGATGCTCTCCGGGTCGAGCAGCGCCTGGTCGCCGAAGTACGAGCCGTCGGCGAGGACGCCGAGCACGGCGTCGTCCCCGTACGGTCCCGTGCCGACCTTCTCCACGCGGCCGTGGGCGAGGAGATACACCTCGTCCGCCTGGCTGCCGAACGAGGCGAGCACCTCGCCGGCCGCGAACTCGCGCTGCGTGCAGCGCTGGGCCAGCTCACCGAGGACGTCCAGGTCCTCGAAGTCCCGCAGGGCGGGCAGCTCGCCCAGCTCCGCGGGGATGACGCGTACCTGGTCCCCCGTCTTCACGAACGTGATGCGGCCGTCCCCGACCGAGTAGCTGAGTCGCCGGTTCACCCGGTACGTGCCACCCTGCACATCCACCCAGGGCAGTGTCCGCAGCAGCCAGCGGGAGCTGATCTCCTGCATCTGCGGCGCGGATTTGGTGGTGGTGGCCAGATTCCGCGCGGCGGACGTGCCGAGGCTCTTCTGCGACCCCGACTGCTCCGTGCGGACCTCTTCGCCTACCGACATGTACGTGCCCTCCCGATCATGAACTGGCCTGCGACGACCACCCTTCCAGCACGGAGCGTGGTCGCACCATTACACAAACGAGCGGGATTGGATCAGGCGCCGACGGGGCATTGGTGGCGCTTTTCGAACCCGGCTCGCGTCCCGCCGCCGGATTTCGGAACCACGGGCTCCCGGCGGACGTTGATCGGGAAACGGATGTCGGACAACAGAGGAGACACACCCATGGCTGGCTTTCTGGACCGCGCCAAGGAGCAGGCACAGCGCGGACTGACGCAGGGCAAGGCGAAGCTGGACGACGTGCAGGCGCAGCGGGCGGGCGGTGACCTGCTGAAGAAGCTGGGCGCCGCGTACTACGCGGAGCGCAAGGGCACGGGCAGCCCGCAGGCCACCCAGCAGGCGCTCCAGGCCCTGGAGTCGCACATCGCGACGAACGGGGACGGGTTCCTGCACAGCTGAGGCCCCTGTCCGGAACGGCTCGCACGGCGTACGAACGAGTAGTGGCTGTACGGCAGTTCCTGTACAAGCAGCGGTACGAGACGGAGTGCGACCGGCGCCCGTCGCGCCCCGCTAAGGAGACGGCCATGGCCCCACCCATGTCCGCGAGCAGCTTTCTCAATGCCCTCAGGGACGAGGGCCTGACCGTGGTCGAAGTCGGTGACTGGCGCCATCACAATCGCAACCACAAGGGCGCCTGGGGCCCGCTGAACGGCGTGATGATCCACCACACCGTCACCTCGGGCAGCGAGCACACGGTCCGTATCTGCCGCGACGGACATCCGGACCTGCCGGGTCCGCTGTGCCACGGCGTCATCACCAAGGACGGCCGGGTCCACCTGGTCGGCTACGGCCGCGCGAACCACGCGGGCCTCGGTGACGACGACGTGCTGCGGGCGGTGATCGCGGAGAAGGCGCTGCCGCACGACAACGAGGCGAACACGGACGGCAACAGCCGCTTCTACGGCTTCGAGTGCGAGAACCTGGGCGACGGGAACGACCCGTGGCCGGAGGCCCAGCTGCTGGCCATCGAGAAGGCCGCCGCGGCGATCTGCCGCCACCACGGCTGGTCGGAGCGCTCGGTCATCGGCCACCTGGAGTGGCAGCCGGGCAAGGTGGATCCCAAGGGGTTCACGATGGCTTCGATGCGGGGGCGCATCCGCGACCGGCTCAAGTAGCCCGGGGCGCTGCGACGGGCACCCGGACACATGTCCGACAATGACCGGGTGTCCCGTCCGCCCCTCGCCGCTCCGCGCCCCCGGCTCCCGTCGCCCCTCACCGAGGTCGACGACGACCGCTTCGCGCGCCACGGTGTCCGGCTGCTCCTGAAGCGGGACGACCTGATCCACCCGGATCTCATCGGCAACAAGTGGCGCAAGCTCGCCCCGAACCTCGCCGCCGCGCGGGGCCGCCCCCTGGTCACCTTCGGCGGCGCCTACTCGAACCATCTGCGGGCCACAGCCGCGGCGGGCCTCCTCCTGGGCGTCCCCACCATCGGCGTCGTCCGAGGTCATGAACTCGCCGGGCGCCCCCTCAACCCGTCCCTGGCCCGCTGCGCGGCCGACGGCATGCGACTGCACTTCATCGACAGATCGACGTATCGGCACAAGACCGATCCGGACACCCTCGCCGCGCTCCTCGACGCCGCCGGCGCCCAGGACGCGTACGTGATCCCCGAGGGCGGCAGCAACTCCCTGGCCGTCCAGGGCTGTACGGCCCTCGGCCACGAGCTCGGCGACCGGGCCGACGTCGTGGCGCTCGCCTGCGGGACGGGCGGCACCCTCGCGGGCCTCGCCGCGGGGCTCGCCCCCGGCCGGCGCGCCGTGGGGGTCTCCGTCCTCAAGGGCGGCTTCCTGGACGCGGAGATCCGCTCCCTACAGGAGGCCGCCTTCGGCGGAGAGCGCGGCGACTGGCATGTAGAGGACCGTTTCCATTTCGGCGGCTACGCGCGCGTGCCCGCGGAACTGGCCGCGTTCGCCGAGGACTTCGAGCAGCGTCACGATCTGCCCGTCGAGCGCCTCTATGTCGCCAAAATGCTCTACGCCCTTGTCGCCCTCGCCGCCGAGGGCGCCTTTCCGCGGGGCACACGGCTGGCCGCCGTCGTCACGGGAGCGCCGGGCCCGGAAGCTCAGTCGTCCCCGCCGTCCCCGCCGTCCCCGCCGTCCCCGCCGTCCCCGCCGTCTCAGTCGTCTCAGTCGTCGACTTCGCGATAGGCGGCGGCCTCCTCCAGGTCCAGCTTGCGCAGCAGCGTCCGCATCATCTCGTCATCGATGCGCCGCTCGTCCCGCATCTGTACGAAGACCTCGCGCTCGGCGGCGATCGCCTCGCGCGCGAGGCGGCGATAGGTGTCGTCGGCCGACTCCCCGGTCACGGGGTTGGGCTGCCCGAGCCGCTCCCACACGGAGTTGCGGCGCCGTTCGAGAACGGTGTGCAGGCGGTCCTGGAGGGGCTGCGGCAGGCAGTTGCGCTGGTCCCGCATCAACTCGTCCACCCGCTCCTCCGCGGCCGTGGAGGCGGCGTTCTGCGCCTGCGCCTCGGCGAGCGTCTCGGCCTGCACGTCGCGTCCCGGCAGCTTCAGGAGCTTGATGAGCGGCGGCAGGGTGAGCCCCTGGACGACGAGGGTGCCGATGACGGTCGTGAACGTCAGGAACAGGACCAGGTTGCGCGCCGGGAACGGCGACCCGTCGTCCGTGACGAGCGGGATCGAGAACGCGATCGCCAGCGAGACCACGCCCCGCATACCGGCCCAGCTCACGATCAGCGGCCGCTTCCAGTCGGTGTCGCTCTCCCGCTCCCTGATGCGCGTCGACAGACACCACGGCAAGTAGGTGGCGGGATACGACCACACGAAGCGGATCACGACCACGAAGAAGAACACCCCGACCGCGTACCAGACGGCCTGCCCCACGCTGTACTCGCCCAGATCCTCGACGACGACGCGCAGTTGGAGCCCGATCAGCGCGAAGACGGCCGACTCCAGGATGAACGCGACGACCTTCCACACCGCGGCCTCCTGGAGCCGCGTCTCGAAGTCGACCTGCCAGGAGCGGTGTCCCAGATAGAGCGCCACGGTCACCACGGCGAGGACTCCGGAGGCGCCTACTTGTTCGGCGGCGGCGTACGCGACAAAGGGGATGAGCAAGGAGAGCGTGTTCTGCAGAACGGCCTCCTTCAAGTGCGTGCGCAGCCAGTGCAGCGGCACCATGAGCAGCAGCCCGACGCCGACCCCGCCGACGGCCGCCACCAGGAACTCCTTGATGCCGCCCGCCCAGCTCGCCCCCTCCCCCACGGCGGCGGCGAGCGCCACCTTGTAGGCGGTGATCGCGGTCGCGTCGTTCACGAGGGACTCGCCCTGGAGGATCGTGGTGATCCGCGACGGCAGCCCCACCCGCCGCGCGATCGCCGTGGCCGCCACGGCGTCCGGCGGTGCGATTACGGCACCCAGGACGAGCGCCGCGGTCAGCGGCAGGTCCGGGATCAGCTCGTACGCGAGCCAGCCCACCGCCACCGTGGCGAACAGGACGTACCCCACCGACAGCAGCGCCACGGGCCTGATGTTGGCCCTCAGATCGAGGTACGAGCTCTCCAGCGCGGCGGTGTGCAGCAGCGGCGGCAGGATGAGCGGCAGCACGATGTGCGGGTCGAGCGCGTACTCCGGAACGCCCGGCACATAGGACGCGGCAAGGCCGATCGCGACAAGGAGGAGCGGTGCCGGCACCGGTGTCCTGCGTGCCGCCCCCGCCACCGCGGCGCTCACCGCGATCAGCCCCACCAGTGGCAATACGTCCATGGCCCGCCTTCCCGTCCGGCAGCCCATCGGCACGCCGCGCGTCGTAACCTGGCCATCATGAACGAGTGCCCGCACATCGACGCGCTGCCGCACCCCGAGCCCGCGCCCCTGAGCGAGACCTGCCTGGAGTGCCTCGCCGTCGGCAGTCACCCTGTGCAACTGCGGCTGTGTCTGGTCTGCGGTCACGTCGGCTGCTGCGACTCCTCGCCGTACAAACACGCGACGGAGCACCACAAGGAGACCGGGCACCCCGTCATGCGCACCTTCGAGCCTGGTGAGAGCTGGCGCTGGTGCTTCGTGGACGCGGTCCTGGTCTGATCGGCACCCCCATCGGGGTTCGATCCGTGGGCGCTTGGGTACGTCAACCCGGCGCCCGCTCTTTCCAATTGGGCCCGCACACCCTCTAGCCACTGTCCGTACCCGTAGGCTTACTATGAGTGACAGCAATGGGCCGGGGGTCCCCGGGACAGGAAAGTCGGGCGCGCGGTAGCGTCACCGCATATCTACGTGACGCATCACCCGGGGGAGGACCTCCCGGAGCCCGAAAGTGCTTGTACCACCTTGGAGGTGAGGGTGTCCCAGTTCGCAGGCGAGCCCGGGAATCAGGACTTCGTCGAAGTCCGGCTGCCGGCTGCGGGTGCCTACCTGTCGGTGCTGCGGACGGCCACGGCCGGTCTCGCGGCGCGTTTGGACTTCACCCTCGACGAGATCGAGGACCTGCGCATCGCGGTCGACGAGGCCTGCGCGATCCTGCTCCAGCAGGCCGTCGCGGGCTCCGTGCTCAGCTGCGTGTTCCGCCTCGTCGACGACTCCTTGGAGGTGACGGTCTCCGCGCCGACGACCGACGGCCGGGCACCGGAGCGCGACACGTTCGCGTGGACGGTCCTGTCGGCCCTCGCGGGCCAGGTCGACTCCTCGGTGGCCGACGACAACACGGTGTCGATCAGCCTCTACAAGAAGCGTGGCGCGGGCCCCGGCCCGGCGTGATGAGCGGGGACGGTCCGGTGCGGGACGACAAGCGCGGCACACGGGATCTCCCGGCCGACGGCACGGGCGGGGTGCGACGGCTGACCACCGGCATCCCCGAACAGCAGGCCAGGCCACACCCGGTAGACACAGCGGACCCGACCTCGGCGGCCGAGCTTCGCGGAGGCCAAGGGGGATCGGACGCGCGACGGGCGGGATTGATGAGCGACCACGAGCGACACGGTGAGCAGCAGGGCCGGCACAATCCACAGGACCGCAGCGGCGCGCGTGCGCTCTTCATCGAGCTGCGCACCCTGAAGGACGGCAGTCCGGAGTACGCGGAGCTGCGCAATCGGCTCGTGCGCATGCACCTGCCCCTCGTCGAGCATCTGGCGCGCCGCTTCCGCAACCGCGGCGAGCCGCTCGACGACCTGACCCAGGTCGCGACGATCGGCCTGATCAAGTCGGTCGACCGTTTCGACCCGGAGCGCGGCGTGGAGTTCTCCACGTACGCGACGCCGACGGTCGTCGGCGAGATCAAGCGGCACTTCCGCGACAAGGGCTGGGCCGTGCGTGTACCGCGCCGTCTCCAGGAGCTGCGGCTCGCCCTGACGACGGCGACGGCCGAGCTGTCGCAGCTGCACGGCCGCTCCCCCACGGTCCACGAGCTGGCCGAGAAGCTGGCCATCTCCGAGGAAGAGGTCCTGGAGGGCCTGGAGTCGGCCAACGCGTACTCCACGCTGTCCCTGGACGTCCCGGACACGGACGACGAGTCCCCGGCGGTCGCCGACACCCTCGGCGCGGAGGACGAGGCACTGGAGGGCGTCGAGTACCGCGAGTCCCTCAAGCCGCTCCTGGAGGACCTGCCGCCGCGCGAGAAGCGCATCCTGCTGCTGCGCTTCTTCGGGAACATGACGCAGTCGCAGATCGCCCAGGAGGTCGGCATCTCCCAGATGCACGTCTCCCGCCTGCTGGCCCGCACGCTGGCCCAGCTCCGGGAGAAGCTCCTCGTCGAGGAGTGACCTGTCGCCGCAGCGACGTACGTACGCACATGAAGGCGCCCGGTGCAGTGACGGTCACTGCACCGGGCGCCTTCATGTCGCTCACATGTCCGTCACTTGGATTCCTGCGCGCCCCCCGGCGTGCGGATGCCGAGCGCGCGGGTGGTCTGCGGATTGACGAGCAGCACCAGCGCGGCGATCGCGACGACGGCGAGCACGATCCCGCCGGGGATGGCGACGCTGTCGGCCTGGAGCAACGTATAGGCGACCGGGAGCGCCATGATCTGCGTGATGATCGCGGGGCCGCGGCTCCAGCTCTTGCGGGCGAGCAGCCCGCGCGCGGCGAACAGCGGCAGCAGTGCGAGGACGAGCAGCGTGACGCCGCCGGTGATGGCCTGCTCCGGGTTGTCGGGCTTGCCCGTGAGACCGGCGATCAGCATGTAGGCGCCGCCCACGGCGAGCGCGGCGCCTTCAAGGCCGGCCAGAGCGGCGGCGGCGGTCAGCCGGCCGGGGCGCGGGCCGGCTTCTTCGGGGGTCTCGGGGGCGGGGTTCTGCTCTGAGGTCACCTTTGCAGCGTAGCCCCCGACCCCTACCTCGGTCTGGGCCGGATCAAGGCCGCTGGGTACTCTGCCTTGCATGCGTGCACTTCTCGTGGTCAATCCGGCGGCAACCACCACCAGTGAGCGCACGCGTGATGTGCTGATCCACGCCTTGGCGAGCGAGATGAAACTCGAGGCCGTCACGACCGAGTACCGCGGCCATGCCCGGGACCTCGGCCGGCAGGCCGCGGAGAGCAAGGACATCGAGCTGGTCGTCGCCCTCGGCGGCGACGGCACGGTCAACGAGGTCGTGAACGGGCTGCTGCACAACGGCCCCGACCTCGACCGGCTGCCCGGCCTCGCGGTCGTCCCCGGCGGCTCCACGAACGTCTTCGCGCGCGCCCTGGGCCTGCCCAACGAGCCCGTCGAGGCCACCGGCCAGCTCCTGGACGCCCTGCGCGAGGGCCGGCAGCGCACGGTGGGCCTGGGCCTCGCCGCGGGCACGCCCGGCACCGAGGACGAAGGCGTCCCGTCGCGCTGGTTCACCTTCAGCGCGGGGCTCGGCTTCGACGCGGGTGTGGTGGGCCGGGTGGAGCAGCAGCGGGAAAGGGGCAAGCGTTCGACTCACGCCCTGTATGTGCGGCAGGTCGTACGCCAGTTCCTCGGGGAGCCGGACCGCCGGCACGGCACGATCACGCTCGAACGGCCGGGCGAGGCCCCGGTCACGGATCTGGTCGTCTCCATAATCAGCAACACCTCGCCGTGGTCCTTCCTGGGCAACCGGCCGCTGTACCCGACGCCCCAGGCGTCCTTCGACACCGGCCTTGACGTGCTAGGACTCAAGAAACTCTCCACCCCCGCGGTGGCCCGTTACGGCACCCAACTGCTCGCCTCGACACCCGAGCGCGGCCCCCACGGGAAGAACGCGGTCACGCTCCACGACCTGACGGACTTCACCTTGCATTCGAAGGCGCCTCTGCCCCTCCAGATGGACGGTGACCACCTGGGGCTGCGGACGAGCGTGACGTTCACAGGCGTACGTCGTGCACTGCGTGTGATTGTGTGAGTGGAAGGGCCCAAAGTCCTTTATCTCGAACGTTTGGGCCAGGCTCCACCCCATGGAAGTACGGCTGTGACCTAGCCGACACCGAGGAATCAAAAAAAACTTTCCAGAAGGGGTTGTATCCGCCGCCGAGGTTTGCGAATCTCTACATGGCGCTCGGGACGGCCCGCAACATCGGCCCCACAGAGAGCCCGAATCCCCTCCTCAAAGCAACGGACCACCGTCGCGTATGTGACGTTCGGCCCTTCACTTGTTGAGGGATTCGTGAAAGCGTTCACATTCACAAGCAACCTGCATGTAATACCAAGGAGAGGTAGCAGCCATGGACTGGCGTCACAACGCCGTTTGCCGCGAGGAAGACCCCGAGCTCTTCTTCCCCATCGGCAACACCGGTCCTGCGCTGCTGCAGATCGAGGAAGCCAAGGCCGTCTGCCGCCGCTGCCCCGTCATGGAGCAGTGCCTGCAGTGGGCGCTCGAGTCCGGCCAGGACTCCGGCGTCTGGGGTGGCCTCAGCGAGGACGAGCGCCGCGCGATGAAGCGCCGCGCCGCTCGCAACCGGGCCCGTCAGGCCTCTGCCTGATTCCCACCCCGTTCGAGCCTGAGCCCGGCGGCGCGTACAGCGAGTACGCATCTCCCGCCCCCGAGCCGCAGCGCGCAGTACCCCCGATGCTCCCCCAGGCTCAGCCCGGGACATGACCCGAGCAACGCGAGTAATGAGCCCCGGACCGTTCAACGGTCCGGGGCTCACTGCTGTTTGCGTCTGCGCAGCACTACTCAGCGCTACTTCTGGGTGCGCACCGGGATGTCGAGCACCACCCGGGTGCCGCGCTCCGGTGCGGGCACCATGTCGAACGTTCCGCCCAACTCGCCCTCCACCAGGGTGCGTACGATCTGCAGTCCCAGGTTCCCGGTCCGCTTCGGGTCGAAGCCCTCCGGCAGGCCGACGCCGTCGTCCTGGACCGTGATCAGCAGGCGGGCCTCCTTGCTGGTGCCGCCGCGCACCGCCGAGACCTCGACCGTGCCGGTGTCGCCCTGGCGGTAGCCGTGCTCCAGCGCGTTCTGGAGCACCTCGGTGAGGACCATGGAGAGCGGCGTCGCCACCTCCGCGTCCAGGATGCCGAAGCGGCCGGTGCGCCGGCCGGTGACCTGGCCCGGTGAGATCTCCGCCACCATGGCGAGCACGCGGTCGGCGATCTCGTCGAACTCCACGCGCTCGTCCAGGTTCTGGGAGAGCGTCTCGTGCACGATCGCGATGGAACCGACCCGCCGTACCGCCTCCTCCAGGGCCTCGCGTCCCCGGTCGGACTCGATGCGCCGCGCCTGGAGGCGCAGCAGCGCGGCGACCGTCTGCAGATTGTTCTTCACCCGGTGGTGGATCTCCCGGATGGTCGCGTCCTTGGTGATCAACTCCCGCTCGCGGCGGCGCAGTTCCGTCACGTCGCGCAGCAGTACGAGCGAACCGATGCGCGTCCCCTTGGGCTTGAGCGGGATCGCGCGTACCTGGATCGAGCCCTCCTCGCCCTCGATCTCGAACTCGCGCGGTGCCCAGCCGCTGGCCACCTTGGACAGCGCCTCGTCCACCGGGCCGCGGGACGGGGCGAGTTCGGCCGTCGTCGTACCGAGGTGGTGGCCGACCAGATCGGCGGAGAAGCCCAACCGGTGGTACGCGGACAGGGCGTTGGGCGAGGCGTACTGGACGACGCCGTCGGCGTCGAGGCGGATCAGGCCGTCGCCCACGCGCGGCGAGGCGTCCATGTCGACCTGCTGGTCGGGGAACGGGAAGGAGCCGGCCGCGATCATCTGCGCGAGGTCGGACGCCGACTGGAGATAGGTCAGCTCCAGGCGCGAGGGCGTGCGGACCGTGAGCAGGTTGGTGTTGCGCGCGATGACGCCGAGGACCCGGCCCTCCCGGCGTACGGGGATGGACTCCACCCGCACCGGGACCTCTTCGCGCCACTCGGGGTCGCCCTCGCGCACGATGCGGCCCTCGTCCAGCGCGGCGTCCAGCATCGGGCGGCGGCCGCGCGGCACCAGGTGGCCCACCATGTCGTCCTGGTAGGACGTCGGTCCGGTGTTGGGGCGCATCTGTGCGACGGAGACGTATCGCGTGCCGTCGCGGGTGGGGACCCACAGGACGAGGTCGGCGAAGGAGAGGTCGGAGAGCAACTGCCACTCCGAGACCAGCAGATGGAGCCACTCGAGATCGGAGTCACCGAGAGCGGTGTGCTGGCGTACGAGATCGTTCATGGAGGGCACGAGCCCGAGCGTACCTGTCGGCCGACAGCGCCCCGAATCGATCGGCTCCGCCCCGAATCGATCGTGATGGCGCCCGAAAAGACCGACGGGCCGCGGCGCCGGGGGTCGGGACCCTCAACCCTTTCCCTGGCACCGCAGCCCTTCAGGTGCATCGGCTTCCAGGTGTGCGGTCCCGGGGGCCGATCGAGGATCCGGCGCAGTCAGGGCAGAGAGCGACGGGTCCTCTGTCCGTCCTCCTGTGCGGGGAGGGCGGAGGTCTCAGTTACGCATTGTGGACTAGACCATTCTCCGATGTCCATGCATCGACGGAGGTTTGTTGTCGTCGCTTCCTCCGACAACCGCCCACGGTTACTCCAACGTACGCCCTCACTCACGCGTGCCGTGCAGGGCCGGTTCATTTGCCGGCCAGACCGTCATCGCGACCGCGGCGACGGCTTCGAGCTCGGCCCGGCTCGCACCGTCCCGCGACTGCTGTGACATGCCCTGGAACACGGCACCGACGAAGCGGGCGAGCGCCGTCGCGTCGGTGCGCGAGGGCAGCTCCCCGGCGGCGACGCCCTGGCGGATCCGGTCCTCGATGGCGCCCAGGCTGGCGTTGCGCTGATCCCGCAGCGTCTGCTCGACCTCGGGGGTCGTGCAGTTCGTCGCGGCGTGGATGACGAGGCAGCCGTGCGGATGATCGGGGTCGGTGAACTCGTCGGCCGCCTCGCGGAGCAGGCGCTCGACCGCCGCGCGCGCCGTGGGTTCCTCGGTCAGGGCGCGGCCGGGCCCTGCGCCGTGGGTGATGCCGTAGACCCGCACGACCTCCTCGAACAGCGAGCGCTTGTCGCCGAAGGCGGCGTACAGGCTCGGGGCGCCGATGCCCATCTCGCGGGTCAGGTCCGAGACCGAGGTCGCCTCGTACCCGTTCTCCCAGAAGGCGCGCATGGCCTTCTCCAGGGCGGTCTCCCGGTCGAAGGAGCGGGGCCGCCCGCGCTGCTTGGTCGCCATGGGGTGAATTCTATAGCGCCCACTAGAAAACCGGGACGGGTGTGCGCTACGGTCATTTTCATAACGAGCGCTACAGATTTGTGGCCACGGGTGAGCCGTGGCCGCCGCACGGAGGGGAAGGGGCGACGTCATGGGCGTACTCACGGGCAGGACGGCACTGGTCACGGGCGCGAGCCGGGGCATCGGGCGGGGCATCGCCGAGCGCCTGGGCCGGGACGGGGCGCGGGTCGCGGTGCATTACGGGTCGAACGAGGTGGCGGCGAAGGAGACGGTGGCCGCGATCGAGGCGGCGGGCGGTTCGGCGTTCGAGATCCGGGCGGACCTCGCCGAGCCGGGCGCGGCGCACAGGGTGTGGGAGGAGTTCGACGGGCGGGCGGACGGCCTGGACATCCTGGTGAACAACGCGGGGATCGGGACGTCCAGCGCCTTCGGCGAGATCGACGAGGCGGAGTTCGACCGTCTCCTCGCGGTCAACACCAAGGCCCCGTTCTTCCTCGCCCAGCTCGCGGCCCCGCGGCTGCGCGAGGGCGGCCGGATCATCAACATCTCGTCCGGCGCCGCCCGCACCACGATTCTCCCCGACCTCATGCCGTACGCGATGACGAAGAGCGCGCTCGATGTGTTCACGCGCTATCTGGCCCGGGTGCTCGGCCCGCGCGGCATCACGGCGAACACGGTGGCACCGGGGATCGTCGACACGGATGTGAACGCGGAGTGGCTGCGGGCGAGCGACGAGGCATGGGCCGGCGCCGCCGCCCTCTCGGTCCTCGGCAAGGTGGGGACACCGGCGGAGATAGCCGACGTGGTGGCGTTCCTGGCGTCGCCGGACGGGCGGTGGGTGACGGGCCAGTGGGTCGACGCGACGGGAGGTTCGCTGGTCTGACGGGCCCGTCACCGCCCTGACGGGGCGGGCCGACCGCCGATCGGCCCCCGCTACCGCGTCTCCGTCACCTTCGCGAGCGCGCGCGGGGCGTCGGGGTCCTGCCCGCGCGCGATGGTGACCTCGTACGCGAGCAGTTGCAGCGGCAGGATCTCCAGGACGGGCTGCACCTCTTCCGCCACCCCGGCGGTCGGCAGCACGAAGCCGGCCGAGGCCGCGTCCACCTGGGCCTGGGGCCCGATGACCACGAGGTCGGCACCGCGGCCGCGCAGCCGGTCGAGCACGGGCTGAAGGGCGAGGCCACCCCTGCCGTCGGTGACCACGGCGATGACCGGGGAGATGTTGTCGACCATGGCGAGCGGCCCGTGCAGCAGGTCGGCGCCCGAGTAGGACAGGGCGGGGATGTAACTGGTCTCCATCAGCTTCAGGGCCGCTTCCTTGGCGGTCGGATAGCCGTAACCACGGGAGGTGATGACCATGCGCTCGGCGAAGCGGTAGCGGGAGGCGAGGGTGCGGACCTCGTCCTGGCGGGCGATCAGCGCGGCCGCGAGATCGGGCAGGACGGCGGCAGCGGAGCCGTCGCCGCCGCGCAGTCCTTCGACGAAGAGGTACAGGGCGAGCAGGGACGCGGTGTACGTCTTGGTCGCGGGCAGGGCCTTCTCCGGCCCGGCCATGATGTCGATGTGGTGCTCGGAGACGGCCGCGAGCGGGGAGTCCGGGTTGTTGGTCACGGCCAGGGTGATCGCGCCGGCCTCGCGGGCGGCCTTCGTCGAGGCGACCAGGTCGGGGGAACCGCCGGACTGGCTGACGGTGATGACGAGGACGTCGCGCAGATCGGGGCGGGCGCCGTAGGCCGTCGTGGTGGACATCGAGGCGAGGCCGCAGGGCAGACCGAGCTGGATCTCCAGGAGGTACTTGGCGTAGAGGGCGGCGTTGTCCGAGGTGCCGCGGGCGGTGAGGAGGACGAAGCGCGGGGCGCGGGCGGCGACCTGACGGGCGACCTCCTGGATCCGCGGGGCGCCGGAGTCGAGGAGGCGGCGCAGGACGTCGGGCTGCTCCCGAATCTCCCGGACCATGATCCGCCCGGGCCGCTCCTCCCCCAGCGACCGCCCCGGCTCCGAGGAATCCAGCGACTCCGTCGGCTCCGAGGACTCCGGCGGCCGGCGCTGCGGATGGGCCTGCGGGTCGGGAGCGGATGGCGTGGCGGTCATGCGGGCACCTCCGATGGGGGACGCGGGCCCGGTGCCGGGGGCGGACCGGGGCGGGCGATCCGGGCACCTTCCACTGTGGCGGCCCCGGGCGCGCTTCGCCCAGTGGACGGGGGCGGACGCCGGGGCACCTCCCCGCCGGCACGCGCCGGCACCCCGCGCGCCCCGTGCTCCCCGTACTCCCTGCTCCCTGCCCGCCGCCCGCCGCTCCCCGACATGCCGACCCCCCGTCCAGCGTCGAGCATGGAGCCAGTGGACCGCACGGGATGCACACAGTGAGGGCGTGGAGGGCCTGACCGGGAGGGTCACGCTCTGCTAGATTGGTCTATACCACACGTTCCCTTCCAGTCCCCTCTGACCAGAAACGGCAGGCCCAGCGTGGAAGTTGTGATCGTTCCGGACGCCAAGGCAGGTGGCGAGCTGATCGCCGAGGCCATGGCCCAGCTGCTGCGGCGCAAGCCCGACGCGTTGCTCGGTGTGGCCACCGGCTCGACCCCGCTGCCCATCTACCAGGCCCTGACGGCCAAGGTGCGCGCCGGTGAGGTCGACGCGTCGGCGGCGCGCATCGCCCAGCTCGACGAGTACGTGGGCCTGCCGACCGGGCACCCGGAGTCGTACCGGGCGACCGTGCTGCGCGAGGTCGTGGAGCCGCTCGGGCTGAGCGAGGCGGCGTTCATGGGGCCGGACGGGAGCGCGGAGGACGTGCAGGCGGCCTGTGTGGCGTACGACCAGGCGCTTGCCGCGGCCGGGGGTGTCGATCTGCAGCTGCTCGGGATCGGGACCGACGGGCACATCGGGTTCAACGAGCCGTGTTCGTCGATCGCGTCGCGGACCCGGATCAAGACGCTGACCGAGCAGACGATCGCGGACAACGCGCGGTTCTTCGACGGGGACCTGAGCCAGGTGCCGCGGCACGTCATCACGCAGGGCATCGGGACGATCCTCGAGGCCCGGCACCTGGTGCTGCTCGCCACGGGTGAGGGCAAGGCGGACGCCGTGGCGGCGACCGTCGAGGGCCCGGTGGCGTCGGTGGTGCCGGCGTCGGCGTTGCAGCTGCACCCGCACGCGACGGTCGTGGTCGACGAGGCGGCCGCGTCCAAACTGAAGCTGGCGGACTACTTCCGGCACACGTACGCCAACAAGCCGGAGTGGCAGGGCCTGTAGGCCCCAGGTGCCCGGGCGACCGGGCACCCTCCACGGCAGAGGCAGAGTCCGGAGACGTAAAGGTGCCGGTCACCCCCGCCCGGGGTGACCGGCACCAGTCGTAGGTGCAGCTCGCAGGCGCCGGTCAGCCGCCGACGATGACCTCTGCCGCCGCCAGACCGCAGACGCGGGCCGCGCCGTGCGTGGCGATGTGCACGGCGCCGCGGGGCGGGGCCTGCGGCACGCCCATTTCGACGATCACCGTGTCGGGGCGGGCCGCGAGCAGGGTGTCGAGCGCCGTGGACATCCAGGCGTGGCGGTGTTCGTCGCGGACGACGGTCACGATGCGCCGGTCGCCGGCCGCGGCCAGGGCGGCGGTGCCGGCGTCCGGGCCCGTGTAGGAGCCGGTGGTGATGCCGGGCAGGAGGCGTTCCAGTTCGGCGGCGACGCCCCACGGGGTCTCGTCGCCGACCGCGATGTTGGCCACCGGCGAGAAGGCGGCGACGTGCACCGGGCCCGTCACCGGCGGGGTGTGCTCGCCACGGGTCACCCGGACCGCACGCCGCGCCGCGACCAGGCCGACCTCGGTGTCCACCGCGCCCCCCGACGACACGGCGGCGCGTGGCAGGGCCGTCCACTGGGCCAGCTCCCGCACCCGGGCGGCGGCGTCCGCGAGGCGTTCCTCGGAGAGTTCGCCCGCGCGGACCGCGGAGACGAGGGCGTCGCGCAGCCGGGTCACCGTCTCGTCGTCGGCGAGCCCGCCGCCCACGCAGATGGCGTCGGCGCCGGCCGCGATGGCGAGGACGCTGCCGCGCTCGATCCCGTACGTCGCGGAGATGGCCTGCATCTCCATGCCGTCGGTGACGATGAGCCCGTCGTAGCCCAGCTCCTCGCGGAGCAGGCCCGTCAGGATGCGGCGCGAGAGCGTCGCCGGGCGGTCCGGGTCGAGGGCCGGGACCAGGATGTGCGCGCTCATGACCGCCCGCGAGCCAGCCTCGATCGCCGCGCGGAACGGGGCGAGGTCGCGGGCGTGCAGGACGTCGAGGCCGACGTCGATGCGGGGCATGTCGTGGTGCGAGTCCACGCCGGTGTCGCCGTGCCCCGGGAAGTGCTTGGTGCAGGCGGCGACGCCGGCGGACTGCATGCCCTCGACGTACGCGGCCGTGTGGCGGGCGACCAGCGACGGGTCCGCGCCGAAGGAGCGCACGCCGATCACCGGGTTGTCGGGGTTGGCGTTGACGTCCGCGGACGGCGCCCAGTTGAGGTTGACCCCGCACTCGGCGAGGCGGCGGCCCAGTTCGGAGGCGACGTCCCGCGTCAGGGCGAGGTCGTCGACGGCGCCCAGCGCGTGGTTGCCGGGGAACGAGGAGCCCGTACGGACTTCGAGGCGGGTGACGTCGCCGCCCTCCTCGTCGATCGCGACCAGGATGTCGCCGCACTCGGCCCGCAACTGGGCGGTGAGGGCCGCCAGTTGGCCGGGCGTGGCGATGTTGCGGCCGAACAGGCCGACCGAGGCCAGGCCCTCGCCCAGGCGCCGCAGCAGCCAGTCGGGGGCGGTGGTGCCCGTGAAGCCGGGCTGCAGGACGGTGAGCGCGTCCCGCGTCAGAGTGTCCGTGCCGGTTGCGAGTGTCGTCATCAGGAGGGGTTATCCCTTCACGGCGCCGGAGGTGAGACCGCTGACGGCCTTGCGCTGGAGGAAGACGAAGAGGATCAGGATCGGGACGGCGAAGAGCGAGGACGCCGCCATCGTCGCACCCCAGTCGTCACCGAAGGCAGTGCGGAACTGGGAGATCCACAGCGGCAGCGTCTGCTTCTCGACGGCCTTGTTGAGGATCAGGACGAGCGGGAACTCGTTCCAGGCGGTGATGAACCCGAACAGCGAGGTGGCCATCAGGCCCGGCGCGAGCAGCGGGAAGATCACCTTGACGAAGGCCTGCGGCCGGGTGCAGCCGTCGACCATCGCGGACTCCTCCAGCTCCTTGGGCACCGCGGCGACGTAGCCGCGCAGCGTCAGGATCGTGAAGGGCAGCACCATCATCATGTAGAAGACGGTGAGCGGGACCAGGCTGTCCAGCATGTCGTTGTCGCGGACCAGCATGTAGATCGCGATGACCATGACCTCCCACGGGGCCATCTGCGCGATCATGAAGACGATCAGGAAGCCGCGCCGGCCCTTGAACCGCATGCGCGCCAGGGCGAACGACGCGAACAGCGCGATGACGAGGGAGAAGACCACGGCGAGGACGGTCACGGTGAGCGAGTTGCGCACCAGCGTCCAGAAGTGGTCGGCGTGGACGGCCTTGTCGAAGTGGTCGAACGTGATGTTCGTGGGGAACCAGACCGGGTCGTCCGTGATGATGTCGTTCGTCGGCTTGAAGGCCGTGGCGAACATCCAGTAGACGGGGAACGCGAAGACCACGAAGAGGGCGACCGCGGTCACGTTGGGCCACAGGCGGCCGAAGATCGAGCGCTTCACAGCCCGGACTCCTCTTCATTTTCCTGCTTGATCACGAGTCGCAGGTAGTACGACGTCAGGACGAGCAGCACCAGGATGGTCAGGAAGGCGATGGCGGAGCCCATGCCGAAGTGCTGGTTGCCGAAGCCCTCGATGTAGGCGTAGATCGGCAGGGTCTCGGTGAGCCGGTCGGGGCCGCCCTCGTTCATCGCGAAGATCTGCGGGAACGCCTTGAAGATCCAGATGACTTCGAGGAAGGTCGTGGCCAGCAGGAACGGCTTGAGGAACGGGAAGGTCACCGAGGTGAACGACTTCCAGCCGCCGGCGCCGTCCAGCGACGCGGCCTCGTACAGCTCCTTGGGGATGGTGGTCGTGGCGGCGTAGAGGTTGATCGCCACGAAGGGGATGGACTGCCACACGATCAGGAGGGTGACCACGGAGAACGTGGACATCTGGGTGCCGAGCCAGTTGTGGTCGGCCATCGAGTGCCAGCCGAGCGAGTCGAGCACGGAGTTGATCACGCCGAACCGCTGGGCGAACAGCCACTGGAAGACCGTGGTGGCGGCCAGTACCGGCATGGCCCAGGCGAGCACCAGGCCGAAGAGCAGCAGCAGGCGCATCCGTTTGCCGAGCCGGGCGAGCAGCAGGCCGACGAGGGCGCCGAACACCATGGTCAGCACCACGTTGACCGCGGTGAAGATCACCGTGCGCTCGACGACCTTCCAGAAGTCCGAACTGCCGAGGACTTCCTTGTAGTTGTCGATCCCGTTCCACTCGGTCAGGTGGAGGATCAGCTGCCGTGGGTTGAGGTTCTGGAACGACAGCATGCCGTTCTTGACCAGGGGCCAGCCGAGCAGGATCGCCGTGGCCACCAGGGCGGGCAGCAGGAGGAGGTACGGGGCGGACGCGCCCTTGCCTCGTTTCTCACCGGAGCCCGCCGGCCTGCGCGGCGGCGGCGCCTCGGTCTTGCGGACACCGGTCACCCCGGCCGTGCCCGTGCCTTCGGTCTGCACTGACATGACTCGCCATCTCTTCCGTGGCCGTACCGAACAGTCGACGCGTACGGTCGACACGCCTGTGCCGGGGGCGCCCGTCAGGGAGCGCCCCCGGCCGAGGGTGATCAGTTCTTCTGCGCGAGGCGCTTGTTGATCTCGCCCTCGACCGCCTTGGCGGCCGCAGCGGGCGACTTACCGTTGAGCACGGACGTCATGTAGTTCTTGATCGGGTTCGGGGTGTTCTCCACCGCGGCCCACTCGGGGATCAGCGGGGTGGTGCCACCGACCGCGGCGCCGGGCGCGGCGGCCTCGGCGACGGCGTTGCCCTTGAGGTTGGACTCCAGGGACTGCTTGTTCGGGATGACGCCGCTCTCCTTGGCGAGCGCGCCCTCGAACTTGTCGGAGAGGGCCATCTTCAGGAACTCCTTGGCGAGCTCCTGCTTCTTGCTGCCCGCCGCGACGGCGAAGTTCGAGCCGCCGAGGAAGACGCCCTCGGGCTTGTCCGCGGTCTCACCGGGGATGGTGAAGTAGCCGAGGTCCTTCTCGATCTTCTTGTTGGCCGCGACGGCGGTGCCGCCCTCCCAGCCCATGCCGATGAAGGCACCGACGTTGCCCTTGGCGAAGACCTCGGCCTGCTGCGGGGTGGCCTCGTCCTTGTCCTTGGGGGCCTTGGAGTAGGAGGCGTACTTCTTGTAGATCTCCATGGCCTTGGTGACCTTGGGGTCATCCAGGTTGGAGACGTACTTGTCGCCTTCCTTCTTCACCAGGTCGGCGCCCTGGCCGATGGTCAGGCCGTCGAAGAAGTACCAGTTCTGACCGGGCAGGTACAGCGGCTCGGCCTTGGTCTTCTTGCCGATGGTCTCGAGGTCCTTGTAGAACTCGTCGCGCGTCTTCGGCGTCTCCTTGATCCCGGCCTCGGCCCAGATCTTCTTGTTGTAGACGACGACGCGGTTGGCGAAGTACCACGGGGCGGCGTACTGCTTGCCCTCGTAGACCGAGGACTTGGAGACGGACTCGGTCCAGTCGGCGCCGATCTCCTTCTTCAGGTCGCTCAGGTCGGCGAGGCCGCCGGTGGCCGCGTAGGCCGGCGTCTGCGTGTTGCCGACCTCGATGACGTCCGGCGGGGTCGACTCGGAGAGCGCGGTGGTGATCTTCTGCTGAATGCCGTCCCACTTCTGGGTCTCGAACTTCAGCTTGGCGCCCGTCTTCTTCTCGAAGGCGGCCGTCAGGTCCTTGGTCCAGTTCGGCGGCGTGGAGCCGTCCATCGCCCAGACCGTCAGCGTCTCGCCCTTGAAGCTGTCGGGACCGGCTTTGCTGCCGCTGTCCTTGTCGTCGCTGCCACAGGCCGCGATCGAGACCAGCATGCCCGCGACGCCGATGGCCGCTATGAGCTTGCGCTTCATGTCACCCTCCTCAGGGATGCCTGCAACCCCCCACCCACAGCGATGACATACGGCGAGTACGTGAAACGTACGCGGATACGGCTGGTGGGACTGGGACCTGGCCACTAATGGTGTAGACCAGTACCGGGAGCTTGGCCCAGACCAATAGGCGTGTCAAGGGTGGCCGGGAAAGGGCTGTGCGTCCGTTATCGGAACGACACCCGCCGGTCGGGGCAAGGGTGTTGAGGCCTTCCGGACGTCACAGGAAGACGGCCAGGTGGACTAGACCAGACGGTCACCGGACGGTATAAGGAGGGATCACGGAGCGTGCGGGGAGTCCCGCGGAGCGAGCCGTGCCACGATGTGAGCCGTGGCCGATGGGTACGTCGGCCGCATCGGCACCGGAGCCGGAAGGCGGAGCATGAGCACCGACGTCAGCAGTGCGGAGAACGAGAGCGGGGCACCCGTCCGTACCGCGCGCGTGCCCAAGTACTACCGCCTGAAGAAGCATCTGCTCGACATGACGGAGACGCTCCCGCCGGGCACGCCCGTGCCGCCCGAGCGCACCCTCGCCGCCGAGTTCGACACCTCCCGCACCACCGTGCGCCAGGCCCTTCAGGAGCTGGTCGTCGAGGGCCGCCTGGAGCGCATCCAGGGCAAGGGAACCTTCGTCGCCAAGCCCAAGGTGTCGCAGGCCCTCCAACTCACCTCCTACACCGAGGACATGCGGGCGCAGGGCCTTGAGCCGACCTCGCAGCTCCTCGACATCGGGTACGTCACCGCCGACGACACCCTCGCCGGGCTGCTCGACATCACGGCCGGCGGGCGCGTGCTGCGCATCGAGCGGCTGCGCCTGGCGAGCGGCGAGCCGATGGCCATCGAGACCACGCACCTTTCGGCCAAGCGCTTCCCGGCGCTGCGCCGCTCGCTCGCCAAGTACACGTCCCTGTACACGGCCCTCGCCGAGGTCTACGACGTGCACCTCGCCGAGGCCGAGGAGACCATCGAGACGTCCCTGGCCACCCCGCGCGAGGCCGGCCTGCTCGGCACCGACGTGGGCCTGCCGATGCTGATGCTCTCCCGCCACTCGATCGACGGCTCGGGCCAGCCGGTGGAGTGGGTGCGGTCGGTGTACCGCGGCGACCGCTACAAGTTCGTGGCGCGGCTCAAGCGTCCGATGGACTGAGACGTTCCCGGCCGGGGGCCCGGGGGTTGCCCCCCCCCCGGGACAGCACAGCGTGGCGCGGCGCAAGCGTCCGATGGACTGAATGCAGGCCCAACTCGCCGTACGGCCACGCCTGTTCGCGGTGTAGCGCACATCACATTTCTGCCCTACGGTCCTCCCGTCGCCGCATGGACGGGAGGACGCCCACGTGCGTACCACAACCCCTCGCACCATCGCCCTGTGGGCCCTCGTCGCCCTCGTGGCGGCGGCCGGCTGGTCCGTGCTCGCGCTCGCCCGCGGCGAGGAGGTCTCCGCCGCCTGGATGGTGGCCGCGGCGCTCGGCTCGTACGCCATCGCGTACCGCTTCTACGCGGAGTTCATCGCCTACAAGGTCCTCAAGGTCGACGCGAAACGGGCCACGCCCGCCGAGCGCGGGGAAGGTCCTGCCGCCCGCCAGGACCATGGACGACATGCACACCGTCGTCACCAACTCCACGGTGGACGGCGTCCTTTCGGCCGCGCTCGCCCTGCTCGTCGTCGTGGTCGTCGCGGACGCGACGCGGGTATGCATCAAGCACGTACGCGACCCTCGGTCGTCCGAGCTGAGCGAGGCGCCGTACGTGGAGTCCGCGCTGGTCGCGCCGGCCGGGCTGATCCCGACCCAGCAAGAGAGGCAGGAGGCGCGCGATGCCGGCGTCGGCAGTGCTGCGGGTGGCTAGGTATGTGCGGTGGTTCGTACGGGAGTTGACGGACGAGAGCACGTACGAGCGGTATGTCGCGCACCTCAGGCAGACGCACCCGGGGGCGTCCGTGCCCTCGCGGCGCGAGTTCGAGCGAAGCCGGACGGACCGTCAGGAATCGGATCCCCGGCAGGGTTTCCGCTGCTGTTGAGCCCCGTACCGAGACCTGACAGAGGCGCGTCCGTTATGCGGACAGGGGTTCCATAGATCGAGACTCTCGCTTAGATTTCCCGCACGTTAAGCATGAGATAAGTGGGACGAGCGAGGGGACGGAGCCGCGAAATGTCCGATGCGCCTGAAGTGAGACAACCGGTGGTCACACCGGTGCGCGTGATCATTGCACTGTGTCTGGTCGCACCGTTCGTGGCGATGCTCTGGGTCAGCTCGTACGCGAAGATCGACCCGACCTTCATCGGCATCCCGTTCTTCTACTGGTACCAGATGCTCTGGGTCCTCATCTCGACCGCGCTCACGATGATCGCGTACAAGCTGTGGCGGCGTGACCAGCGCGGCCGCAAGTCCTCGGGGAGCCAGGCGTGAACGACGGCGTCAACGGTGTCGCACTCACCGTCTTCATCCTGTTCTTCCTGGCCGTCACGGTCATGGGCTTCCTCGCCGCGCGCTGGCGCCGGGCCGAGAACGACTCGCTCGACGAATGGGGCCTGGGCGGCCGCTCGTTCGGCACCTGGATCACCTGGTTCCTGCTCGGCGGCGACCTCTACACCGCGTACACCTTCGTCGCCGTGCCCGCGGCGATCTACGCGGCCGGCGCCTCCGGCTTCTTCGCGGTGCCGTACACGATCCTCGTCTACCCGCTGATCTTCACGTTCCTGCCGCGCCTGTGGTCGGTCTCGCACAAGCACGGGTACGTGACGACGTCCGACTTCGTGCGCGGGCGCTTCGGCTCCAAGGGCCTCTCGCTCGCGGTCGCCGTCACCGGCATCCTCGCGACGATGCCGTACATCGCGCTCCAACTCGTCGGCATCCAGGCCGTGCTCGACGTCCTCGGCGTCGGCGGCGGCGAGAACACGAACTGGTTCGTCAAGGACCTGCCGCTGCTCATCGCCTTCGGCGTGCTGGCCGCGTACACGTACTCGTCGGGTCTGCGGGCCCCCGCGCTGATCGCGTTCGTCAAGGACACGCTGATCTACATCGTCATCGCGGTCGCCATCATCTACATCCCGATCAAGCTCGGCGGCTTCGACAACATCTTCGCCGCGGCGGGCGAGAAGTTCTCGCAGATCAACCCCGCGACCGAGAAGCCCGTCGGGGCGCTCGCGCCCGGCTCTACCGGGACGTGGACGTACGCGACGCTCGCGCTCGGCTCGGCGCTCGCGCTGTTCATGTACCCGCACTCGATCACGGCGACCCTGTCGTCCAAGAGCCGCGAGGTCATCCGCCGCAACACCACGATCCTGCCGCTCTACTCGCTCATGCTGGGCCTGCTCGCGCTGCTCGGCTTCATGGCGATCGCGGCCGGGGTCAAGGTGCAGAACGGGCAGTTGGCGATTCCGCAGCTGTTCGAGGACATGTTCCCGGACTGGTTCACGGGCGTCGCGTTCGCGGCGATCGGCATCGGCGCGCTCGTGCCCGCCGCCATCATGTCCATCGCGGCGGCGAACCTGTTCACCCGCAACATCTACAAGGACTTCATCAAGCCCGACGCGACGCCCGAGCAGGAGACCAAGGTCTCCAAGCTGGTCTCGCTCCTGGTGAAGGTCGGCGCGCTCGCCTTCGTCCTGACCATGGACAAGACCGTCGCGATCAACTTCCAGTTGCTCGGCGGCATCTGGATCCTCCAGACCATGCCGGCGCTCGTCGGCGGCCTGTTCACCCGCTGGTTCCACCGGTGGGCGCTGCTCGCCGGCTGGGCGGTCGGCATGGTGTACGGCACGCTCGCCGCGTACGGGGTGGCCTCGCCGACGCAGAAGCACTTCGGCGGCTCCGCCAAGGAGATCCCCGGCATCGGCGAGATCGGCTACATCGGCCTGACCGCGTTCGTCCTGAACGTCGTCGTCACCGTCGTGCTGACCTTCGTACTGAAGGCCGTGAAGGCCCCCGAGGGCATCGACGAGACGTCGCCGGCGGACTACACCGCCGACGCCGGTGACAAGGGCGTCAAGGTCGAGCTGCCCGCCGTCGGAGTCGACGCCGGTCACTGACCCCCCTCGCACGTCCCCGACAAGCCCCTCCTTTCCGGAGGGGCTTGTCGCATTACGGTGTCCCTGACCACTGTCCCGCCATCGGAGGAACCTCCATGCCCGCTCCCATCGTCCTCGACAGCGACCCCGGCATCGACGACGCCGTCGCGCTCCAGTACCTCCTCGGCACGGGCCTGTGGGACCTCAAGGCGTACACGACCGTCGGCGGCAACGTCCCCTCCGAGCAGACCTTCCGCAACGGCCGCGCCCTCGCCCGCGCCTTCGGCATCGACGGCGGCGTCCCGGTGCACCGCGGCGCGGGACGCCCGCTGACCCGGCTGCCGTACTCGGCGGCCGGCGAGTTCCACGGCGCCGCCGGGCTCGGCACCGAGGTGCTGCCCGACTCGACCGCGCCCGAGCAGACCGAGTCCTCCACGCAGGCGCTCCTTCGCCTCTCGCGCGAGTACGAGGGTGAGCTCACCGTGTGCGCCACGGGACCGCTCACCAATGTGGCGCTCGCGCTCAGCGAGGACCCCGGCTTCGCCCGCCGCGTGAAGCACCTCGTCTTCATGGGCGGCGCCGCCGATGTGCCCGGCAACATCACACCGGTCGCCGAGTTCAACGCGTGGGCCGACCCGGACGCCGTCGACCTCGTCGTCTCCTCCGGCATCCGCTACACGATGGTCGGGCTCGACGCGACGCACGGCTGGCGGTTCGGCGCGAAGGAGCTGGAGATCCTGGAGGAGGCGGGCCACGACATGGCGCTCACCGCCCGCCTGATGAGCTTCTACCTCAACGCCTACCGCGCCGACGAGGGCTGCCCGCTGCACGACCCGCTGGCCGTCGGCGTCTGCGCGGACGAGTCGTTCATCACCGCCGCCGAGGGCACGGTCGTCGTCGAGTGCGCCTCCGAACTCACCCGCGGCAAGACCGTGTTCATCCCGTACGACGCCGACTACCCCCGGGAGTACTACGTCGAGTCGCCGCTCGTGAACGCCCGTACCCAGCACCGCGGCCGGGTCGCCCTCGGCACCGGCCCGCGCAACTTCACGGAGGACTTCGTCGACGCGCTCCTGAAGCGGCCGGGCACCGTATGAGCCCGCTCGTGCGGAGCGTACGGCCCGCGGACTTCGCGCCGCTCGGTGAACTCAGCGCCGCCGCCTACCTGGACAGCGGGCTGCTCGCGTTCGGGGAGAGCGACTGGTACGCCGGTGAGCTGCGGGACGTCGGGCGCCGGGCGCGCGAGTCCGAGGTGCTGGTCGCCGTGGACGCGGCAGGGACCGTGCTCGGCGGCGTCACGTACGTGCCCGCGCACGACCACCCGTACGCGGAGATCGCCCGCCCCGGCGAGGCCGAGTTCCGGATGCTCGCGGTCGCGAAGGAGGCCCGCGGGCAGGGCGTCGGCGAGGCGCTCGTGCGGGCCGTCGTCGAGCGGGCCCGGGCGGCGGGCCGCTCGGCCGTCGTCCTGTCCACGCAGCCCGTGGCCGCCGCCTCGCACCGCCTCTACGAGCGTGTCGGCTTCCGCCGCGCCCCCGCACGGGACTGGGCTCCGGTGCCCGAGGTCACGCTCCTCGCCTACGCCCTGGATCTGACGGCCTGACAGACGCGCCACCGCCGCCCGCGGCGGGCCGACACAAGATGTGGGCCTGCCGCAGCGACCCGACACAACATGTATGCTCGCTCTCGCTGTCGCCACAGGGGAATCCGGTGCAATTCCGGAACTGTCCCGCAACGGTGAACGTAGGCGTACATAAAGCGTCTGCGTGAGTCCGAAGACCTGTCGACGGTACGCCCGAGCCGTCCGGCCGGGCGTCGACGACGTCGGGCCTCGCGGATCGGGCCGGTGACGACGGTGCCGCCGTGCGTGCGCGCCCGAGCCACTCCACCCCCGCCTGGCCCCGAGCCGAGCGAGGGAGAGCCCCCACGTGACCATCGCGCCCGCTGATCCTGCCTCAGTCGTGGCCGAGGCGGATGCCCCCGGCACCGTGCTGCTGCGCACGCTGACCGAGCTGACCGCCGACCTCCCCGACGCCGACCCCGGCCGGGTGGCCGCCGCCGCGCTGCGCGGCCGCTCCGCCCGGGCCGACGAGTCCGAGCTGCGCGAACTCGCCACCGAGGCCGCCGCCGGGCTCATCTCCGAGGACCCGGCCTACTCCCGGCTCGCCGCGCGCCTGCTCACGCTCTCCATCGCCGCCGAGGCCGCCTCGCAGGGCGTCACCTCGTTCACCGAGTCGGTCGCCGTCGGCCACCGCGAGGGCCTGATCGCGGACCGCACCGCCGAGTTCGTCCGCGTACACGCCACGCGCCTCGACGCACTCGTCGACACGACGGCCGACGACCGCTTCGGCTACTTCGGGCTGCGCACCCTGCACAGTCGCTACCTGCTGCGCCACCCGATCACGCGGTCCGTGATCGAGACGCCGCAGCACTTCATGCTCCGCGTCGCCGCCGGTCTCGCCGAGGACGACTCCACCCGGGCGCTCGACGAAGTGGCCGCGCTCTACGGCCTGATGAGCCGCCTCGACTACCTGCCCTCCTCCCCCACCCTGTTCAACTCCGGCACCCGTCACCCGCAGATGTCGAGCTGCTACCTGCTCGACTCCCCGCTGGACGAACTGGACTCGATCTACGACCGCTACCACCAGGTGGCCCGTCTCTCCAAGCACGCCGGCGGCATCGGCCTCTCGTACTCCCGCATCCGCTCGCGCGGTTCGCTGATCCGGGGCACGAACGGGCACTCCAACGGCATCGTGCCGTTCCTCAAGACGCTCGACGCGTCGGTCGCCGCCGTGAACCAGGGCGGCCGCCGCAAGGGAGCCGCGGCCGTCTATCTGGAGACCTGGCACGCGGACATCGAGGAGTTCCTGGAGCTGCGCGACAACACCGGTGAGGACGCGCGCCGCACCCACAACCTCAACCTCGCGCACTGGATCCCGGACGAGTTCATGCGCCGGGTGAACGAGGGCGCCGACTGGTCCCTCTTCTCCCCCGCCGACGTGCCCGAGCTGGTCGACCTGTGGGGCGAGGAGTTCGACGCCGCGTACCGGAAGGCCGAGGCGGACGGCAAGGCCCGGAAGACCATCCCCGCGCGGGACTTGTACGGCCGCATGATGCGCACCCTCGCGCAGACCGGCAACGGCTGGATGACCTTCAAGGACGCCGCCAACCGCACCGCGAACCAGACCGCCGAGCCCGGCCACACGGTCCACTCCTCGAACCTGTGCACCGAGATCCTGGAGGTCACGGACGACGGCGAGACGGCGGTCTGCAACCTGGGCTCGGTCAACCTCGGGTCGTTCGTGGACACCGACTCCCAGGACATCGACTGGGAACGCCTCGACGCGACCGTCCGCACGGCCGTCACCTTCCTCGACCGCGTCGTCGACATCAACTTCTACCCGACCGAGCAGGCGGGCCGCTCCAACGCGAAGTGGCGCCCGGTCGGCCTCGGCGCGATGGGCCTCCAGGACGTCTTCTTCAAGCTGCGCCTGCCCTTCGACTCTCCGCAGGCCCGCGCACTCTCCACGCGCATCGCCGAGCGCATCATGCTCGCCGCGTACGAGGCGTCGGCCGACCTCGCCGAGCGCAACGGTCCGCTGCCCGCCTGGGAGAAGACCCGTACCGCGCGCGGCGTCCTGCACCCCGACCACTACGGCGTCGAGCCGGCCTGGCCGGAGCGCTGGGCCGCGCTGCGGGAACGTATCGCCGCTGTCGGCATGCGCAACTCCCTCCTCCTCGCCATCGCCCCGACGGCCACCATCGCCTCCATCGCCGGTGTCTACGAGTGCATCGAGCCGCAGGTCTCCAACCTCTTCAAGCGCGAGACGCTGTCCGGCGAGTTCCTCCAGGTCAACTCGTACCTCGTGGAGGAGCTCAAGGCACTCGGCGTCTGGGACGCCCAGACCCGCGAGGCGCTGCGCGAGTCCAACGGCTCGGTGCAGAGCTTCACCTGGGTCCCCGAAGAGGTCCGCGCCCTGTACCGCACGGCGTGGGAGATCCCGCAGCGCGGCCTCATCGACATGGCGGCGGCCCGCACCCCGTACCTCGACCAGGCCCAGTCCCTGAACCTGTTCCTGGAGACGCCGACCATCGGCAAGCTCTCCTCGATGTACGCGTACGCCTGGAAGTCGGGCCTGAAGACGACGTACTACCTGCGCTCACGCCCCGCGACGCGCATCGCGCGGGCCGCGGCCCGCGTGCCCGTACAAGCGACTGACGCGGTCGCCTGCTCCCTGGAAAACCCCGAGTCCTGCGAGGCCTGCCAGTAATGACCACTTCCTCCGAGAAGAACCTGCTCGACCCGGGCTTCGAACTGACCCTGCGCCCCATGCGCTACCCGGACTTCTACGAGCGCTACCGCGACGCCATCAAGAACACGTGGACGGTCGAGGAGGTCGACCTCCACTCGGACGTCGCGGACCTGGCCAAGCTCACGCCCGGCGAGCAGCACATGATCGGCCGCCTGGTCGCGTTCTTCGCGACGGGCGACTCGATCGTCTCGAACAACCTGGTCCTGACGCTCTACAAGCACATCAACTCCCCGGAGGCGCGGCTCTACCTCTCGCGCCAGCTCTTCGAGGAGGCCGTGCACGTCCAGTTCTACCTGACGCTCCTGGACACCTACCTGCCCGATCCGGAGGACCGCGCGGCGGCCTTCGACGCGGTCGAGGAGATCCCCTCCATCCGCGAGAAGGCCGAGTTCTGCTTCAAGTGGATGGACTCGGTCGAGAAGCTGGACCGTCTGGAGACCAAGGCGGACCGCCGCCGCTTCCTCCTCAACCTGATCTGCTTCGCCGCGTGCATCGAGGGCCTCTTCTTCTACGGTGCCTTCGCGTACGTCTACTGGTTCCGCAGCCGGGGCCTGCTGCACGGCCTCGCCACCGGCACCAACTGGGTGTTCCGCGACGAGACGATGCACATGAGCTTCGCCTTCGACGTGGTCGACACGGTCCGCAAGGAGGAGCCGGACCTCTTCGACGACGCGCTGCGCACGCAGGTGACGGACATGCTGCGCGAGGCGGTCGACGCGGAGCTGCAGTTCGCGCGCGACCTGTGCGGTGACGGGCTGCCGGGCATGAACACCGAGTCGATGCGCCAGTACCTGGAGTGCGTCGCCGACCAGCGCCTCCAGCGCCTCGGCTTCGCACCGCTGTACGGCTCCGAGAACCCCTTCTCCTTCATGGAGCTCCAGGGTGTCCAGGAGCTGACCAACTTCTTCGAGCGCCGCCCGTCGGCGTACCAGGTCGCGGTGGAGGGCTCGGTCGGCTTCGACGAGGACTTCTGAGCCTTGCCCTGTGGGGGCGGTGCCCGGCGATATTCGTATGCGTCGGGCGCCGCCCCTTCGTCACACTTGCCGGGCATGACAGCACTCCAGCCGGCAGAAGAAGTCCTCACCTACTACACCAGCCGCTACGACGAGCACGCCCGCCTCACCTCGTCCGCCTCCGGAGCCCTCGAACTGCTGCGTACGCAGGAGCTGTTGAGACGGCATCTGCCGGCCGCGCCGGCCGCCGTGCTCGACGTCGGCGGTGGTCCGGGCGCGCATGCGCGGTGGCTCGTCGAGGACGGGTACCGGGTGCATCTCGTCGACCCCGTGGAGCGGCATGTGCGGGAGGCCGCGGGGGCCGGGTGCAGCGTCGAGGTGGGTGACGCGCGGGAGTTGAGCGCGGGCGATGCCTCGTTTGACGTCGTGCTGCTGCTCGGGCCGATGTACCACCTGCCCGAACTCGCCGACCGGCAGCAGGTGTTGGCCGAGGCGCTACGCGTGGTGCGGCCCGGCGGGGTGGTCGCGGTCGCCGGGATCCAGCGGTACGCGGCGCTCTTCGACCACGTATCGCACGGGCGGCTGCATCTCGACGGGCGGGAGGACCGGTCGGGGCGGGTCCTCGCGACCGGGCTGAACGAGGGGGCGGGAGTTCACCTTCGCCTATTTTCACCGGGCGGAGGATCTGGCGGCGGAGGTACGGGAGGCCGGGTTGGCCGACTGCGTGCTGTACGGGGTGGAGGGGCCCGGCGACGCGCTGGTGAAGGCCGCCGAGACCGCGACCGGGCGGCAACTCCCGGTGGAGAGCGCACTGTCCGCGTCGGCGCTCGCGGCGGCCCGGGTCGCCGACGCGCACCCGGAGCTGCTGGTCGCGAACTCCCATCTGCTGGCCGTGGGCCGGCGGCCGGGTCAGGCGACGCGCTCGTAGCGGGCGCGAAGCTCGTCCGCGGCGCGGGCGGCCCGGATCTGCCGGTCGATCCGGCGGTCGTGGGCCGTCCCGTACAGCGAGGGGGCGGCGAGGAGGAGGAAGACGAAGAGGACGGTGAGGAGGTTCATCGCTGTGTTCATGCCTCTACTTTCGCGCCGGACGGCACCGCGCGGCAGTGGCAGGACTGTCACTGACCCTCGAATTACTGCCAAGCCTGCGGCACACTGGCAGACATGCCGAACGCGACATTGAACAACGTGGCCGCCGTACTGCTCGACGGTGTGCACCCCTTCGAACTCGGCGTCGTCTGCGAGGTGTTCGGCCTCGACCGGAGCGAGGACGGACTGCCCGTGTACGACTTCGCGGCGGTCTCCGTCGACGGGCCGACCCTGTCCACGCACGTCCCCGGTATGACGGTCTCGACGCCGTACGGGCTCGACCGCCTGGAGGAGGCCGACCTGATCGCGATACCGGCGGCCGGCGGGCACCGCGAGGGCTATCCGCCCCAGCTGCTCGCCGCGCTGCGCCGAGCCGTGGACCGCGGCGCGCGCGTCCTCAGCGTCTGCTCCGGCGTGTACGTGCTCGGCGAGGCCGGACTGCTCGACGGCCGCCGGTGCGCGGTGCACTGGCGCTACGCCCGCGACCTCGCGATCCGCTTCCCCCGCACACGGGTCGACCCCGATGTGCTGTACGTGGACGAGGGCCCGGTGATCACCTCCGCGGGCACGGCCGCCGGCATCGACGCCTGTCTGCACATCGTGCGCACGGAGCACGGCGCCGAGGTGGCCAACGCCATCGCGCGCCGCATGGTGGTGCCGCCGCACCGCGACGGCGGCCAGGCGCAGTACGTGGAGCGGCCGTTGCCCGCGACGCGCTGCGACACCGTGGGCGACGTGCTCGTCTGGATGGAGCGGCATCTCGGGGATGCGGTGACGGTGGAGGAGCTGGCGGCGCGGGCGCACATGTCGCCGCGCACCTTCGCCCGCCGCTTCCAGCAGGAGACGGGCACGACCCCGTACCGCTGGCTGCTGCGCCAACGGGTGCTGTTCGCCCAGGAGTTGCTGGAGGGCACGGACGAGACGGTGGACGCGATCGCCTACCGCGCCGGGTTCGGGAACGCGGCGGCGATGCGCCACCAGTTCATGAAGGCGCTGGGGACGACCCCCAACGCCTTCAGGAGGACCTTCCGGGTGCGGTCAGCCGCGTGACTTGGCCTCGACCCGGAGCAGCGCCCGCCGCGGCTGCAGCGTGATGCCGATGCGTGCGGTGCCGTCCGTCTCCGCGGTCGGCACCAGGCGCCACTCGGCCACCACCGTGCCCAGGATCAGCGCCAGTTCGGCCATGCTGAAGTGGTCGCCCGGGCACTTGCGGTTGCCGACGCTGAACGGCGCGTGCGCCGCCGGCGTGACGTCCGCGGCGCGCTCGGGCAGCCAGCGGTCGGGGTCGAACACCAGCGGGTCACGGAACGCGCGCGGGTCGCGCTGCATGGCCAGCGGGCTGTAGAGGATGTCGGACCCGGCCGGAATGCGGTACCCGCCGAGCGTCGTATCGACGGCGGCAAGCCGCGTCAATATCCATACGGCGGGCCGTATCCGCATGGACTCGGTGATGAGATTCCGCATATATGCGAGTTCTTTGAGGTCGCCGAAAGCAACCGGCCGGCCACCCGTGACGGATTCAAGTTCAGCGCTCAACCGCCTTTCGTGCTCGGGGTGTTCGGCGAGAAGCTGGAAAGCCCAAGTCAGGGTCTTCGCCACATTTTCGGCACCGGCGACGACGAGGGACACGACCTGGTCGTGCACCTCCTGTTCGTTGACGGGTTCACCATTCTCGTCGCGGTCCGCGAGCAATGCCGCGAGCAGGTCGTCCGGATTGGTTCCCGAAGCGGCCTCGGCCCGTCGTTCGGCGATGATCTCGTCGACCAGGCGATGCAAATCGGCCAGGGCGCTGTCGAATCGCCGATTGGCGGGCGACGGCACCCGGTAGAGCGGGCCGAAGGAGAGGATCATCCGCCGGTACAGGCCTTCGAAGACCGTGTGCAGCGCCGCGCTGAGCCGGTCGGCCCGCTCGTCGATCGAGTCGACCTGGAGCACCGAACGCGCCACGACCCGGGTCGCCGTGCGGAACACCTCGGCGGTGATGTCGACGGTCTGTCCGTCGCTCCAGCGCGCGGCCATCGCGCGCGCCTCCTCCTCCATCACCGTCGCGTACTCATGGATCCGGTCCATCCTGAACGCGGGCTGGATCGCCCGTCGTTGGCGCCGGTGCAGCGGTCCGTTGCTGGTCGCCACCCCCTTGCCGAGCAGGACGCCCATGGTCTCCCACAGAGGCCCGCCGACCAGGAAGTCCGGGCTCTTGAGCAGCGTCGCGACGAGCTCGGGGTCGCACACCGCGTACGCGGTCTTCGGTCCGAGCCTCAGCTGTACGACGTCGCCGCCGTCGCGCAGCCCGGACAGGAATCCGAGCGGGTCGCGCAGCAGGTTCCAGGCGTGGCCGAGGAGCGGCGCGCCGCCGGGGGCGGGCGGCGGCAGCTGTCCGGGTCCTGCGCCGGCGGCCGGGGCCGGCAGGGTCGATTCGACGGTCATGCGCACTCACCCACCTGGTCGGGCTGTTCGTCACAGATGTAGGGCGGTGTGGCCCTGTCGTCCCAGCTGTCGACCGCGTAGCGGCCGGACTCGTGGTGGAACCAGTACACGGAACTGAACCAGTTCCGCATATTTCCGATGCACGACCTGATGGCCGTCGCGAGTTCTGCCCCGTGCGGTCCGACATTCTCCGTCACCACCGCGAGCTGCTCCACCTCGGCCTCCGCCACGAGGAATTCCTGAATGGTTCCCTCGACCCTTTTCCGTACTTCCGTCACGGCTTCCTGGAGGGACATCCCCTCATGTTTGATGAGGCTTATCCCGAGGTTGTGCAATTCCTCTCCCGCGAGCTCCTTCGGAAGCGAGCAGAGGTCGTTGTACCAGGCGGCGAAATCCTGGCAGGCGAGCGCCGCCCGTACGAATGCCTCGTTTTTCCGCACCCACGAGGGGAGTTCGTACTGCGCGGTCGGCTCCAACAGGTCGAGCCATATCCAGTGCGCGAAGGTGTTCCTGCGCAGGGCTATGTACTCGTCGACGGTGGGCACCGTCCCCGCCATGCGATTGCGGAACTCCTGGTCGTACGCGTCGATCACCACGTGGAAGTGGCGCGCGAACCGGGCGTTCCAGGACCGGCCGAGGGAGCCGTAGAGCCGCGCGACACTGTCCGCGAACCCCGCCACCAGGGGGTCCTTGTGGTCCAGGTGAAGCTCCGGGGCCTCGGTGGCCGCGTGGAGCTGGACGGCGAGCCGCCGCCAGCTCGCCGTCCTTCCGTGGATCACGTCGCGGTCGTGTCGGTCGTCCCAGACGAAGAACCACGCGCTGTAGTCGCAGATCGCGGCGAGCACGTCGTTGGGTGCACCAATGTAGTAGCCCGCCATCAGGTCCGTGTAGCACAGGCCATCGGCATATTTCTCCACCTTGTCGGCGGGCATCAGCCGCTTTTCGAGCAGCCAGGAGCGCGTCTTCTCCTGGAGCTTGGGCCAATACGGATGGAGATTGCGAGGAAACGCGTCCTCGATCACCGGTAGCGCCAGCGCCGGTGGGACCGCTGTGTGTGGATAAGCAGGCACGAAAAACCCCTCTCTGCCGCCTGGTGGCGTACGCCCCTCCCGCGGTGCCGGGCGCGCGCCGTTGCGTATCCCCGCACTTTCTATTCAGCACTACAACTGACCGTTCTGGGAACGGATTTGCTCCCCTCACTACCCCCGGGCACCTGATTCGTCCCCTTACATGACCGAATATGGATCTCTGACGGCCGATCCTGTTCGCACACGCGGGCGTACGCGGGTGTGTGCGGGCGCGTTCGGGCAGACAGCAGAGCGGCGCCTGGCCGGAAACATCCGTACCAGGCGCCGCTCGGCGCTCAACAGGCCTTCTGGGCTCAGCTGTTGGGGACCACCTCGTAGCGCGGCGTCCCCTCCTCCATCTGCTTCAGCGCGTTCTTCCGCTCGCGCTTCGAGAGCCGGTCGATGTACAGGTAGCCGTACAGGTGATCCGTCTCGTGCTGGAGGCAGCGCGCGAAGTAGCCGGTGCCGCGCACGGTGATCGCGTTGCCCTTCTCGTCCTGCCCGGTGACCACCGCGTAGTCGGGGCGGGCGAGTTCGGCGTACGCGGTCGGCACGGACAGGCAACCCTCGTTGGAGTCGTCGAGCCGACGCCGCTCGGCGGGCAGCTCCTGGAGGACGGGGTTGCAGACGACGCCGGTGTGCCGCACGCCCTCGTCGTCCGGGCAGTCGTAGACGAAGACCTTCAGGTCCACACCGATCTGGTTGGCGGCGAGACCCACGCCCTCGGCGGTCCGCTGGCTGGCGAACATGTCGTCCACGAGCTTGGCCAGCTCGTCGTCGAACTCGGTGACGTCCTTGCACTCCTTGTGCAGCACCGGGTTCCCGACGACGGTGATCGGCCGCGACGTCCCGCGCTCCCGGTAGGCAGCCTCACGCGCCTCGCAGTCCTCGGTGTCGACGACGAAGCCCTCGTCGTCGACGGGGAGCACGCCGGCGTGCTGCTGATCGGTGTCCTGCTGGGCCATGACGGACGTAAGCCTTCCTGGGAAAACGGGGTTCTAGCTACCAGGGTACGGGGAGATCAGCTGACCAGGGGCGCGGGGAACTGCGCGAGCAACCCCCACGATCCGCGGTCGGCAACGCACCTCAACACACCTCTTCAAGATCCCGCCAGTCCCGGGAATCCGGCGAGTCCGCGACCCACCCGTCCAACAGCCCCCGAACCAGCGAAGCCGGCGCAGCCACCCCGCACTCCCGCTCCGGCACCCACAACTGCCCATCCGTCACATGCCCCAGCGGCCCGGGATGCCCCGGCTCACTGTGATCATGCGGATCCAGATGCTCCCCGTCACCCTCGTCGGACGGCATCCGCGACTCCGAACACATCCGGCACAGCAACCGCACGGACGACGACCAGTCCTCCGCGGCGAACCCCGCATCAGCGGCAAGCCGCTCCAACGCGTCCCGGTCGGCTTCGGTGGCGGCCTCCAGCAGCACAACCCATGTGGGCACCGGCGACGGCGCCCACAGCTCGATCTCGTCGAACACGGGGTACGAGTGCCCGGCCGCGGTCGTCCGCTCGCCGTGCGGCACCCCGTCGTGGAGAACGACCTCGCCCCAGCGCCGCCCGGACGACGGCAACGGAATGGACAGCACCTCGATACGCGCGGGGTCCAGCCTGCGCCCCCACACCACCTCGGCCTCACCCTCGGGCGAGAGCCGCACCGCGGCGCTGCCCAGGTCCATCCCGGTCGGCTCCCCGGCGGCCGCGGCGCCGCCCGGCACCTTCAGCCCGTACGCCTGCCAGGCCCGCCGGGCCAGCGGCCAGTCCTGGAGGGCGGTGGCGGCGATACCCACGTTCCACCAGTCGGGAGCGCCGGCCTCGCGGTCGAGCAGGGCGACGGCCCGCAGCCCGGCGGTGCGCGCCTGCTCCCAGTCGTGCCGGAACTTGTGCAGCAGCGCGAGGTTGAACCAGGACTCCGAGAGCCAGGGCTCCAGGTCGGCGGCGCGGGTCAGCAGAGCCCCCGCGTCCTCGTACCGACCGTCGCCGATCAGCGTGAACGCGCGGTCTGTGGCCTGCCGCCACGAGGCGGAGGGCCGGTGCCGTCCCTTGCCGAAGATCCTCACGATTCCTGCCTGCCGATACTCGAGGCCCGTGCCCCCCGGGCGCGCCTCTTTTGTGGGCTTCTTCGCATCCAACCACGTACGGTCGGACGCCCGCTCATTACCCATGGGTTACCCAGCCGACCCTAGGCGCAGACCCGGGTGGGCGACCACTCTGGCCAGCGCTTCCACGACCTCCGGCTGGTAGTCGCGGCCCGTGGCCAGGCGCAGTCGCTCCAGGGCCGTGAGCGGCCCCTGAGGGCCCTGTTCCCTCGACATCTCGTCGTACGCGTTCGCTGTCCGCACAATCCGTGCGGGCAGCGGCTGCTCCCGGTACGGATCGGCCTGCCGCTCGACGACGACGGCGACCTGGGCGTCCACCCCGGTCTGCCGGACGACGGCGCCGCCGAGCAGCGCTATCCGCCGCTGCTGGGCGGTGGGCAGCACGGCGGTGGCCCCTTCGGCGACGGGGTCGAGCAGGGAGAGCTGCCCGATGTCGTGCATCAGGGCCGCGTACTCCAGGACGGTCAGGTCGGGCTCGGAAAGCCCCAGGTCACGTCCGACGGCACGGCTGAGCGCCGCGACCCGCAGGGCATGCCCGTGCGGGGTGTACCCGGCGATCTCGGTGGCGCGGGCCAGCGAGGCGATCGTCTGGCGGTACGTGGCCTTCACGGCGGAGTAGCGCCGGAACGCCAGCTGGGTCAGGAGCAGCGGCAGGCTGATGACGGGCAGCGCCCACAGCCCGGCGACGGCCACGGCGAGCGCCATCACGGCCCCCGTCGCGCACACGGCGGACCCGATGCCGAGCATGGCCCGCAGTTCGTCGCGCAGGAGCGGGCCGAACGGCCACCGGGTGCGGGCGTGCACCATGGCCGCGGCGAGCACGGCGTCGCACAGCGCGGTCAGCGCGAGCAGCCCGGCGATGAGCAGCGCGTAGGGCGCTCCGTCGCCGAGCCACTCCTCCAACTTGCCCTGGTTGTAGAGCGGTTGGAAGCACACGGCGGCGAACCCCACGGTCAGCACCCGCCGTGCCATGTGGTCGAGCGTGGGCCCCTTGCCGCGGGCGACGTGCGGGACGCAGCCGACGAGCGCGCCCGCCACGGCGATGGTCACGACCTGCCCCACGCCGTGGTGCGTGGGCTGCCCCGCCGCCGTGCCGAGCAGCGCGTACGCCAGTGCGCCCGCGGCCCCGAGCGGCGCCGGCTCCCGGTCCCCGCCGCCGCCCCAGCGCGCCAGCTCGCCCACGGCGACGAGCACACCGAAGGCGAGGGCGACGCCCCGGTCGTCGACGCCGCGCCAGAGGGTCTCGCCGAGTGCGACGACGGTGACAGCGCAGGCGACGGCGTACACGCCGACCACGAACAGGGGCACCCGCGCCGCACCGGCCTGCGCCCCCGTCACCGGGACGCCGCCCCCGGCACCGGAACGCCCTCCGTGCGGGGCGCGGGCACCGGCGCCGTCTCGTCCGCCGTGACCACGGGGTGCCAGCCCTCCCGCCGCAGCACCCGCACCAGCGCGTCCACCATCACCGGGTCGAACTGCGACCCCGCGCACCGCTCCAGCTCCGCGAGGGCGACGGGCACGGGCCTCGCCCGCGAGTACGTCCGCGTGGAGGTCATGGCGTCGAACGCGTCGGCCACCGCGACCACCCGGGCGTACTCGGGGATCTGCGGCCCCGCGAGCCCGTACGGGTATCCGCTGCCGTCGAGCCGCTCGTGGTGGTGGAGGATCGCGGCCCGCGCCTCACCGAGGAAGCCGATGCCGCGCACCATCTCGTGCCCGTACTCAGGGTGCAGCTGGATGACCTCGCGCTCCTCGGGGGTGAGCGGCCCGTCCTTCCTCAACAGCCGGGTGGGGACGCCGAGTTTGCCCACGTCGTGCAGGATCCCGGCGAACCGCAGGACCTCGACCCGCTCGTCGTCCATGCCCAGCTCGCGGGCGATCATCATCGACGCCTGCCCGACCCGCTCGCTGTGCCCGCGCGTGTACCCGTCCTTGATGTCGACGGCCTGCACCAGGGCCCGGATGGTCGCCTGGTGGGCGGCGCGCTCGCGCTGGTACTGGGCGAAGACCCAGCAGGAGATGTACATGGGGAGCAGCACGAGCAGCGACGCGACCGGCCCGTACGTGCTCGCCCAGAGCACCGCCATCACCAGTCCGGCCAGGCCGTGCACGGCGACCGGCCCGAGGGAGCGCAGGAAGAGTCCTGGCCAGGCGCGGCGCACGGGGGCCCGCTCGGCGGTGGCGAGGATGCCGCAGTCGAGGACGGTGAGGGCGGCGCAGAAGGCGAGGACGGCGGCGGCAGCGGGCACCAGGGCGTACGGGAAGCGCGGCGTGGAGACCGCCTCGGGCCCGCCGAGCGCGCCGAAGACCCGCGCCGACGCCCAGAGCGCGAGGGCGAGTTGGGCCGCCCGCCAGGTCCGGCGCAGCCCCGCGGGCCGCTGTTCGACGCGGGCGAGCAGCGCTCCGGGCAGGGCGACGAGCGCGGCGGCGGCCGGCGGCAGCAGAAACGCTCCTGCGAGCAGCACGGGGAAGAACGTCCCCATGCCCTTGGGCGCCCGGCGCCCCAGGATCCGGCACCGCCCGACCTGCTCGCAGCCCGCGTACACGCAGGCGAGCAGCGCGACGGCGGGCCAGGAGGTGGCGGGGGTGAACGCGGGCGCGGCGCACACGAGGGCGGCGCCGACGGCCAGGAGCACATAGGCGCGGGCCACCGGCGGAACCGACCGCATGCCCCAACTCCCTCCCCGTGGCGTTCAGTTCACGGAGAATAGGACGCGGGGCGCGGCACGGGTGCGGCATCGCGCGGAATACCGGGGCCGCGAGGCCCCGGATTAGCACGATCGGGTGAACGAAGTGACGAACGGGCCGCAGGAGCGGGCCAGGGCCGAACTCCGCTGTCAGGTGAGGGAGTTACCCATGCCGTCGTCGGGTGCGGCCTGTCCGGAACGGATCACTTCGATCCGCCCCATGACCTTGGCCCGCAGGTCGCTGGGCACGTCGTCCGAGCCGCAGCACCGCTTGACCAGCTTCTTCACGGCCTGCTCCAGGCCGTACTTCTCCAGGCACGGGGAGCACTCCTCGAAGTGCACCTCGAACTTGGTGCAGTCCGGGTCGGGCATCTCGTGGTCGAGATACTCGTAGAGGTGATCCAGGACCTCACTGCAGTCCGTCTCGTGCGGCTCTCCGCAGCTCATGAGCCCGAGCCTTTCGCGTCGTTCGACTCTCCGGCGCCGGCCGGGACGAGCCCGCGGTCACGGGCGTAGTCCTCCAGCAT
The DNA here is from genome assembly GCF_040679615.1 of Streptomyces sp. NPDC052225. Lineage (NCBI taxonomy): Bacteria > Bacillati > Actinomycetota > Actinomycetes > Kitasatosporales > Streptomycetaceae > Streptomyces > Streptomyces sp. NPDC052225. Next base: position 20,251 of record NZ_JBFAVD010000023.1, on the reverse strand, counting down.
GCCGCGCAGCTGGCGGCGGCCCCGGTGGAGCCGGGACATCACTGTCCCGATGGGTGTCCCCATGATGTCCGCGATCTCCTTGTACGCAAAGCCCTCTACGTCGGCGAGATAGACGGCGATGCGGAATTCCTCCGGGATCGCCTGCAGCGCCGACTTCACGTCCGAGTCGGGCAGGTGATCGAGCGCCTGCGACTCGGCGGAGCGCAGACCGGTCGACATGTGCGACTCGGCACGCGCCAGCTGCCAGTCCTCGATCTCCTCGGCCGCACTGCGCTGGGGCTCGCGCTGCTTCTTGCGGTACGAGTTGATGAAGGTGTTCGTGAGGATCCGGTACAGCCACGCCTTGAGGTTGGTGCCCTCGCGGAACTGGTGGAACGACGCGTACGCCTTCGCGTACGTCTCCTGCACCAGGTCCTCCGCGTCCGCCGGGTTGCGCGTCATGCGCAGCGCCGCGGAGTACATCTGGTCGAGGAACTCCAGCGCGTCCCGCTCGAAGCGGGCGTTCCGCTCGGCAGTGCTCTCCGCCGGCTCCGGGCGCTCGTCCGCCTGGCCATGTTCGGTCCCTGCGTCGGTCCCTGTGACCGGACCCACCTCCTCCAACGACGTCGTGAGACCCAGCGAGGTCCCACTCGAATCGGAGGATAGACGACGATCCGGTCCGCCCGCCGCCCGAATAGGAGCGTTCTTGGCCGCGCTCAGCACGCTCCACTCCAGCTCAGGAGCGGTACTGCGCTGCGGGCAGATGGTCGAACCCATGCGGCGGACTTCCTCTCGTACTGACTGTGTTCCGACAATGGCGACAACAGTCGTCCCGCGCTCAACATTCCCGTGCGCTACGCGAGTGATCCGGTCCACTCGACGACGGCGTCCGTGATCACCGCGAGAGCCTCGTCCTGGGTGACGTCCGCGCGCTTCGGTACGGCGAATCCGTGGTCCCCGTACGGGACTTCGACCAGCTGGAACGCGGCCGGGCGGGGGAACTCGGCGGGCTTGCCGAAGGGGTCGTTGCCGCCCTGCACGACGAGGGTCGGCACCCCTGCGCCGAGGAGTTCGTCGGCGCGGGACTTCTCGGGCTTGCCCGGCGGGTGCAGCGGGAAGCTCAGCGCGAGCACGGCGGCGGCGCCCAGCTCCTTCGCGGTGCGGCAGGCGACGCGGGCCCCGGCGCTTCTGCCTCCGGCGATCACCGGGAGTCCGGGTTCGGCCAGAGCGGGCCATACGCCGCGCCATCCGGTGTCCAGGGTCTTCGGCGCGGGGGCCACCTTCTTGCCGGCGACGCGCCAGGGCTGCTCGACGAGGGCGACGGTCACTCCGTGGGCGGGCAGGGTCGCGGCGAGGGCCTGAAGATCCCTCGCCTCGATCCCGCCACCCGCGCCGTGGCTCGCCGCCAGGATCAGGGTGGGGGTCGCCGCGGGGTACCAGGTGACGCGGGCGTCGCCGGTCTCGGTGGGGACGGTGTCTGTGGTGCGGGTCACGGGATCATGGTGCCTTGTCCGGTTCGTTGCGGGGTGCGGGTCCGGTGGGGGTTGCTCGCGCAGTTCCCCGCGCCCCTGAGATGCGCACCTTCGGTGCGGCATCTCATCGGGCGCGTTCGCGTCGGGGAAATGCGACGCGAAGCGTCTGCATTTCAGGGGCGCGGGGAACTGCGCGACCAGCCCCCACGCACCCGCAGACGAACTGAACAGGCCCCCCGACGGCGCCTAGAACAACGTCCCCACCTCGGGCCCCTCCAGCTCCTCCAGCAGCTCGGGCCCGTTGTTGCGGACATTGCTGACCGCGGTCGACACGGGATACGCCCGCATCAGCCCCTCCGGCGGCGGCGCCAGAAGCCCCCTGACGTCCTCCGGATCCGTACGCGACGGGTCCAGCCACGCGTCCCACCGGTCCGGCGTCAGCATCAACGGCATCCGCGGGTGAATGTCCGCGAGCGACCGCGGCCCCTCCTTCGGCGCGACCCCGAGCGGAGCGGTCTCCGCCTCCAGCGTGATCACGGAGCACGTCACCCACCAGGCCAGCGGATGCTCGTCCGGCAGCGTGCGGTCGCGCCAGAACTCGTAGAGCCCGGCCATGGCGAAGACGGACCCGTCCGCGGGCGTCACGAAGTACGGCTGCTTGCGCGGGCGCTTCTTCTTGCCCTCGACCTCCAGGTCCCGCTCCCCCGACCCGGTCACCCACTCGTAATAGCCGTCGGCGGGGATGATGCACCGCCGCGTCGAGAACGCCCGCCGGAACGAGGGCTTCTCGTGGACCGTCTCGGCGCGCGCGTTGATCATGCGGGCGCCGCCCTCCGGCGTCTTGGCCCACGAGGGCACCAGGCCCCACTTGAGTGTGCGCAGCTGGCGAACCGGACGCGGATCGTCGGCGTCTTTCACGGGGCGGTCGAGCACCGCGTAGACCTCCTTCGTAGGAGCCACGTTGTAGTCGGGTGCCAGGGCCTCCTGCGGCTCCCACTTCTCGATCTCAAAGATTCCTGCGAGATCCTCGGGCCTACGACTCGATGCATACCGTCCGCACATACGTGCCACAGTGCCAGAAGCAAGCCCTCCACCGAACGGGAGCCCGGAAAGACCATGGACACCAGCCTCTGGGACAGGATCTTCGGGACCCAGACCGACCCCGACCAGTGGGTGGTGATCGCCACCGGCGTCGTCGCGCTCGCCGCGATCGTCCCGCACAACGTCTGGCGCCTCTCCCGCAACGCCATCACCATCGCCCACGAGGGCGGCCACGGCCTGATCGCCCTCCTGATGGGCCGCCGCCTCGACGGCATCCGGCTGCACTCGGACACCAGCGGCCTGACGGTCAGCCGCGGAAAACCGACCGGCCTCGGCATGATCCTGACCGCGGCCGCCGGGTACACGGCCCCGCCGCTGCTCGGCCTCGGCGGCGCCGCCCTGCTCGCTGAGGGGCACATCACGCTGCTGCTGTGGCTGGCGACGGCGCTGCTCGTGGCGATGCTGGTGATGATCAGGAACGCGTACGGCGTGCTGACGGTCGTGGTGGCCGGCGGAGCGTTCCTGCTGGTGTCCTGGCTGGCCGGACCGCAGGTGCAGGCGGCCTTCGCGTACGCGGTGGTGTGGTTCCTGCTGCTCGGCGGTGTGCGGCCCGCGTTCGAGCTCCAGTCGAAGCGGCGCCGCGGGGGCGCCGGTGACTCGGACGCCGATCAGCTCTCCCGCCTCACACACGTCCCCGCGGGAATGTGGCTCTTTTTCTTCCACGCCGTCTCACTGTGCGCACTGCTGGGCGGCGGTCGCTGGCTGCTCGGTCTGTGAACAGGTGGGTCCTGCCGGGCCCACTAAAGTAAAGGCATGACCTCGAACCCCGCGCACACCGCACTCTGGCCGGCCCCTCTCGCGAGCGGAGCCGTCGACGCCACCGTCCAGGTGCCGGGGTCCAAATCCGTGACCAACCGCGCGCTCGTGCTGGCCGCGCTCGCCGCGGAGCCGGGCTGGCTGCGCCGCCCGCTGCGCTCGCGCGACACCCTCCTGATGGCGGGCGCGCTGCGCGCGATGGGCGTGGGCATCGAGGAGGGCGTGGGTCCCGACGGCTCCGGTGAGGCGTGGCGGGTCATCCCGTCCGGCCTCCAGGGCCCGGCCACGGTCGACGTCGGCAACGCGGGCACGGTCATGCGCTTCCTGCCGCCGGTCGCCGCGCTCGCCGACGGTCCGATCCGCTTCGACGGCGACCCGCGGTCGTACGAGCGTCCGCTGCACGGCGTGATCGACGCGCTGCGCGCGCTCGGCGCCCGGATCGACGACGAGGGGCGCGGCGCGCTGCCGCTGACCGTGCACGGCGGGGGCGCGCTCGACGGCGGCCCGGTCGAGATCGACGCCTCGTCCTCGTCCCAGTTCGTGAGCGCCCTGCTGCTGTCCGCGCCGCGCTTCAACCAGGGCGTGGAGCTCCGGCACACGGGCTCCTCGCTCCCCTCCATGCCGCACATCCGGATGACGGTCGACATGCTGCGCGCGGTCGGCGCCCAGGTGGACACCCCGGAGTCGGGCGGCGAGGCGAACGTGTGGCGGGTGACGCCGGGCGCGCTGCTCGGCCGCGACATCACCATCGAGCCGGACCTCTCGAACGCCCAGCCGTTCCTGGCCGCGGCCCTGATCGCCGGCGGCACGGTCACGATCCCCGACTGGCCCGCCCACACCACGCAGCCCGGTGACGCGCTGCGCGACATCTTCACGCAGATGGGCGGCAGCTGCGAACTGACCGAGAACGGGCTGGAGTTCACCGGCACCGGCACGATCCACGGCATCGACGTGGACCTGAGCGAGGTCGGTGAGCTGACCCCGGGCATCGCCGCCGTGGCCGCCCTCGCCGACGGCCCGTCCACGCTGCGCGGTGTCGCCCACCTGCGGCTGCACGAGACGGACCGCCTGGCCGCGCTCACCAAGGAGATCAACGAGCTGGGCGGTGACGTGACGGAGACGGCCGACGGTCTGCACATCCGCCCGCGCCGGCTGCACGGCGGGATCTTCCACACGTACGACGACCACCGGATGGCGACGGCGGGCGCGATCATCGGCCTGGCCGTGGAGGGCGTACAGATCGAGAACGTCGCGACGACGGCGAAGACGCTGCCCGACTTCCCCGACATGTGGACCGGGATGCTCCAGGCAGGCCGGGCGTAGGGAACGAGACGCGATGCGCCGCTACAGCAAGAACACCGACGAGGACGACATCCGCCAGCGCCCGAACCGCAAGGGCAACCGGCCGCGGACCAACATCCGCCCCAAGCACGAGGACGCTGCCGAGGGCATGGTCCTCACCGTCGACCGGGGCCGCCTGACCGTCCTGATCGACGACATCCCCGTCACCGCGATGAAGGCCCGCGAGCTGGGCCGCAAGGCGGCGGTGGTGGGTGACCGGGTCTCCGTCGTCGGTGATCTGTCCGGCAAGAAGGACACGCTCGCGCGCATCGTCCGTATCGAACCGCGCAGCTCGCTGCTGCGCCGCACGGCGGACGACGACGACCCGTACGAGCGCGTCGTCGTCGCCAACGCGGACCAGCTGGCCATCGTCACCGCGCTTGCCGACCCCGAGCCGCGCCCGCGCATGATCGACCGCTGTCTCGTGGCGGCGTTCGACGGTGGTCTCACCCCGCTCCTGGTCCTGACGAAGTCGGACCTGGCCCCGCCCGACAAGCTCCTGGAGCTCTACGGCGACCTGGACATCCCCTACGTCGTGACCAGCCGCGAGGAGCTGGAGAACGGCACGGCGGTGGCGCGGGTGCGCGAGCAGCTCGACGGGAAGATCACGGCGTTCGTCGGGCACTCGGGCGTCGGCAAGACGACCCTGGTCAACGCGCTTGTCCCGCAGGATCAGCGGCGTTCGACCGGGCATGTCAACGCGGTCACGGGCCGCGGCCGGCACACCACCACGTCCGCGCTCGCGCTGCCGCTGTCCGACGACGCGGGCTGGGTGGTCGACACCCCGGGCGTCCGCTCGTTCGGCCTCCACCATGTGGACCCGTCCCGGGTCATCCACGCCTTCCCCGACCTGGAGCCCGGCACGGAGAACTGCCCGCGCGCGTGCAGCCACGACGAGCCGGAATGCGCCCTGGACGCCTGGGTGGAGGAGGGTCACGCGGACCCGGCGCGCCTGTACTCGCTGCGCCGGCTGCTCGCGACCCGCGAGCGCCGCGATGGCGACTGACCTCCGGCTTGTTTGCTGCCCCCGCGCACCGGTAAAGGCATAATCGCACCGAGCCGGACGCAAGATCGAGATCGGACCCTCGGCAGACCGAGATCAACAGACCGAGATCAGTGGAACGCGGGAGGCACAACACATGGCGTGGCTGCTGGTGGTCGTCGCGGGGATGCTCGAGACCGGTTTCGCCGTCTGTCTGAAGCTCTCGCACGGCTTCACGCGGCTGTGGCCGACGATCGCGTTCGCCGCGTTCGCCCTGGGCAGCTTCGGCCTGCTCACGCTCTCCCTGAAGAAGCTCGACGTGGGCCCGGCGTACGCGGTGTGGACGGGCATCGGCGCGGCCGGCACCGCGATCTACGGAATGATCTTCCTCGGCGACGTGGTCTCCACTCTCAAGATCGTCTCGATCAGCCTGGTGATCGCGGGCGTGATCGGCCTCCAGCTGTCCGGCTCCGCGCACTGAGGCCCCTCAAAGAGTCCTAGCCTGCGACGCGTCCGGGCCGGATGGCCTCCCGCACCATCCGGCCCACCCCGCCTTCCCCCGGCGGCACCATCACGCACGACAGCGCGAGCCGCACCGCCAGTTCGCAGTCCCGGGCCAGCGTCTCCACCTCGTTCTTCGCGGCGCCCGGTGATCCGAGCGCGGCCACGGTCCGGTCCCGTACGGCACTGACGAAGTCGGTCGGCGCGGGCAGCGGGCCGTCCGCGCGGCGCTGCGCGGGCACGGCCGAGGACGAGGGCACCGCGGACAGCGTCGGCGAGGGCAGCCGCTCGCTCCAGCAGCCGGTCAGCACGGCCCGCACCAGCGGATTGCGGCGGGCGCTGGCCACCGTCCACTCGGCGACCGTGTCGAGGCCGCCCTCCTTCAGCGCCCGGTCGACGCCGGCGAGATAGGCGTCGGCCTCGCGTCGCACGAGGGCGCGGGCCAGGCCTTCCTTGCTGCCGAACTCGTTGTAGAGGGTCTGCCGGGAGACCCCGGCGACCGCGGCGACGTCCACCATCCGCACCCCGGACCAGGGGCGGCGGGCCAGCGCCGTGTAGGCCGCGTCCAGTAGGGATTCCCGCGCTGCAGGCATCGTCGCCTCCCGGGGCCGCAGGGTGCGTACGGCTTGTCCCGTCAGAGTTGACGCGCTCGTACGCACTGTCAATAGTCCGCGCGACCCGTCCCGGGCGGCCGCGGGATCAGGCCCTGTAGCAGCGGACCGACCACGATCGATACTGTTCACTCATGCCCGACTACCACGATGATCTGCGCCTCGCCCACGTCCTCGCCGACGTCGCCGACGCCGCGACGATGGACCGCTTCAAGGCTCTCGACCTGAAGGTGGAGACGAAGCCGGACATGACGCCGGTGAGCGAGGCCGACAAGGCCGCCGAGGAGCTGATCCGTGGCAACCTCCAGCGCGCCAGGCCGCGCGACGCGGTCCTCGGCGAGGAGTACGGCATCGAGGGCACGGGCCCGCGCCGCTGGGTGATCGACCCGATCGACGGCACGAAGAACTACGTGCGCGGCGTCCCGGTGTGGGCCACGCTGATCTCCCTCATGGAGGCGGGCGAGGGCGGCTACCAGCCGGTCGTCGGTGTCGTCTCGGCGCCCGCGCTCGGCCGGCGCTGGTGGGCGGCGAAGGGCGCGGGCGCGTACACGGGCCGCAGCCTGACCTCGGCGTCCCGGCTGCACGTCTCCAAGGTGGGGCGGATGTCCGACGCGTCGTTCGCGTACTCCTCGCTGACCGGCTGGGAGGAGCAGAACCGGCTCGACGGGTTCCTCGACCTGACGCGGGACGTGTGGCGCACGCGCGGCTACGGCGACTTCTGGCCGTACATGATGGTCGCCGAGGGCTCGATCGACATCTGCGCCGAGCCGGAGCTCTCGCTCTGGGACATGGCGGCGCCGGCGATCGTGGTGACGGAGGCGGGCGGCACGTTCACCGGCCTCGACGGCCGCCCCGGCCCGCACAGCGGCAACGCGGCGGCGTCGAACGGCCTGCTGCACGACGAGCTGTTGAGCTACCTGCGCGCCTGAACTCACCTCCCGCGCCCCCTTGTTGACACTCCCTTTACCTGTAACTCTGAGAGTCCCCCACTTGTGAACTTGTGAACCGTTTCTCGCGGTCCCACAGGTGACTCACACAGGAAAGGTGGCTCCATCCATGCTCGTCCGTGACGCCATGAGCACGATGGTCCTCACCATCGGTCCCACCCACACCCTGCGCCAGGCGGCCCGGCTGATGTCCGCCCGCCGCGTCGGAGCGGCCGTGGTCCTCGACCCCGACGGCTCCGGCATCGGCATCCTGACCGAGCGCGACATCCTCAACTCCGTCGGCCTGAACCAGAACCCCGACCACGAGACGGCAGGCACCCACACCACGACGGACGTCGTCTTCGCCGCCCCGGCCTGGACCCTCGACGACGCCGCGGAGGCCATGTCGCACGGCGGCTTCCGTCATCTGATCGTGCTCGACGGCCAGGAGGCGATCGGCATCGTCTCGGTCCGCGACATCATCCGCTGCTGGGCCCCGGCCAAGCGGCACGCGGCGGCCACGGCCCTGACGGTCTGATCCCCGTACGAGGATTTCCGTAAGAGGATTCGCGTACGGCGATGCGCGTACGACAAAGAGGGCCGGCCCCCGAAGGGAACCGGCCCTCTTCTACTCAACTGTCAGAACTCAGACCAGGTCGAACCGGTCGAGGTCCATGACCTTGGCCCACGCGGCGACGAAGTCGTTCACGAACTTCTCCTTCGCGTCGTCGCTCGCGTAGACCTCGGCGACGGCGCGCAGCTCGGAGTTCGAGCCGAAGACGAGGTCGGCGCGGGTGCCGGTCCACTTGACCGTGCCCGACGCGTCGCGCGCCTCGAACTCGTCCTGCGCCTCGGACGTGGACTTCCACTCGGTGTCCAGGTCGAGCAGGTTGACGAAGAAGTCGTTCGTCAGCGTGCCGGGACGGTCCGTGAGGACGCCGTGCTTGGACTGGGCGTGGTTGGCGCCCAGGACGCGCAGGCCGCCGACGAGGACCGTCAGCTCGGGCGCGCTCAGGGTGAGCAGGTTCGCCTTGTCGAGCAGCAGGTACTCGGCGGGGAGGCGGTTGCCCTTGCCCACGTAGTTGCGGAAGCCGTCGGCGGTCGGCTCGAGCGCGGCGAACGACTCGACGTCCGTCTGCTCCTGCGAGGCGTCGACGCGGCCCGCGCTGAACGGCACGGTCACGTCGTGACCGGCGTCCTTGGCGGCCTTCTCGACGGCCGCCGAGCCCGCGAGCACGATCAGGTCGGCGAGCGAGACCTGCTTGCCACCCTGGGCGTTGAAGGACTCCTGGATGCCTTCGAGGGTGCGCAGGACCGCGGCGAGCTGGTCGGGGTTGTTGACCTCCCAGTTGCGCTGCGGCTCCAGGCGGACGCGGGCGCCGTTGGCACCGCCGCGCTTGTCGCTGCCGCGGAAGGAGGACGCGGAGGCCCAGGCGGCGGAGACGAGCTCGGAGACCGAGTGGCCGGAGGCGAGGACGCGCTCCTTGAGGGCCGCGATGTCCGCGTCGTCGATCAGCTCACCGGTGCGGGCCGGCAGCGGGTCCTGCCACAGCAGCTCCTCGGAGGGAACCTCCGGGCCGAGGTAGCGGACGACCGGGCCCATGTCGCGGTGCGTCAGCTTGTACCAGGCGCGGGCGAAGGCGTCCGCGAACTGGTCGGGGTTCTCGTAGAAGCGGCGCGAGATCTGCTCGTAGATCGGGTCGAAGCGCAGCGACAGGTCGGTGGTGAGCATCGTCGGCTTGTGCTTCTTCGAGGAGTCGAAGGCGTCCGGGATGGTCTCCTCGGCGTCCTTCGCGACCCACTGGTGGGCGCCGGCCGGGCTCTTGGTGAGCTCGTACTCGTACTCGAAGAGGTTCGCGAAGAACCCGTTGCTCCACTGGGTCGGGGTGCTCGTCCACGTCACCTCGAGGCCGGAGGTGATGGCGTCCTTGCCGACGCCCGTGCCGTACGTGGACTTCCAGCCGAGGCCCAGCTGCTCCATGGGGGCGGCCTCGGGGTCGGCCTGCACGTTGTCCGCGGGGCCCGCGCCGTGGGTCTTGCCGAAGGTGTGGCCACCGGCGATGAGGGCGACGGTCTCCTCGTCGTTCATCGCCATGCGGCGGAACGTCTCACGGATGTCGCGGGCCGCGGCGATCGGGTCCGGGTTGCCGTTGGGGCCCTCGGGGTTGACGTAGATGAGGCCCATCTGGACGGCGCCGAGCGGGTTCTCCAGCTCGCGGTCGCCGGTGTAGCGGCCGTCGCCGAGCCACTCGGTCTCGGGGCCCCAGTACACGTCCTCCTCGGGCTCCCACACGTCCTCGCGGCCGCCGGCGAAGCCGAAGGTCTTGAAGCCCATCGTCTCCAGCGCCACGTTGCCCGTGAGGATCATGAGGTCGGCCCACGAGATGCTCTTGCCGTACTTCTTCTTGACCGGCCACAGCAGACGGCGGGCCTTGTCGAGCGAGGCGTTGTCCGGCCAGCTGTTGAGCGGCGCGAACCGCTGCTGCCCGGCGCCCGCGCCACCGCGGCCGTCGCTGATGCGGTAGGTACCGGCGGAGTGCCAGGCCATACGGATCATCAGCGGGCCGTAGTTGCCGAAGTCGGCCGGCCACCAGTCCTGCGAGGTGGTGAGCACCTCGGCGATGTCCCGCTTCACGGCGGGCAGGTCGAGGGCGTTGAACGCCTCGGCGTAGTCGAAGTCGTCGCCCATCGGGTTCGACACCGCGGGGTTCTTGGCGAGGATCTTCAGATTGAGCCGCTCCGGCCACCACTGCCGGTTTCCGCCGCCCTGGGTCGGGTGCGCCGCACGCCCGTGCGCGACCGGGCAACCGCCCGTCCCCTCAGCCTTCGGGTCAGTGACGATTGCTTCATGGTTCTCGGACATTGGGGCCCTTCCGGAGTCGTCCTGTCGCTTGGCCTGAGCCGTTTGTGATCCTACAATGGACAATGTCTAAGTCAAGCAATGCTCCAAAGTTACGCCCGTTCGGGACCTGGGTCCCTTGACTGTTAGGCTGGCCTGCATGAGTGACCTGTTGGAACGACTGCGCGGACGCGGCTGGCGTATGACCGCCCAGCGGCGCGTCGTGGCCGAGGTCCTCGACGGGGACCACGTCCATCTGACGGCCGACGAGGTGCACGCCCGTGCCGTCGCCAGGCTTCCCGAGATCTCCCGCGCCACCGTGTACAACACGCTGGGCGAGATGGTCTCCCTCGGCGAAGTCATCGAGGTCGCCACGGACAAGCGCGCGAAGCGGTACGACCCGAACGCGCACCGTCCGCACCAGCACCTGGTCTGCGCCCAGTGCGGCCAGATCCGCGACGTCCACCCGAGCGGCAACCCGCTGACGGACCTCCCCGACACGGAGCGCTTCGGCTTCACGATCTCGGACGTAGAGGTCACGTACAGGGGCTTGTGCCCGAACTGCGCGACGAAGGCGTAGCTTCCTTACACGCAGCAATAAGGCCCGCACCTGCAAGGTGCGGGCCTTATTGCTGCGCCCCGCAAGGGGCGCGGGGCTGTATCGATTTGCGGCTCCGCCGCGGGGCGCGAGCAACCACAGCGAACCCGCACCCGGCAACAACCCACGCTCCCCACATCCTCTTCCGAATCCTCTTCCGAAATCTGACACCCCGTCATATTCTCACCGGCGCCCACGACAATCCCGCACCCCGGAGGGCCCATGGCCCACAAACTCCGCGCCACAGACCTCACCCGAACCTTCGACACCACCCACGCCCTGGGCCCGCTGAACCTCACCCTCGCCCCCGGCGAATTCGTCTGCGTCGTAGGCCCGTCGGGCTGCGGCAAATCCACCCTGCTCCGGATAGCCGCGGGCCTGACCCGCCCCTCCACCGGCACCCTGGAGATCCGCACCGACAGCCCCCGCCCGGCCGCGATGATCTTCCAGGACTACGGCATCTACGACTGGAAGACGGTCCTGGCCAACGTCCGCTTCGGCCTCGACATCCAGAAGGTCCCCCGCAAGGAGGCCACCGCCCGCGCCCGCGACTGGCTGACCCGCATGGGCCTCGCCGACTTCGCCGACGCCCACCCCGCGGCCCTCTCCGGCGGCATGCGCCAACGCGTGGCGATCGCACGGGCGTTGGCGGTCGAACCCGAGATCCTGCTCATGGACGAGCCCTTCGCCGCGCTCGACGCCCAGCTCCGCACGATCCTCCAGGACGAACTCCTCGCCCTGACCCAGACGACGCAGACCACGACCCTCTTCATCACGCACAGCCTGGAGGAGGCGATCGTCCTCGGCGACCGCGTCCTCGTGATGTCGGCCCGGCCGGGCCGCGTGATCGCCGAACGCCGCCCGCCGTTCCCCCGCCCGCGCACGGGGGACATCCGCTCCACGCCCGAGTTCACCTCCCTCAAGGGCGAGTTGTGGGACCTGCTGCGCGGCGAGGTGCACCAGGAGGCGGTCCCGGCATGACGACGACGGCCCCCGCCAAGGACACCGACGGCCTCCTGGTCCGCGCCCCGGGCCCGCAGGAACTCCACCCCGTCCGCACCCGCCGCAGGCGCCGCGCCCTGGAACTCTCCCTCGCGGCCGCCGTCCCCCTCGCCCTCGTCCTGCTGTGGCAACTGGCCGCGACGCAGGCCTGGATCGACGCCCGCGTCTACCCCGCCCCGTCCACGATCCTGGCCGACGGCTGGGACCGCGCGGCCGCCGGCGACCTGTGGCCGGACGTGTGGGCCACCCTCAAGCGCGTCCTCGCCGGCTACGCGATCGGCACGGCGACGGGCTACCTCCTCGGCCTCCTCATGGGTTCGGTCCCCTTGATCCGCGCGGCCCTCGAACCCCTCCTCGACGCCCTGTACGTCGTCCCGAAGCTGGCCCTGCTCCCCGTCTTCCTCAACATGTTCGGGCTCGGCGAGGGCCCCCAGATCGCGCTCGTCGCCGCGACCGTCTTCTTCTTCGTGTGGATCTCGACGATGGCGGCAGTGATCTCCGTGCCGTCCGGCCACCGCGACGCCGGCCAGGTCTTCGGCGCCTCCCCGTGGCAGATGTTCCGCCACGTCCTGCTGCCCGCCTCGCTCCCCGCCGTCCTGGTCGGCGCGCGCATCGCGGCGGGCGTCGCGGTCCTCGTCATCGTCGCCTCGGAACAGATCGCCGCGACGAACGGCCTCGGCCACCTCATCTTCGACGCCCGCGCCCTCTTCCAGAACGACGTGATGTTCGTCGGCATCGTCTGCGTGGCCGTCCTCGGCGTCGTCTTCTCCGAACTGGTACGTCTCGCGGGCCGGTTGCTCACCCCGTGGGCCCCGCGCGACCGCGGCCGCGGCCAGTCCTGAACTCACCTTTGTGTACGGAGGTTCCATGCGCACCAGAAACGTGGGTACGACGCTGCTCGTGAGCGGCGCCCTGCTGATCGGCGCGAGCGCGTGCGCCGAGAACGGCGCCTCGTCCGGTTCGTCGGCCGCGAAGCCCCGTACGATCACGGCAGTTGAGGGCTGCGGCAAGGGAAGCTGGACCGACCCCTCCGACCTCTCCCCCGACCGGAAGCCGGCCCGCTGCGCCGCCGGCGCCCCCGCCCCGGTCGAACTCGCCAGGACCCGCAAGCTGACGATCGCCACGGGCACGCTCAGCGCCGAGTACGTGGCGCCGCTCGAAATGGCTGTCGAGAAGGGCGAGTTCAAGAAGGAGGGTCTGGACATCACCCTCAAGGTCCTGCCCACCCCGGACGCCCTGCCGCTCCTCGCCAAGGGCGACATCGACGCCCAGTGGGCAGCGCCCGAGGCCGCCGTCATGAACGGCATCCTGGGCGGCTTCGACATTAAGTGGGTCGCCGGGAACTTCTCCCCCGACCCGAAGTCGAAGTCCGGCCTGTGGGTGCGCCTGAAGGACGGCCAGAGCGCCGCCCAGGTGGAGATGGCAGGGCGCAAGATGGGCACGATGATCGGCAAGGGGTCCGTCATCTCGTACCCCATGAACACCGCGCTCAAGAAGCACGGCGGCGGCCTCGACAAGATCCAGTTCCAGCAGCTCGGCTCGGCCGACGTGCTGACCGCGCTCCAGAACGGCGGCGTCGACTCGGCGTGGCTGCTCGACCCGGTCTGGCGCAAGGTCGACGGCGACCGGCGCTACGCGTTCCTCGGCGGTCAGCCCCAGGGCGAACCCCTCGGCGGTCTCCTCTTCGGCCCGAAGCTCCTCAAGGACGACCCGGACGCGGGCGTCGCGCTCCTGCGCGCGTACATCCGCACGGTGAACACGTACTTCCCGGGCGACTACAAGAAGGACCCCGCCCTCGTGACGGAGCTGGCCGGACTGCTCAAGACGGACAAGGACGTCCTGGAGTCGACGCCGTCGCTGCGCATGGACTGGGAGATCCGCGGCGGCACGACCGACCGCCTCCAGGCCGCATACAAGGCGGCCGGCGTCGCGGACGGCGATCCCCTGCCGGAGTCGAGGACGGTCGACAGGAAGCTGTACGAGGAGGCCGTGGGGCACACCTCGTAGGCGTCCCGACATACGTCGAAGGCCCGGAACCTCACGGTTCCGGGCCTCGGACTTATCAGTAGCGGGGACAGGATTTGAACCTGCGACCTCTGGGTTATGAGCCCAGCGAGCTACCGAGCTGCTCCACCCCGCGGCGATGAATGCAACTCTACGGTACGGCTCCGACCAGCGCAAATCCCTTTGGCGCCGCCCCGCGCGGAGCTACGCCGTCAGCTCCTGGCGCAGCGCGTCCCGCAGGCGCCCGGCCCGCTCCGCGACCTCCGCGGGCCCGAGCTCGACCGCACGGGACGCCCACTTCTGCCCCTCGACCAGATCGCCGCGGCGCGCCCGCAGCAGGGCGAGCCGGAGCGCGGCGCGGCCGTGCCCGGCGTCCGCGGCCCGCATCCACCACAGCGCGGCCTCCGGCTCGCTGCCCTCGCGGGCGAGCAGCAGGCCGAGGTTGAAGGCGCCGTTGCGGGACCCGGCCTCGGCGGCCTCGCGGTACCAGCGCGCCGCCTCGACCACGTCACCGCGCGCGGCGGCCAGCATGCCGACACGGACCTGCGCGCGCCGGTGCCCGTGCTCGGCGGCCCGCTCGTACCACTCCTCGCACTCGCTCTTCGCGGTGACGGGCTCGCCCAGCTCGTGCCGGACCTCCGGCGGCCTGCGCACGTCGAGCAGCGAGGCCAGCCGGTAGGCCGCCTCGGCGCTGCCGCCGCCCGCCGCGCACCGCAGATGCCGCTCGGCGGTCTGCTCGTCGCCTTCGAGGAGGCGCGCGATGCCGACCTGCAGCGCGGCTTCGGTGTGCCCGCCGGCCGCGGCCCGCTCGTACCACTGGAGCGCCTTCTGGTGCGACTCCTCGTCCTCGCGGCCCGCGTACAGGATCCCGAGGTTGAAGGCCGCGTCGACGCTGCCCGCCTCGGCCGCCTTGGAGAACCAGGGCTCGGCCCCGACCGCGTCCCCGTTCTGGAGCAGGAGCACGGCCAGCGCGTTGGCCGCCTCACGGTGACCCGCGTAGGCGGCGCGTCTGTACCAGCCCTCGGCCTGCGCGGTGCGCTTCTGCTCGGCGCACAGCAGGCCGAGGTTGTACGCGCCGTTGTTGTCGCCCGCGTCCATGGCGGCGCGGTACCAGCGCTCGGCGGTCTGCGTCTCGCCCCGCTGGGCGTGCAGCGCGCCCAGCGCGTTCGCCGCGTTCCCGTCGCCGTCCTGGGCGGCGCGCAGCCACCACACGGCGGCGCTCTCCTCGTCCCCGGCGTCGCGCAGCAGGAACGCGAGGGCGCACGCGGCGCGCGGCTCGCCGTCCTTGGCGGACGTCAGGTACCAGCGCCCGGCCTCTTTGAGCTCGCCGCGCTTCTCCAGGATCGAGCCGAGGTGCAGCGCGGCCCTGCGGTGCCCGCGCGCGGCGGCCTGCCGGTACCACTGCTCGGCCTCGGCGGCCGGCTTCCGGTCACCGTCGGAGCCTTCGGGGACGCGGACGTCGTCGGGGCCCTGCTGGGCGGCCTGGCGGTCGAGGGCGCGGGCGAGGCGGTACGCGGCCTCGCGGTGCCCGCGCTCGGCGGCCACGCGCATCCAGCGCTCGGCGCCGACGTCGCTGCGGTGCTCCAGGAGGTCGGCGAGCGCGTAGGCGCCCAGGGTGTGGCCCTGCTCGGCGGACTGGCGCAGCCAGTACTCGGCGGCGGGTTCGTCGCCGCGCTCGCGGAAGTGGCGGCCGAGGGCGTGGGCGGCGGGGGCCGAACCGGCGACGGCGGCGATCCGCCACCATCCGGCGGCCTCATCCGCGTAGCCGCGCTGGTGCAGGAGGACGCCGAGGTTGTTGGCCGCGGCGCGGTCGCCCTCGCCCGTGGCAGCGCGCAGCAGGGGCTCCGCTCCGTCGAGATCTCCGCGGCGCAGCAGCATGGCGCCGAGGACACTCATCGCCTCGACGTCGCCGGCCTCCGCGGCCAGCCGCTGGCGTGCCTCCTCGGCAGCCTCACCGGGTTCGTCCCGATCTGTCGGCTGCACAAACCGCCCTGTCTCCAACAGAGTTGCCTTGTCCCCCATAACGTCCATCGTCGCACCACCTGCAACCTGGGTACACCTCGTATACCGCAGCCAGTGAGGTCACTTCAGCGTTTTGTCGACATGCCCACAGGGCGACAAGTGAAACACAGATTTCCCAACTCCCCCCGGGCGGAGCACTCTTCGCACGAACTTGGTACACGCATCGCACATGCCAATGGCTCATGACGTCCGGGACGCTGACGCACCGAAGGCCCGGAAGCTGCTGCTTCCGAGCCTTCGATCATCAGTAGCGGGGACAGGATTTGAACCTGCGACCTCTGGGTTATGAGCCCAGCGAGCTACCGAGCTGCTCCACCCCGCGCCGTTGTGTCCAAACCGTACCACGGCGCGGAGGGGCCTCCCGACCGGTCAGCCGCCGGCCTCCTCCTTGTCACCGCTGTTCTTGTCGCTGCTCTTGTCAGCGTTCTTGTCCGCACCCTTGTCGGTGCTCTTGTCCGCGCTCTTGTCGGCTTCTGTCTGGGCCTTCTCGGCGCGCTCCAGGGCGTCCTGCAACTTGTCCTGTGCCTCGCCGTACGCGGTCCAGTCGCCTTCCTTGAGGGCCTTCTGGCCGTCCTCGAAGGCCTTCTCGGCGTCCGTCAGGGCGTCCTTCACCGTGGAGTTCGCCGGCGGCTTCGTGGTGCCGTCGCCCGGCTCCTCCGGCTCGGCGGGGGTGTCCCCGTCGACCTCGAAGGCCTGGTTGAGCGCCTCCGACAGGTTGTTGGCGAAGCCCATGTTGTCGCCGTACGAGACCGCGACCTTGCGCATCAGCGGGTACTCGGAATTGCGGCCCTGTGCGTAGATCGGCTCGACGTAGAGGAAGCCCTTGTCGAGCGGCACCGTCAGCAGATTGCCGTACAGGACCGTCGAGTCCGCGCCCTTCATGTCGCGCACCCAGTTCGCCACCGGATCCGAGGAGTTGAGCTTGTTCTGCACCTGCTCAGGTCCTTGGACCTTGTCCTCGGTGACTCTCAGGAGCCTTATGGTCCCGTAGTCCTTACTGGTGGCGTCGGCGTCCACCGCCATGAAGGCGCGCAGGTTGGGCCTGCCGCTCGGCGTGAACGTCGTCGTCAGCGAGAACTGCTGGCTGGTCTCGCCCGGCATCTTCATGGACAGGTAGTACGGCGGAACCGCGCTGTTGTCCTTCTTGGTCGGGTCGTTCGGGACCTGCCAGGCGTCGGACGCGTTGTAGAACTGGTCCGAGTCCGTGACGTGGTACAGGCTCAGCAGCTCGCGCTGGACCTTGAACATGTCCTGCGGGTAGCGCAGGTGCTCCTTCAGGTCGGCCGGGATGGCGCTCTTGGGCTCGACCGTGTCCGGGAACGCCTTCTTCCACGTCTTCAGGACCGGGTCGTTGTCGTCCCACGTGTAGAGCTTGACCTCGCCCGTGTACGCGTCGACGGTCGCCTTCACCGAGTTGCGGATGTAGTTGACCTGGTTCTGCTGGGCCACCACGGAGCGCTGGCTGTCGGCCTCGTTGAGCGAGTCGGCCGTGGTGTCACCGAGCGTCGTACGGGACGCGTACGGGTATCCGTTCGACGTCGTGTACGCGTCGACGACCCACTTGACCTTGCCGCCGACGACCGTCGGGTACGCGTCGCCGTCGATCGTCAGCCACGGTGCGACGGCCTCGACGCGCTCCTTCGGAGTGCGGTTGTACAGGATCCGCGAACCCTCGCCGATGGCACCGGAGTAGAGGATCTGCGGCTCGCTGAAGGACACCGCGTAGGCGGCCCTGTTGATCGGGTTCGAGAGGTTGACGCCGCTGTCGCCCTTGTAGCTCGTGGTCTTCTGCGTGCCGTCGTCCTGCTCGTAGTCCAGCTCCTTCTGCGGCCCGCCGACGATCGAGTACTGCGTCGTCTTCTCGCCGTAGTAGATGCGCTGGTTGTACTCGCCGAGGTCGCCGCTGGTGGGCAGTCCCGACTCGGTGAACTGCGGGGCGCCCTGGGACGTCGACGTGCCCTTCGCCGTCACGGCTCCGTAGCCGTGCGTGTAGACGAAGTGGTCGTTGATCCAGTTGCGCTTGTCGAGCTTGCTCAGGTTCAGCTCGCGCAGGCCCACGACGGTGTCCGTGCCGTTGTAGCGGTCCACGTCCAAAGTCGTCGGGAACTGGTAGTACTTCCGCTGCTGTTCGAGCTGCTGGAAGGTCGGCGAGACCACGTTCGGGTCGTTGAGGCGGTAGCTGGCCGCCGAGTCGGCGTCCGAGCGCTGCTTCGCGGTGCCCTTGTCCGACCCCTTGCCGCTGTAGTCGACGGGCGTCGCCTTGTCGATGCCGTACGCCTTGCGGGTCGCCTCGATGTTCTTCTCGATGTACGGGGCTTCCTTGGACTGCTCGTTCGGCTGGACCTGGAACTTCTGGACGATGGCCGGGTACAGGCCGCCGATCAGGATCGCCGAGAGCACCATCAGGCCGAAGCCGATGACCGGCAATTGCCAGGTGCGCCGCCACAGCGTCGCGAAGAAGAGGATCGCGCAGATGATGGCGATGCAGAACAGGATCGTCTTCGCCGGCAGGTAGGCCTGCGCGTCCACATAGCGCAGACCCGTCCAGTTGTCCGTCGCCTTGAAGTCGCTCGACTTCACCGCGAGCCCGTACCGGTCGAGCCAGTAGGCGACGGCCTTCAGGGTCACGAACACGCCGAGCAGGACCGACAGATGGCCCGTCGCCGCGGCCGTGGCGCGCGCGCCCGGGCTCGTGATGCGCAGCCCGCCGTACAGGTAGTGCGTCAGCGCGGCGGCGACCAGGCCGATCACCGCGGCGGCGAACCCGAAGCCGAGCAGGAAGCGGTACCAGGGCAGATCGAACGCGTAGAAGGACACGTCCATGTGGAACTGCGGGTCCTTCTGGCCGAAGGGCACGCCGTTCACGAACATCAGCCAGGTGCGCCACTGGCTCGCGGCCGAGGCGCCGGCGATCAGCCCCACCAGGGCGGTGATCCCGAGCAGCAGCCACTTCTTGAAGGGCGCGATGCCCATCCGGTAGCGGTCGAGGCTCTGCTGCTCCATCGACATGGCGCTGAGCGGCGGGCGCAGCCGGTGCGCCAGCCAGATGTTCACGCCCACGGCCAGCGCCATGAGCAGTCCGAAGACGAAGAAGAGCCCGATCTTCGTCCACAGCATCGTCGTGAACACGGACGAGAACTTGACCGACCGGTACCAGAGCCAGTCCGTCCAGAACCCGGCGAACATGACGAAAGCCATGCCGAGCACGGCAAGGACGCCCAGTGTCAGCAGCAACGTCCGGGCACGCCGGGAAGGCCGCCCCACTCTGATCCGCGGCCCCGTCGGGCCTCCGCCGCGGTCCGGCATCTGGAAAGCCAAGGTGCGCACCTCGAAAGTTCAGTAATCGGTCGGTCAGGCCCCCGAGATCGCGGACCCATCACCTATGCAACTTACTCACGCTTTACTCAGTTCCCGGTTCGGGGGAGGAACGAGGCAGGATTGTGACCATGCCCAACACTCCTATGGCAGCGAGCCCCCTCACCCGGGCCGTACTCGAGATCGACGAGTACGCCTCCGGCCTCGGCTGGGACCAGCCCGCTCGCCTCTTCGCCCTTGTCGACACGGCCGCGCTGCGCGCCCAGGAACCCGCTCTCGCCGCCCAGCTCGGCCTGGAGGGCGAGCAGGAGGCCCCCGGCCTCACCCCCATCGAGCAGGACGAGATCCCTGCCGGAAAGCCGCTGGACGAGTTCCTCGGCACCATCGCCTGGCCCGACGCCGTCGCGGGCTGCGCTCTGACGGTGGAGCGCCTCATGCTGCCGCCGTCCGCCGAGGCCTCGGTGCCCGAGGGCCTGAGCGACAAGAAGCTCGCGAAGTGGGTCGCCGAGCACCCGGACCGCCAGGAGGTCCGGATGACGGTCGGTGTGCTGCGCGACGGCACGCGCGACTCGGCGCTGCGCCTGCGCGAGAAGGACGCGTCGACCGAGGTCCTCACCGGCGCGTCGCTGGTGCCGGGTCTCGCGGAGGCCCTGGCGGCGACGTTCGCCGAGTGACGTTTTTCTCGTCCACGTAGAGGGGCGGGGGGGGGGGGGGCCCCCCGCCCCCCCCCCCCCGGGGGGGGGGGGGGGGGGAAGAAGGCCCAGGTCAAGACCAGACAACAGACACGGACAGAGGTGAGCTG